>JBPOIZ010000024.1:0-23771 GCA_052034115.1 Actinomycetota bacterium
TGTCTGAGATCCGAGACGGGGAATCGGGATGGGGGGAGGCGCCGGGGCCAGGGGCGCGGTGCAATGGACCGTGAGTGACGGGCGACGTCGCCAGGCGCGAGAAGGGTGAGGCCGTGAAGGTCGTCGAGTGCGTTCCCAACATCTCCGAGGGCCGGCGGCCGGAGGTCTACCGCGCGGTCGCGGCGGCCGCCGCCGCGGTGCCGGGGGTGACCGTCCTCGACGTCGACCCGGGCGCCGAGACCAACCGCACCGTCATCACCTTCGTCGGCGAGCCCGAGGCGGTGCTCGAGGGCGCCTGGCAGTTGGTCCGGACCGCTCTGGACCTGATCGACATGCGCACCCACCATGGGGCACACGCCCGGATGGGAGCCGTCGACGTCGTCCCGTTCGTGCCGGTCTCCGGCGTGACCATGGCCGAATGCGCCGACCTGGCTTCTCGCCTCGGCGAGCGCATCGGCGCCGAGCTCGACGTGCCGGTATACCTCTACGAGCACGCCGCCTCCAGCCCGGCCCGGCGCAATCTCGCCGACGTGCGCGCGGGGGAGTACGAGGGGCTCGCTGCCAAGCTCGCCGACCCGGTATGGCGGCCGGATTTCGGCCCGGTGCAGCTGCGTCCCCGCGCCGGCGCGACGATCGTCGGCGCCCGCCCCTTCCTGATCGCCTACAACGTCAACATCAACACGACCGACAAGCGCCTCGCCGCGCGGATCGCCGCAGACATCCGGGAGAAGGGCCGCAAGCGCCTCGACGCGGCGGGCAAGCCGGTGCTCGACGACGCGGGTCGGGAGATCTGGGACGCCGGCCTGCTCAAGGGCATCAAGGCGGTCGGGTGGACTATCCCCGAGTACGGCTGTGCCCAGGTCTCCATCAACGTCACCGACCTGGAGGCCACTCCGCTGCACGTCGTCTTCGACACCTGCGTCGAGCGGGCCACCGTCCACGGCCTGCGCGTCACCGGTTCCGAGCTGGTCGGCATGGTGCCGCGCGCCGCGCTCCTGGATGCCGGCCGCCATTACCTCACCCGGATGGGCCGATCCATGGGGGTGCCGGAGGCCACCCTCGTCGACATCGCCACGCGCACCCTCGGCCTGTCCGAGGTCAAGGCGTTCGACCCGCAGGAACGGGTCATCGAGTATCGGCTGACCGGGCCGGGTCCGCTTGTCGGCAGGTCCGTGGCCGCGTTCACCGACGAGCTCTCCAGCGATTCGCCGGCCCCGGGCGGCGGCTCGGTCGCCGCCCTCGCGGGAGCGCTCGGCGCCGGCCTGGCCGCCATGGTCGCCAACCTGACCCATCCCAAACGCGGTTTCGAAGGCAGCGCGGCCGACCTGGAGCGGCTCGCGGTCGCCGGCCAGGCCCTCAAGGACCGCTTGCTCGCCGCGGTCGACGCCGACACCGCGGCGTTCGACGCCTACCTGGCGGCGATCCGGCTGCCCCAAGGCACCGCTGCCGAAGCGCAGGCTCGCGCCGTGGCGATGCGCGATGCCACGGTCGCCACGATCGAGGTGCCGATGATCACCCTGGAGGCTGCGCCCGAGGTGGTCGCGCTGTGTCTCGAGGCGGCCCGGATCGGGATGCCGGTGACGCGCTCCGATGCCGGCACCGGTGCTGCGATGGCACTCGCTGCGGCATCTGGCGCCTACCAGAACGTCTGCATCAACCTGCCGGGCCTCGACGACGAGGCCGCTCGGTCCGCCCTGTTGGCCCGCGCCGACTCCGCGTGGGCGCTGACCAAGGACCGGGCGGCGGCCGCCGAGGCGGCCACGCTCGTGGTGCTGCGCAGCCAGGCGGGCTGACCGGTATGCCGGCCACCCTGTTCACCGGCATCGCCGAACTCATCACGAACGATCCCACTCATCCCGCCACGGCTGGAGCGGACCCGCTGGGCACGATCGAGCAGGCCGCCGTGGTCGTCGAGGGCGGGGTGCTGCAGTGGCTGGGCCGGGCGGTCGACGCCCCATCGGCCGACGAACGTCGCGACCTGGGTGGACGGGCCGTCATACCGGGGTTCGTCGACAGCCACTCGCACCTCGTCTTCGCCGGCGATCGGTCCGCGGAGTTCGCCGCGCGCATGGCCGGGCGTCGGTATGACGGCGGCGGTATCGCCACGACCGTCAGCGCCACGGCAGCGGCGACCGACGACGAGCTGCGCGGCCTGCTGGCGGCGCGGCTCGCCGAGTTGCGCCGCCAGGGCACGACAACCATCGAGATCAAGTCGGGCTACGGCCTCGACGTCGCGTCGGAGGCCCGCCTGCTGCGCCTGGCCAGGGAGGTCACGGACGAGACGACCTTTCTCGGTGCGCACGTCGTGCCGTCGGAATATTCCGGTCGACGAGCCGAATACGTTGCCCTGGTCACCGGGCCGATGTTGCGGGCCTGTGCGCCCTATGCGCGGTGGGTCGACGTGTTCTGCGAGCCACACAGCCCGCACGCCTTCGACGTGGAGGAAGCGCGGGGCGTCCTCACCGCCGGCCTCGCCGCAGGATTGGGTGCCCGCGTCCACGGAAATCAACTCGGCCCTGGTCCAGGGGTTCGCCTCGCGGTGGAGCTCGGCGCGGCCAGTGTCGACCACTGCACCTTCCTCGACGACACCGACATCGACGCGCTGGCCGGCGGCTCGACCGTGGCGACCCTCCTGCCCGGAGTGGAGTTCAGCACCAGGTCGCCTTACCCCGATGCGCGTCGGCTCCTCGACGCCGGGGTCCGGATCGCCCTGGCCACCGACTGCAACCCGGGCACGTGCTACTCCACGTCGATGCCTTTCGTCATTGCCGTGGCCGTTCGGGAGATGGGCCTGACGCCAGGTGAAGCCGTGCAGGCGGCCACGCTCGGGGGGGCGCGCGCCCTGCGACGAGACGACCTGGGGGTGCTCTGCGTGGGTCGACGCGCCCACCTCACCGTGCTCGATGCTCCGAGTCACCTCCACCTTGCCTACCGGCCCGGCGTGCCTCTCGCGGCGGCGCTCGACCCGGCCTGACCCCGGGGCCCGCGCAGCCGCCGGGCCACCTCGTCGGCGGCGAGCTGCAGCACGGCAGCCAACCGACGCCGCTGCACCGAGGAGTCCGCACGTCTCGGATACGTCAAGGCCAGCGCGGCCACGGGATGGCCACCCGGGTCGGCGACGGCAACGCCGACCGAATACCACTCTGCGGTCACCCAGCCCTCCTCGACCGAGAACCCGTCCTGCCGGGCCCGGCTCAGCACGGTGCGTAGTTGGCCCGGCGTCGCCGGCCCTGCTTCGTGTCGACGCACCAGACTGCTCGGCTCCGGGTAGAGGGCCCGCACCTGCGCCGCCGGCAGCCCCGCGAGCATCGCCAGGCCGCTGGCGGTCACCGCGGCCGGCAACCGGACATCGACGTCGGAGACGAGCACCGGCCGATCTGGCGCCCGTTCCTCCACGACATAGAGGACGTCCCGGCCGTGGAGGACCGCGCAGTGGGCGCTGTGCGACGTCTGCTCCACGAGCCGGCGCACCACCGGCCGGGCCAGCCGGGCCAGGGGCGCCTGGCGGGTGTATGCCGTGCCCAGCTCGAAGGCCGCCAACCCCAAGGAGTAGCCCGCGCCGGAGGGCAGGTGGGTCACAAAGCCTTCATCGACCAGGGTGGCCAAGAGGTGATAGGTGGACGAACGGGGCAGCCCCAGCCGGCGTGACAGCGTCGCCGCCGGCACCGGTTCGGCGCTGCGGGCCAGCGCCCCGAGGAGCCGGACCGCGTGGCGGGCGGCCGGAACGGTGCGCCCCCGGGAGTCTGGGGTCTCGGGATGCTCCACGTGAGGATTGTGGACCACTAGGCTCGCGGGGTGCGTGAGTCCCTCGATGTCGACCGGCTGACCGCAGCGATGGTGGGGCCGCACAGCCCGTGGAACACCGTGGAGATCCATCCCCGGCTGGGGTCGACCAATGCCGAGGCCCTGCGTGACCCCCGACCGGGCCGGGTCGTGCTCACCGAGCACCAGGTGAGCGGGCGCGGCCGCCTCGCGCGAGGGTGGCAGACCCCGGATCGGGCCGCCCTCACCGGCACGTTCTGCGTCCCGGTTCCCGACGCTGCCTCCTTGGGGTGGCTGCCGCTGCTCACCGGAGTGGCCGTCTGCGAGGCGATCGAGGCGCGCACCGGCCTCGGGGCCGGGCTGAAGTGGCCCAACGACGTCCTGCTGCTCCAGGACGACGAACGCAAGGTCTGCGGGATCCTCTGCGAACTCTGCCCGACCGATGCCGTGGTGGCCGTGGGCGTGGGGCTCAACGTGGATCAGACTCGTCCTGAGATCCCTGTCGACACCGGCACCTCACTGGCCCTGGCCGGGGCGGCCGACACGGCGACGGCCGCGGTCCGGGAGGGCCTGGTCGCGGCGCTGGGCGTCGCCCTGGCCGAGCAGGTGCGCGCCTGGTCCGACACCGGATCGGCCAGGTCCGCCGCGCAACGCCGGTATGCCGATCGGTGCGTGACCCTCGGGCGCGAGGTCCGGGTGGCCCGACCCGGGACCGCGGACCTGCTCGGGGTGGCCGAGTCCATCGACGACGAGGGTCGCCTGGTCGTCGGCACCGGGTCAGGCCGGGTGGCCGTCTCGGCGGGCGATGTCATCCACCTGCGGCATGCCGGCTGATCGGGCGCACCTGGGATGAGGTTGGCATGATGGCGGCATGGATCGCTCCTCGGGACGGCACCGCCGGGCCGCCGACGAGCCAGTGAGCGGCACCGAGCCGGACGACATCGCCCGGGCGCTGCTCGGCGGACCGATGGTCCACAACCGTCGCGAGGTGAGCCGCCAGGCCGAGGTGTCGGTCCGCAGCGCGCGCAAACTGTGGCATGCCCTGGGCTTTCCCGTCGTCGGCACCGATGCTCCGGCGTTCGCCGAGGCAGACGTCCACGCCCTGCGCGGCGTCGCGCGGATGGTCCGGGCGGAGCTGCTCGACGAGGCGACGGCCCTGGCGATGACCCGGGCGCTGGCGCGCAGCATGGACCGGCTGTCCATCTGGCAAGCCACCCTGGTCGCAGAGAGCCTCGCCGGCGCCGAGCTGACCCGGCAGGGCCAAGATGCCGACGGACCGCGCGCCGTCCCGGCGCCGGAGACGGCGCGGGAGGCCGCCACCGTCCTGCTCGCGATGGCCGACGAGCTTGAGCCGCTGCTGCTCTATGTGTGGCGTCGGCACCTCACCGACGCCCTCAACCGGATGATCGCCGACTCCGGGGACGCGGCCGAGGCGGATGGGGTGCACCGGTTTGTCGGGTTCGCCGATCTGGTGTCGTTCACCCATCTGGTGCGCACCCTGTCCGAGCGCGAAGTGGCTCGGGTGGTGCAGCGCTTCGAGATGGTCGCTTCGGACGTCGTCACCGACCGGGGCGGGCGAGTCATCAAGACCGTCGGGGACGAGGTGTTGTTCGTCGCGGTGACGGTGGAGGCGGCCAGCGGTATCGCCGTGGACCTCGCCGAGGCCATGGGGGCCGACGAGCTGCTCCCGGACGTCCGCGTCGGTCTTGCTTCGGGCCCGGTCGTCTCCCGCCTCGGGGACGTCTTCGGCGAGACGGTCAACCGGGCCAGCCGGCTGACGGGCATCGCCGCCCCCGGGACGGTCGTCGTCGACGAAGCAGTTGCCGAGGCCCTGCGGGGCGACCCGGCATACGTGTTGCGTCGTCGGCGCCGTCGTGCCCTGCGCGGGGTCGGTGAGGTGGTTCCATGGGTGGTGTCCCGGGCCACCGAGCCAGCCGAAGCGCCGGCCGCAGCCCCGACCCGCGACGAGGAGGGCGACCAGTGAGCGAGTCCACGGCCGGGTGCCGGGTCGAGTGGCACGACGAGGGGTTGGTGGCCGAGATCATCCTGGACCGGCCCGACGCGCTGAACTCGGTGTCCACCGCGATGGCCATGGCCATCGCGGCGGCCTGCCATGAGGTCGCCGAGAGCCCGACGGCTCGCGCGGCGTTTCTCACCAGCACGCACCCGAAGGTGTTCTGCGCGGGTGCCGATCTGAAGGAGCGCAACGGGTTCACCGACGCCCAGCTCCTCGCTCAGCGGCCGATCGCCCGGGCGGCCTACCGCTCGGTCTTGGACCTCCCCGTCCCGGCGGTCGCGGCCGTCGACGGTGTCGCGCTCGGCGGAGGATTCGAGCTGGCCCTGTCGTGCGATCTCATCGTTGCCGGGGATTCCTCCCTCGTCGGGCTGCCCGAGGTCGCGGTGGGTGTCATCCCCGCCGGCGGCGGCACCCAACTGCTCACCCGCCGGGTGGGCTGGTCCCGCGCGGCGTCGATGATCTTCACGGCACGGCGCCTCACCGCCCACGAGGCGGCGGCCCTGGGTGCGCTCGACGAGGTCGTGCCCGCTGGCGGCGCGCGGGACCGGGCGTTGGAGATCTGCCGCACGATCAGCGCCAACTCACCGGTCGGGGTCCGCAACGCCAAGAAGTCCATGCGGCTCGGCTTTGACGTGGACCTGGCCAGCGGGCTGGAGATCGAGGACGGCTGCTGGCGTGCCACGGCGTTCTCCCCGGACCGGGCCGAAGGGGTGGCCGCCTTCAACGAGAAGCGCGCGCCACGCTGGCCTGCAGCGGGAGCCCCGAACGGGTAGCGCCTAGCATGACCGTATGACGCGCGTGCTCCTCGCCGAGGACGACCCGGCAATCTCGGACCCGCTGGCCAGAGCACTGCGCCGGGAGGGGTATGACGTCGAGGTGTGCCCCGATGGCCAGGCGGCCCTCGATGCGGCCCTGGTGACTCCCGACCTGGTTCTGCTCGATCTGGGGCTGCCGCTCGTCGACGGGCTCGAGGTGTGCCGACGGTTGCGGGCCGGCGGCATGATCGCACCGGTTCTCATCCTCACCGCCCGAGCCGACGAAGTCGACACCGTCGTCGGCCTGGACGCCGGCGCCGACGACTATGTCACCAAGCCGTTCCGGCTGGCCGAGCTCCTCGCCCGGGTGCGCGCGTTGTTGCGCCGCAATGTGGCCGAGTTCCCCGGGGACGATGACTACGCCAAGATCGATGTCGATGGGCGTCGGGCCTGGTTCAAGGGCGAGGAACTCCAACTCACCGCCAAGGAGTTCGACCTGCTGCGGGTCCTCGTCCGCGAGCAAGGCAAGGTCGTCTCGCGGGAGCACCTCATGCGGGAGGTGTGGGAGACCGCCTGGTTCGGGTCGACCAAGACCCTGGACATGCACATCTCGGTGCTGCGCCGCAAGCTCGGTGACGACGCGGCCCATCCGCAGTTCATCTCCACGGTGCGCGGCGTCGGATTCCGCTTCGAGCGTCCCGACCGCACCTGATCCATGCGTCGACAACTCGTCCTGTCCACCCTGAGGACGGCCGCGAAGACCATCCTCGTCCTCGCGGTCCCGGTGCTCGCGGTGCAGGGCTGGGTGGTGGCCTACCGGCCGGACCTCGCCGAGAACTGGTTCCTTCTCTCCCAGAACCAGCGACTGCTGTGGGTGATCGTCTACTTCTTCGCCATCCTCATCGGCTGCTTCGTCATCGCCGCGATCCTGACCTATCGCGAGTCCGCCCGGTTCTCCGAACCCCTGGTGGACCTCGCCGACGCGGCCGAGCGACTGGGCCGGGGGGAGACCCAACTCGAGCCGATCCACAGCGGGATCGCCGAGATCGACCGGGTCTCGGCGGTGTTGTCCCGTTCGGCTCAGCAGCTGGCCAGATCGCTGGCGGCGGAACGCGACTTCGCCTCGGACGCGTCCCACCAGCTGCGTACCCCCCTGACCGCGCTGCTCATGCGGCTCGAGGAGATCGCCGACACCGACGACCCGGCCGTCGTCAAGGAAGAGGCCACCGTGGCGATCGCCCAGGTGGAACGCCTGACGTCGGTGGTCGATGACCTCATGATGCGGACCCGGCGCACCGCCGATCCGGGCCGGCAGGAGGTGTCCCTCGACGCGGTCATCGCCAGCCTTCAGCAGGAGTGGCAGCCCGCCTTCGAGAAGGCCCGACGCAGCATCTATGTCCACGGCGAGCGAGGGTTCCAGGTCAAGGGGACCGCCAGCGCGCTGAGTCAGGTCCTGAGCACACTGCTGGAGAACTCCCTCGTCCACGGGCGCGGCACGGTCTCGGTCGACGTGCGGCGATCCGGTCCGAGCGTGGTGATCGAGGTGACCGATCAGGGTGACGGTGTGCCGGCAACGATCGCGCCGCGCATCTTCGAACGGTCCGTGAGCAGCGGCCGCGGCAAGAGCACCGGTGTCGGACTGGCCTTGGCGCGCGACCTGGCCGAGTCGATCGGCGGTCGGCTCGACCTCACCGCGGCGGTCCCCGCGACGTTCTCGCTCTTCCTCTCCGAGGCGCGCACCCGGCCGGTGGGCGGACCGGCCTGAGCGGCTAGAGGTCGGGGTCGCCTCGAAACACCCAGGTGCGGTAGGCCCAGAACCGGAAGGCTGTCCCGAGCGCGAGCCCGACACCGTTCGCGCTGATGTTGTCGGCCAGCGCCCCGGTCATCCCCAGGGCGTAGTGCGAGACCCACAGGCAGGCCACGGCGATCGCCATACCGACGATGTTGGCCGCGACGAAGAGCAGCAGTTCGTGGTCCACGCGCGCGCGGCGCTGGTCGCGGTAGGTCCAGTAGCGGTTGCCCAACCACGCGACGAGCATGGCCACTGCGGTCGAGATGACCTTCGCGGTCAACGGCTTGGCGTGCAGCGGCCCGACGCCGCCGGCGAAGCGCAGGAGATTGAACACGCCGACATCGACGACATACGCGACCAACCCGACCGCGCCGAACTTGACGACCTCGCGCCTGGCGATGTCGAGCCACCTGGCCAACGTGCCTCGGTCGGTGCCGGGCGCCCGGTCGGTGGCCATCACCCGGGGAGCGTAACTCACGACGATAGGCTTTCGGCTCGTGGCGGTCCCGCAGCGCGCTCCTGGTGGTTTCCCGGTCGTCGGGGTCATCGGTGCTGGTCAACTGGCCCGCATGATGGTCGGGCCGGCAGCCGAGCTGGGGATCACCTTGAGTATCCTGTCCGAGGGGCCTGATGCCAGCGCCGCCCTGGTCACGCCATCGGCACCGGTGGGTGCTCACGACGATCTCGACGCGGTGCTGGCCTTTGCCCGGCACTGCGACGTCGTCACCTTCGACCACGAGCACGTCCCGCCCGCGGTGCTGGCCGCCCTCGTGGACGCCGGAGCGGTCCTTCGTCCCAGCCCGGCCGCGCTGGTCCACGCCCAGGACAAGATCGTCATGCGCCGCCGCCTCACCGAGATCGGTGTGCCGTGCCCGCCGTGGACGGTCGCCTCGAGCGCGGCCGAGGTGGCCGCCTTCGGTGCCGCCGTCGGGTGGCCGATCATCGCCAAGGCACCCCGCGGTGGGTATGACGGCAAGGGCGTCCTGACCGCGACGGCGCCCGGCGACCTGGACGACTGGTTGGCGCAGGCCGGGGCCGAGGGCCCATTCCGCGACGGACTGTTGCTGGAGGCCAAGATCCCGTTCCGGCGTGAGCTGGCCGTCCTGGTCGCGCGCAGCCCCAGCGGCCAGGCAGCGGCCTGGGCGGTGACCGAGACGATCCAGACCGACGGTGTGTGCACCCAGGCCATCGCACCGGCCGCCGCGCTCGACCACGCGTTGGCCGCCGACGTCACCCACACCGCACTGCGGATCGCCGGTGCGCTCGACGTCACCGGAGTTCTCGCCGTCGAGCTCTTCGAGGTCGAGGGCGAACACGGCCGGCCGTCATACCTGGTCAACGAGCTCGCCATGCGACCGCACAACAGTGGTCACTGGACCATGGACGGCGCGGTGACCGGTCAGTTCGAGCAGCACCTCCGGGCGGTCCTGGACCTCCCGCTCGGCGACCCGTCACCACGCCAGCGGTATGCCGTGATGGCCAACGTCCTCGGCGGGGACGATCCGCAGCTCTACCCGGCCTACCGTCACGTCATGGCCCGAGACCCCGGGCTGCGGGTCCACCTGTATGGCAAGCAGGTCCGCGTCGGACGGAAGATCGGACACGTCACGGTCTGCGGCGACGACCTCGCCGACCTCGTCGAGCGGGCCGACCACGCCGCGGGATACCTGCGCGGCACGATCCGTGAGTGAACCAGGAGGAGCCATGGCCGAGGACCACGCCCGGGTCGGGGTCGTCATGGGCAGCGACAGCGACTGGCCGACGATGAGCTCGGCGGCGGAGGTGCTCGACGAGTTCGACGTGCCCTTCGAGGTCGATGTCGTCTCGGCCCACCGGATGCCGACCGAGATGATCGACTACGGCCGATCGGCTGCCGAACGGGGGCTGGCCGTGATCATCGCCGGCGCCGGCGGGGCCGCCCACCTCCCGGGGATGCTCGCCTCGGTGACCCCGTTGCCCGTGGTCGGGGTGCCCGTGCCGCTCGCGCACCTGGACGGCATGGACTCCCTGCTGTCCATCGTCCAGATGCCGGCCGGCGTGCCGGTGGCGACGGTCTCGGTGGGCGGGGCGCGCAACGCGGGTCTGCTGGCGGTGCGGATTCTGGCCAGTGGCGAAGGGGCCGAGGCCCACCGCCTGCGCGAGGCGATGCTCGCCTTCCAGGACCGCCTGCGGGAGGAGGCGGCCGCCAAGGGTCGCCGGCTGCGCGGGTCGCTGAACGGCTAGGGCTCCAGCCCGCGGATCACGCGCCGCGGCCGGCGGATCACGCGCCGCGCGTCGACAGCTCGATGAGCGGGCAGGTGT
Source organism: Actinomycetota bacterium (assembly GCA_052034115.1). Classification (GTDB taxonomy): domain Bacteria; phylum Actinomycetota; class Actinomycetes; order Actinomycetales; family Dermatophilaceae; genus Lutibacillus. The sequence continues at coordinate 10,628 of JBPOIZ010000024.1, forward strand.
CCATCACGACGTCGAGCCCGGCCGCCTTGGCCCGATCAGCGGCTGCCGCGTCGATGACGCCGAGCTGTAGCCAGACGGTGGCGATGCCGAGGCGGTCCTTCTGCGCGATCGCCTCGTCGACGACCGCGCCGACAAGGTCGGAGCGGACGAAGCAGTCCACGACGTCGACCGTCGTGCCATCGGGGATGTCCGCCAGTCGGGCGTAGCCGGTCTCGCCGAAAACGCTCTCAGCGCTGGGGTGCACCGGGATGACCCGCTTGCCCAGGTCGTCCTGGAGGCGCTGGGCGACACGGTGCGCAGTGCGGTCGGTGTTGGTGGACAGGCCGACCACGGCCCAGGTCGCGGGTGCGTCGAGAAGACGGCGGATGAGCCGATGGTCGTTCGTATGCGTCACGGTGTGCAGGCCTTTCCAGGTGTCCGGGACGCGACGCACCGTTGGCGACGCATGCCCTGCGCCAGCGTCTCACGTCCCGCGGCGCTTGTCCCGCTCCCGTCCACGACCGTTCGGAACCGCGTTGGCCGAGGATGCGATGATCGGGACATGCGCTTCGGTCTGTTCATCCCGCAAGGCTGGCGAATGGATCTCGTCGGCATCGACCCCGCGATGCACTGGGGGGTGATGGACGGGCTGGCGCGCCGGGCCGACGACAACCCGCAGTGGGAGTCGATCTGGGTGTACGACCATTTCCACACCGTCCCGGTGCCCTCGCAGGAGGCCACCCACGAGGCGTGGAGCCTCATGGCCGCCTTCGGCGCCTCGACCAGCAGGGTCCGGCTCGGGCAGATGTGCACCTGTATGGCCTACCGCAACCCCGCCTACCTGGCGAAGGTCGCGGCGACCGTGGACATCGTCAGCGGCGGTCGGGTGGAGATGGGCATCGGGGCCGGCTGGTACGAGCACGAGTGGCGGGCCTACGGCTACGGCTTCCCGTCGGCGGGGGACCGGCTCGGCGCCCTGCGCGACGGGGTGGAGGTGTTCCGCCAGATGTGGACACAGGGGCGGGCCACCCACGCCGGGAAGTACTACTCGGTCGACGGCGCGGTCTGTGCCCCACGACCCCTCCAGGGCACCTCCGTGGCGGGCTCGCCCGCCAACGGCATACCGATGTGGGTCGCCGGCGGTGGCGAGAAGAAGACGCTGCGCATCGCCGCCGAGTACGCCGACTACACCAACTTCGACGGGGCTCCGGAGGGGTTTGCCCACAAGAGCGAGATTCTGCGCGGGCACTGCTCCGACGTCGGCCGGGACTTCGACACCATCACCCGGTCGGCGAACTACAACGTCGTCATCGGGGATACCGAGCGGGACGTCGAGGAACGGCTGGCCTGGATGGCCGAGCACTTCCGGCGCGCTGGAGTGCCCGACCGGATCGTCGAGAGCAACCTCGCCTCGATGCGCACCCAGCCCGCGGTCGGCACGATCGAGCAGGTCATCGAGCGGCTCCGCGGCATGGAAGGGCTCGGTATGACGTACGCGATCTGCTACTTCCAGGAGGCGGCCTACGACACCAGCGGGATCGCCATCTTCGAGAACGCCGTCATTCCCGAGCTGGACTGAGGTCGCGGGCGCGGGGCGCCCTACCTGCCCGGATCAGGGCGTGCCGTGGGCGCCTCGTCGAGGGCGATGCGGCGCGCCAGGCGCGTATAGCGGTTCTCCAGGTCGCGGAACTTCAGGTAGGTCGTCACGGTGGCGCCGAGGAAGGCCACGACGAGGGCATACAGCACCATGTCGGTGCCGCGCCCCACCCCGACGAGCCGGGCCAGGTTGGTCCAGGTGCCCGGGAAGAGGACCGACGCGACGGCAGCCAGGGCGAAGAGCACCATGGCGATGCGTCGCAGCGCCTGCCCGCGCGCACCTCGGCCGCGCAGCAGCCGCCACACGATGTAGACGATGCCGCCGACGAGCAGGACCTGGATGAGCAGGATCTTCATCTCTCCTCCGTTTCGCGCGGGACGGGTGTGGTGGGTGAATCGTCAGCGGACGATGAGGTCGACGAGGATGTTGATGGCGTTCCACGTCGACTGGCCCTTGGCCGAGGCGTAGGGCGTGTAGAGGATGTGCACGGCTTCCTCGCCATACCGGGCTGGTCGCCCGCCAATGGACATGGCGCCGATCTGGGCGACCAGCTCGCTGGCGTGCGCCATGCGGTTCTGGGTCAGGTCGACCTGCTCCACGACGGCGCGCCGGAGCACCCGCAGCCCGTTGTGGGCATCGCTGAGCCGGGTCTTCGTCGTCAGATTGGTGTAGGCCACCGCCAGCCGCAGCACGAGTCGGCGCATGCGGCTCGGTCGGGAACGCTCGTCGAGGAAGCGTGATCCGAAGACGACATCGAGGCCGTCGTCGAGGCAGCGCCGCAGCATGGCGACGACGTCGCAGACCTGGTGCTGTCCGTCGGCGTCGAAGGTGACGACGAACTCCATCTGGGGATCGGTCAGGGTGTAGGCGAACCCGGTCTGCAAGGCGGCGCCCTGCCCCAGGTTGACCGGGTGGCGGACCACGGTGGCGCCGGCCGCCCGCGCGACCTCCACGGAGTCATCCGCCGAGCCGTCGTCGACGCAGACGACGTGGGTGAAGACCGAGCGCGCTTCGCGGACGACATCACCGACGACGGAGGCCTCGTTCCAGACAGGGACGACGAGCCAGGTGCGGTCGACGAGGTCGGCCGGCAACGGGATGGCGCTGGACGTCACGTGTGGTCCTTGGAGGCTCAACGGCCGCGGTATGGCGCTCGTTACGATAACGGACTGTGCCCTCAGCCCCGCACCACGTCGTCTTCGCGGTGACCAACTACCCGCCGCGACGTGGAGGGGTGGAGACGCATGTGCAGTCGTTGGCCAAGGCCCTGGTGGCCCGTGGGCACCGGTGCACTGTCATCTGCCTCGGCACCGAGCCCGGCGTCCGCGACGACGAGGGAGTCGTGGTGCACACCCTGCGCCGCCATGCCGACGTCGGCGGCATCCTCGCCGTCCCGACGCCTCGCGCCTGGCGGCGGGTGGCTCGCACGGCCCTCGCGGACGCGACGCATGTCTCGGTGCACACTCGGTTCTTCCCCATGACCTGGCTCGGGCTGCGCGCCGGCCGGCGTCGGGGTCGGCCCGTCATACACACCGAGCACGGCGCCGACCACGTGCGGACCGGCTCGCGGCCGGTCAACGCTGCGGCGCGCCTGGTCGACATCACCGCAGGTCGCTGGTCGCTGCGCGGGGCCGATCGGGTGCTCACCGTGTCCGCGGAGGTCTCGGCGTTCGTGGCTCGACTGGCCGGCCGGGATGGCGAGGTGCTCGGCAACGGGGTGACGCTGGCCCGCTGGCGCACCGAGCCGAACCCGCCACCGGTGCCGCGCCTCGTCTATGTCGGGCGGCTGGTCGATGAGAAAGGGTGGTCGGTGTTCCTCGATGTCGTCGCGGCCGCCCACTCGATCCATCCGGGCCTCACCGCCGTCGTGGCGGGGGACGGGCCCCGCCGGGCCGCGGTGATCGCCGGGATCGCGGCACGGGGGCTGGGCGAGATCGTCACCGGCCCGGCGCTGCTGGACACCGGTGCCCTGGCCGCTGCGGCGGCCGGCTCGATCTACGTCAACCCCACACTGGCCTCCGAAGGCTTCCAACTGACCCTGCCGGAGACCATTGCAGCGGGAGCCCGGGTGGTCACCTATGCCGTCAGCGGCGCGCAGACGCTTCGCACGGCCGGCGCTCCGGTGCGGATCGTGCCTCGGGGGGACGCCGCGGCCCTGACGTCGACCGTGCTGGACGAGCTGGCCCACCCCACTGCCCCCGCGTCGCTGGCCGATCTGGCGCCCTGGGACTGGTCGGCCGTCGCCGACCGGTACATCGCCGTGCTCGACTCGACGAGGAGCTGACGTGGATATCCAGAACCACTTCTACGGCCACGCTGCCCTCCTGGCCCGATACTCCGGGCAGCCCAGACCGCGGCACCTCGGCGGGCTGCTTCAGCATGGCTGGACGGCGCTGAGCCCGCTCGCGGTCAACTTCGGTGACTTCCCGGACGTGGCGGCGCGCGGGGATCGGCGACGCCTGCTCGTGTGGTCTCATGCCTCTCGGGCGTGGGACCCCGAGGTGCAGGACCGGCCGTCGGTGCCCATCGGTGCACCGTGGCTCTACCTGCTCCAGATGCTCCCTGCGGCCGTTCCCGCTGCCGAAGGCGACCGCAAGCCCCTGCTCGTGCCGCTGCACGGCACCCACGTGGCGCGACTCGACGGGGACCTGTCCGCGATGGCGCGTTACTACCTCGACGCGATCGGCCCCGCCTCGGTGTGCTTGCACGTCGAGGACCTGTCCCACCCTGACGTCGTGGCGGCCTGGGCGGTGGGTGGCAACGAGATCGTCAGCGCGGGCAGCCGGTTCGACCCGCTGTTCCTCCCTCGGTTGCTCACCGGCATGCGGTTCGCGACCCGGGTGGTGAGCAACCGTCTCCAGACGGCTCTGTGGTATGCCGTGGCGGCCGGCGTGCCCGCCTCCGTCTTCGGCCCCACACCGATGATCCGTGGTGAGGAAGCCGCCGCCATCGCTCGGCTCCGCGACGTGTGGCCGCAGATCCATGGTGAGGACGTGCGGCTGGAGGCCGTCCGTGATGTCGCGGCCGCCGAGCTCGGGGCGGACTCGGTGCGCCCGCCGCACGAGATCGCCGCACTGTGTGGGTGGTCCGGCCCGGGCGCCGGGCGAGCTGCGGCCGACTATTGGGTCGGCGCGCCGAGTGCCAAGGCCCTGACCGTGCTCGGTCTGCGCCGGCGGGTCGACTCGACGCACGCCGCCCGAAGCTCCGTGGTCGCCGCACCGAAGCCCACCGACTTCCTCAAACACCCGTTCAGCCATCTCCCGCGCCCCTTGCCGCGGGTCGGCTGGGCCGGCCGGCCGGTCAGCTGGCTGCGACCTTCTCCATGAGGAACCAGGTCGAGTCGTCCAGCGGCGCCACCGGGTCGCGGTGGTAGGTGAACCCGTAGTCGACCAAGCGCAGCCCCGGATGACGATCCAGGATCTCGCCGGCGAAGTCTCGCTTGAACAGGGCCTGCTCGTGGCCCCGGTAGGAAACCTCGACCGGCGTGGGGTTGTAGTACTCGCAGACCATGACGAACCGGCGCGAGGCTCGCACGAGCAGGTCGTAGACCGCAGGCAGCCGGTCGGGGTTGATGTGGATGAGGACCCCCTTGGTGAAGGCCAGGTCGTAGGCCCCCTCGGGTGCCTCGTAGTCCAGGAGTGAGGCCACCTCGACGCTCGCGCCACCCCACGCCCGGATGGCGTCGGCCGCGACCGGGTTGATCTCGACGGCATGCAACGCCATACCGGGGTCGATGCGGTGCAGGGCCCGCAGGTTGTTGCCGATGTTCGCGCCGAGTTCGAGCACCGAACCGACGGGCGAACCAGCGGCCGCCAGCACCTTGCGGAACAGGGTCTCGTTGTGACCGATGAGGTCGGCGGCGGCGTTGCGCGCGCTGTAGTCGGTGCCGAAGGCCCCGGCCCACAGGGCCTCTTGGCTGGTCCGGTATGACGGCTCGCTCATGAGGATGATCCTGCCCTAGCCGGCGACCGTGCGGCGCGCCGGGCTCACCGGCGGCCCGAGCCCATCGCGAGCATCGACCGGAGCCGGGCGATACCGGCCACCGCCACGACGGCGGCCAGGGCCAGGCGGGCCACCGCGCCCCATGCCTCGGTGGGCAACATCGCGGCCAGACCGACGAGCGAGCCGCCGGCGGCCAGTGCTGGCACGAGTCCGCTTTCCGACCAGCCCGGGGCCTCGACCCGACGGCGCAGGATCGCGACGAGCACCGCGAGGGCGGCGTAGGTGGCCGGGTAGCCCCAGGCCAGCGCGGTGACCGACGCAGTTCCCGACGCCGCAGCCACTGCGAGGCCGACGCCAAGGGCCAACGGCGTCGCCACCGCCAGCCCGTGCGTGCGGCCCGAGGCGAAGACGAGGTGGACGTTGGCGAGGTAGGCGACCGACAGCATGCCGCCAAGGGAGATGATCGCTACCGCCGCGGACAGGCCGACCCTGGTGTATCGCGTGTCCGCGAGCAGGGCCAGGAACCACGGGGCCAGCGCCGCGACCCCGCCCGCTCCGAGGGCCGCCAGGGACATCAGGTCCCGCGCACTGCGGGCCACCGCCGCGCCGCGCTGGGCTTCCTCGACCCGGTAGATCGCCGGCGCCCAGGCGTTGTTCAGGGCGGCGACCACGACGGTCGGCGCGACCCCGACGAGTAGGGCGATCTGCAACCGCCCGGCGTCCGCCGCACCGAATCGGGCAGTCGCGAGAACGACCAGCGCCCCGGTGGCCAGATAGAGGGCGACCAGGTGCGGCAGCACCGGCAGTCCCATCCACAGGGCCGCCGTGACGTCGCCGGGGTGGTGGGTCCTGGGGCCGGCGCACATCGCCAGTCCTACGGCAGCGCCCGCGGAATACCCGACGACGAGCCCACCGAGATACCAGCCGGACTCGCGTTCGGCGACATGCACCAGGAGCAGCCCGAGCACCGGGCCGCCGAGGGCGGCCAGGGCCGAGACGACGATAAAGGCCGCCGCTCGGTCCTGGGCCCGCAGCAGGGCCTGGACGTTCTCGACCGCGACGAACGCACCACCGGCAAGCAGGGCCAAGGCCCAGGTCTGCCCGGTCATGTCCGGCAGCAGGGCAGTCGCCAGCGGAGTCAGGGCCAGTCCGGCCGCGACGACGGTCAGCGCCAATGCGCTGCCCCGCCAGAGCAATGACCGCCCCGCCGACACGCCGCCGCTGGTGAGCAGGGCCTGCCGGGTGATGACCGACGGGAAGCCGAGGGAGGCGATGATCATCGTCACCTGCACGACGACGACGGCCGCGGCGATCCGACCATAGGCGCCGGCCGCCAGGCTCCGGGTGACCCACGGTGTGACTAGGAGCTGAGCCAGCACCGGCGCGGCCGTGCCGAGGGTGTAGATCGATCCTCGACCGACGATCTCGGAGCTGACCGACCTGGGATCGGTCGGCGGATCAGGCACCGACGACGCCACGGATCAACTCGCAGACCCGGTCGACGTCGGAGTCGGCCAGCGACGGGTAGAGCGGCAGCGACAGCTCCTGCGCGGAGTACTCCTCGGCGACCGGACACAGCCCGCGGCGGTAGCCGAGGTCCTCGTACACCGGGTGCCAGTAGACCGGCAGGTAGTTGACCTGGACCCCGATCCCGGCGGCCCGCAGGTGGTCGTACAGCTCGCGGCGCCGGCCGTCGAGCACCCGCAGCGGGTAGAGGTGCCAGCACGGCTCCGCCCCGGGGCGCCGCTGGGGCGTGCGCAGTGCCGGGATGTCGCGCAGGGCCGCGTCATACCGGTCGTGGATCGCCTGGCGCCGTGCTCGGAAGGCAGCCAACCGGCCGAGCTGGCTCGACCCCAGGGCGGCCAGGACGTCCGGGAGCCGGTAGTTGAGCCCGAAGCTGTGCACCTCTTGGTGCCATGGCCCGATCTGCGGATGCCGCAGCCGGCCCGCCTCGCGGACCAGCCCGATCGTGCGGAAGGTGCGGGCGCGAGCGAGCAGCTCGGCATCGGCGCTGACGATGGCCCCGCCCTCTGCCGTCGTGAGGTTTTTCGTCGGGAAGAACGAGAAGGTGGTCACGTCGGCCAAGGATCCGACCGGGATCCCGTCCAGCGAGCCGCCGACCGAGTGCGCGGCGTCCTCGAGCAGGGTCGCACCAGAGGGTGAGGTGACGGCCCGTAGGCCGGCAGCATCGATGGGGTGGCCGGCGTAGTCGACGGCAGCAACGGCAGCGAGGCGCTCGCCGGCCCCGACGATCTCGTCGGCAGCCGCGGCCACGGCGGCCGGGTCGAGGTTGCCGGTGTCCTGGCTGACGTCGGCGAAGACGACCCGGGCCCCCAGCATGGACGCCGTCGACGCGGTGGCCACGAAGGTCAGCGGGGTGGTCACGACGACGTCGCCGGGACCCACGCCGAGTGCGGCATACGCCACATGTAGGGCGGCCGTGCCAGAGGTGACCGACACCGCCGGACAAGGTGTGCCGGCCTGTCGGCCGATCTCGGCCTCGAAGCGGTCGACCGCGGGACCGGTTGTCAACCAGTCGCCGCGCAGCACCTCGGCGACGGCGGCGATGTCGTCCTCGTCGACGGACTGTCGGCCGTAGGGGAGCACGTCAGACCTCGTCCTGGAGGATCTGCATCATCTGCTCGCCGGTGAACCACTGGTCGTTGGTGTCCGAGGTGTAGTGGAACCCCGGCGGCACCGGCTCGCCGTCGGCCGGCGGCGCGTAGCCCCAGGACGCCAGGTCGGGCTGGAGCACATAGCGGTCGCCGAGCCGCAGGGCCCGGCGACCTTCCTCGGCGGAGATCATCTCCTCGTGCAGCTTCTCGCCGGGGCGCAGGCCGATCTCGTGCATGGCGGCGCCGGGTGCGATGGCCTGGGCCAGATCGACGATCCGCATCGAGGGGATCCTGGGGACATACAGCTCGCCCCCTTGCATGCGCTCGAAGGACTCGAGGACGAACTGCACCGCCTGCGGCAAGGTGATGAGGAACCGGGTCATCCGCAGGTCGGTGATCGGCAGCGACGCGCCCGCCTCGGCGAGCTGGCGGAAGAACGGGATGACCGAGCCGCGGCTGCCCATGACATTGCCGTAGCGCACGACCGAGAACCGGGTGGGGTATGCCGCTGCATAGTGGTTGCCGGTGATGAAGAGCTTGTCGGCGGTCAGTTTGGTCGCGCCATACAGGTTGATGGGGGAGGAGGCCTTGTCCGTGGAGAGCGCCACGACCTTGCGCACCCCGGCGTCGATGGAGGCCTCGATGACGTTCTGCGAGCCGATGACGTTGGTCTTGACGAACTCCCACGGGTTGTATTCGGCGGTGTCGACCTGTTTGAGCGCCGCGGCGTGCACGACGTAGTCGACGCCATGCATCGCGCGATGCAGTCGGTGCGGGTCGCGGATGTCGCCGAGGAACCATCGCAGCCGCGCATCGTCCCCGAAGAGCTGGCGGCATTCGTACTGCTTGAGCTCGTCGCGGCTGAACACGACGACCCGGCGCGGTGCATGGTGCGCCAGGAGCTCGGCGATGAAGGCCTTGCCGAAGGACCCGGTCCCTCCGGTGACAAGAACTGCGGCCCCGGACAGGGTCGACATACGGCCTCCTTCGCTGCGTGACCTGCCGTGTCATGATGTCACGGCCACTGTCGCCGTGAAGGAGCGCAATGCACGTCCTCGCCGTGGTGCAAGCCCGTGCCGGGTCGACCCGCCTGCCCGGGAAGGTCCTCGCGCCACTCGGCGGACGGCCCGTCCTCGACTGGGTGGTGCGCGCCGCCCGTGCCGCCGGCCAGGTCGACGAGGTCGTCGTCGCGACGTCGATGGCAGCGGGGGATGACGCCGTGGCGAGTGCCTGTGAGCGGCTCGGGGTGGCCTGTGTGCGGGGGAGCGAGGAGGACGTCCTGGGCCGGTTCGTCCAGGTGCTCCGGTCCCACCCGGCCGATGCCCTGGTGCGGCTCACCGCGGACTGCCCGCTGCACGACCCACACCTCATCGACGCCGTGGTGGGGGCCTGGCGTGCTGCTCCCGCCCACGACTACGTGTCGACGGTCCTGGTCCGTACCCTGCCGCGGGGGCTCGACGTCGAGGTGGTGACGGCGGACGCGCTGCGCCGCGCCGACCTGGTGGCCACCGGCTACGACCGGGTGCATGTCACGTCCTCGATCTATGCCGACCCGACCGCCTACTCCTGCCTCGGTGTCTGCGTTGCCCCCGACTCCTCGGACCTGCGGATGACCCTCGACACCGCTGCCGACCTGGCGGCGCTCGACGCCGTGGTGGCGGTGCTCGGTGACCGGCCCGTCGACCATCGGGCCTTGGTGGCGCTCCTTCGGGCCCGGCCCGACCTGGTCGCCCTCAACGCCGATGTCGTGCAGAAGCCCATCGAGGCCGGATGAGCCTTGCGGTGGGGCTGCGCTGCGACGCCGACGGGGCCCGGGGTGTCGGCCATCTGGCTCGCTGCGCCGCCCTGGCCGAGGAGGCGGTGGCCCGCGGCCACGACGTGACCCTCATGGGCCGGTATGACGGCCAGGTTGCTGATCGGCTGCTCGCCCCGCTGCTCGCCCTCGGTGTGCGCGTCGACCCCCACGCCCGGGGGGTCGACATCCTGCACACCGATGCGTATGACGCCCCGGAGCCTGTGTCGAACAGCGCCGCCGTGCACAGTCGGATGCATGACGGTGCGTTCGGCCTCGGTGCCGCCGACCTGCTGGTCGACCCGACGCCGGGCTCCGACGCCGCGCACGGTTCCGCAGGGGAGCCGGGGCCGCCCTATCACCTTCGCGGCGCGCGCTACCTGCCCCTCCGCCAGGCCGTCGTGGCGGCTCGAACGGCACGATCCGAGGGGACCGGGTCGTCGGGACATCGCGCGGCGCCGTCAGTTCCTCGGCGCCTGGTCGTCACGGTCGTTGTCGGCGGGACCGACCCGGGCCGGCTCAGACCAGCGCTGCTCGCTGCGCTCGCGGCCACCGGCATCGACGTCGACGTGCGCGGTCCTGGCCCGACGCTGCTCGCGGACCTCGTCGAGTCCGATCTTGTCGTCACGGCGGCAGGGACCACGCTGTGGGAGGCGTGCGTCATCGGCGTCCCGGCGGCCGCAGTCCGTGCCGTCGACAACCAAGGACCTGGGTATGCCGAGGCCGTGCACCGTGGCGCGGCACTCGGTCTGGGTGGCCCGGCCGAGGTGCGCGACACTGCGGCCTGCTCCCGCCAACTCGCGGGTCTGCTGGCCGACGCCGAACGACGCCAGGACCTGCGGCTCGCCGGATCCGCGCTGGTCGACGGCCTGGGTGCCTGGCGCCTCGTCTCGGCATGGGAGGACCTGGTCGCGGCCCGAGCGGACGGCAGGCCCGGCATACCGTGGCAGGTGCGGGCGCGCCCGGCGGCCGCCGGCGACGGGCCGCTGCTGCTGCAGTGGCGCAACGATCCCCAGACGCGCCGGGCGTCGCGGATCACCGACCTCGTCGGGGCGGCCGAGCACCGGAGGTGGCTCGCATCCTCGCTGGCCCGGGCGGATCGGCTGCTGCTCGTCGGTGAAGACGCGACCGGGCCGGTCGGCACCGTGCGCTGGGACGCTGCCGGGGCCGGCGATTGGGAGGTCTCCATCACCGTGGCGCCGGACCGCCGCGCGGCCGGGCTCTCCGGTCCCCTGTTGCGCGCCGGGCAGCAGGCGCTGAACGCGGCGGGGGTCCCGGTGCGGACCTATCGGGCCACCGTGCACCACGCCAACCTCGCATCGCGGCGACTCTTCGAGCGAGCCGGGTATGCCGTCTGCGGGCCGCCCGACGCCGCCGGGTTCCTCTCCCTGATCGCCGACGGGGCGGGCACCGCAACCGGCTGCTGACCTCAGCGCCTAGATCACGTCCCACGACAGCGGTGTGCCGCGGGGGACGTCGCGGGTGAACGTGCGGCCCAGGACGGTGGCCAGGTCCTGTGGGGCCAGCCCTCCGGCCGGGCGGATCGACCGGACATTGGCGGCGCTGACGCGCTCACCGGCCGCCACATCGGCCACCACCCACAGCGACCGACGCAATCGCACGACGGTCGCCTCGGCCTCGGTCGGGCCGAATCGCGCGTCGGAGACCGCTTCGCGCGCGGCGCGGCACTCCCGGACGAGCGCCGACAGCTCGGCCGGTTCGAGGGAGAACGCGGCGTCCACCCCACCGTCGGCGCGCGCGAGCGTCACATGCTTCTCGACGGCGACGGCCCCCAGCGCGACCGCGGCCACCGAGACGCCGATACCGGGCGTGTGGTCGGACAGCCCTACGGGCACCCCGAAGGCGGCGCGCAGCGTGGGGATGGATCGCAGCCGTGCCTCCCTGGCCGGGGCCGGGTAGGCGGCGGTGCAGGCCAGGATGACGACCGGGCCGGATCCGGCGTCGACGAGCGCGGTCAAGCCCGCGTCGATCTCGGCGAGGGTCGCCATACCGGTCGACATGAAGACTGGCTTGCCGGTGCGGCCGATCTCGCGCAGCAGCGGCAGGTCGATCAGCTCGGCCGACGCGGTCTTGTAGGCCGGCACGCCGAGGTCTTCGAGGAAGGCGACGGCGGTGGGGTCGAACGGGGTCGAGAAGCAGGTCAGACCGCGCTCGACCGCGCGCGCCAGGATCGGCGCATGCCACGCCCACGGGGTGTGGGCCTCGTCATACAGGTCATGCAGGGTGCGCCCACCCCACAAGCCGTGATCTGACGCCACGCGGAACGCCGGGCCGTCCGAGTCGATGGTCAGGGTGTCGGCGGTGTAGGTCTGCAGTTTGACCGCGCTGGCGCCCGCCTCGGCGACCGCGTCGACGATCGCCAGCGCCCGATCGAGGCTCCCGTTGTGGTTGCCCGACAGCTCCGCGATGACGTACGGCGCCGCCTCGTCGCCGACGGTCCGGTCGTCGATGGGGATGCCAGGGGACGCCATGAGATGCAGCCTACGCGGCGCGCCCGGCACCGCTGGGGGCCCGGCATGGCTGACACTAGGAGAGTTATGAACTCGATCGACCCGTCTCGCAACTCCACGTATCGCGCGGGGCCGGCGACACTGTCGGATCCGGAGAAGCTCTCACCCCGACTGCGCCGTCGGCGTGCTCTCGCCTTGGTGGCGTTGACCCTGGTGCTGCCCGGAAGCGCCCAGGTGGTCGGGGGAGGGAACCGGGCCGTCGGCCGGGCGGCGTTGCGGATCTGGCTCGGCGTCCTGGGCGTGGTCGCGCTGCTCGGGGTGTTGCTCTTCGTGCGCCGCGGGTGGGCCCTGAGTCTGGTCACCACGTCGTGGTTCCTGACCCTTACCGCAGCGACGCTGATGGCCCTCGCGGTGATGTGGTTCCTGCTGTTCGTCGACACCCTGCGGTTGGCGCGACTGCGGGGACTGTCCATCGGCACTCGGCGGCTGACCGCGGCGCTGACCGTCGTCGGCATCCTCGTGACGACCGTGCCGCTGGTGGTCGGCGCGAGGTATGTCGGAGCCGCTCGCGACCTGTTCACCAGTGTCTTCGCCGGCGATGTCGCCCAGGAGGCCGTGGGGGGTCGCTACAACATCCTCATTCTGGGCGGGGACTCCGGCGCGTCGCGGATCGGCACCCGACCGGACAGCATCAGCGTGGCGAGCATCGACGCCGAGACGGGGCGCACCGTGCTCTTCGGTTTCTCCC
>JBPOIZ010000015.1:0-70937 GCA_052034115.1 Actinomycetota bacterium
GCCCCAGCGATCCAGTCGTAGACCAGTTTGGAGACGGCCGTGTTGGGGCAGACGACGATGAAGACGGGGGGCGGCTCGTCGAGGGGCTCAAGGGCCTGCTGCCAGTGCGCGAAGGCCCGCTCGTAGGACCGGTAGAGGCTGTGCATGGCAGCCTCGAGCTCGGCCGGGAGCAGGGGCACCTCGTCAAAGGTCGTGGCAGCACGGGAACGCTTGGGGAGCTTCGTGTCGATGAGCGACCACAGATTGCGGAAGGTCACGATGTCGGTGTCCGCGTTGTCGTCGACCGGGACCCGGGGCACCTTGACGATGCCGCTCTCGATGGCGTCCATGAGAGAGAAGTCGCTGACCGTCCACGGGAAGATGAACCCGTCCTTGTAGCCGGAGCCGGCCAGGTAGAACGGCGTTGCGGACATGTCATAGACCGTCTTGATGCCCACCTTCGCGGCGACGGCCTGCAGGCCCTTGAACCAGACCCGCGCGTCGGCGTTGCGTTCCTGGTCGTCCCGCCCGCCCTTCTCGATGCCCTCCGCCTCGGCATCGACGGTCAAGGGCTTGTCCATGTAGCAGTGGTGCGCCTCGTCGTTGAGCACGACGATCTCGCCCTGCCGCTGCGACGTGCCGACGCCCCAGCCGCGCAGGACCCGGGAGACCATGTCGGCAGGGGTCTCCTTGAAGGGATCCTCGTTCTTGTCGGCGAGGAGGATCTGTTTGGTCATGGACGCGACGCCCTTGATCTCCTTTCGGTCCTTGAGCAGGAAGGCGTGGTAGTTCGTGATGAGAATCTGCGCCCTGCCCAGGAGCCCGCGAAGGTCGGGTGGGACGAGGCCACGCTGGTCGTAGTAGTTCTCCGGATCGTTGGGTTGGAGCACCCGGAGCCGGTCGCGGATCGTGATGCCCGGGGTGACGACGAGGAACCGCTTCGCGTAGCGGGGGTTGGTCGGGGTGGCGATCTTGTTGAGGGTCTGCCAAGCGATGAGCATCGCCATGACGACCGTCTTGCCCGACCCGGTGGCCATCTTGAGTGCAACCCGCGGGAGTCCGTCATTCTGCTCGGAGTTCTGGTCGTCAAGGTCAGGTCGCCAGTCCTTGAACGCCGACACGCCGGGGATTCGTCGGCCGCTGACCTCGGCCAGGAAGATCGCCGTTTCGGCCGCCTCCCGCTGGGCGAAAAGGATCCGGTTGTCACGGTCCGGGTCGGCCCAGTGGAGGAGGAGCTTAAGACTCGTGGACGTCGCGCCCTTGTATCCGCTCTTGCGCCACATCTCGACGTCGTCTCGGATGCCGTTGATGAGCGTGTTCCGCTGGACCTGCTCGTCGAAGAGCGCCAACGAAAGCTGGTCGGCGGCATACGCCGTCACCGCGAGGCCGTCCTTTGCCTTCCTGCGCCCCCGCTTGACGACCGGTGCGACCGGGATGAACGACTCGCTGGGCCGCCTGCCTTCGAGGATTGCGCCGGTTGGGCCCTTGGCGCCGATCTCGAAGTAGCGGCAGGGCGGCTCGTACGGTCCGTTGAGGACCGGGTCGTCCAGTGTTGTCCGTGCCACCCCCTGTGGTTCGGGCACCGAAGACCTCCTCGTGTTCGTCTCCCGCCGAGCATAGCCAGCGGGGCCGGCCGACCGGAGGATCGTGGCGCGAGTGTGCTGGCGGAGTTGCGCATCCTCTCCCTTGCGGAGCGGGCACCCCATCGACGCGACATCAAGAAGCAGGTCGCGGCCGCCGAGGCCGAGCGCGCCGCCGCTCCGAGCGCCTGAGGTCCAGCACGGCGAAGGCCGCCCGGGTCACCGGGCGGCCTTCGCCGTGCGCTCACGCGTGAGACGAGCCGATGGTGGAGGTGGCGGGAATCGAACCCGCGTCCGATGGCGTGGACCCAGGACTTCTCCGGGTGCAGTGCGCTATGGAGTTTCTCGGCCCCAGGGCTCGCGCGCACACGTTCCCTGACAGGCCCAGCCGAGTGGGTTGTCCCGCGGCGCCCCTCGGCGTGGCGACGCGGTGGAGCTTCCTAGCTGACGCCAGGGACTAGGCCGGAAGCATGCCTAGGCTGACGGACTTCGGGGCTCGCTCAGGCGGCGAGGGCGAAGTCGGTGCGCTTTGCGTTGGCACCTATTGGTTTGCAGGGAGCGTTGACGAGATAACCCTGCATCCTCGACCCGCTTCTCCTGAATCGACGACCACCGTCGAAACCGATCACCCCCATGGGGGCTCGTCTCACACTGTTGAGCTCTCAAGAACACCGGCCGCGCGGACCGACACACCAGTATCCCCCACAACGCCGGACGCGGTCACCTCGATTCCCGGACGACCAGGCGACCCGGTGCCGCAGTGCCGGCCCGCCGGGCCGCGGCAGCGACGACCAGGATCGCCGCCGCGAAGCCGGCGCTGACGCCGTTGAGCCACGAGTAGCCAGCCCAGTCGACCAGGAGTCCGGCCACCGCACCCCCGACCGCCGCAGTGACCGCGGCCACGACATCGGCGGCCCCTTGCACCTGCGCCCGCAACTGCATCGGCGTCTCGTCGGTCAGCAGCGCCGAGGAGCCCACCGACGCCGCCGACCAGCCCAGCCCGAGGAGGAACAACCCCGCGCCGAGGCGCCACGAGGCCCCCTCGACCGAGGTGCCGGCGAGCCAACACGACCCGACCAGGATCACGCCCCCGGCAGCGAGGACCGCAGCTCGGCCCCACCGGTCGGCGGCCCAACCCATGATCGGGGCGAACGCATACATCCCGAGGATGTGGATGCTGATGACCAGGCCGATGATCTTCAGTTCGGCATGGCCGTGCTGCATGTGCAGCGGCGTCATGACCATGACCGCCACCATGACCGCGTGGCTGAGCGCCATACCGGCGATGGCGAGCAACACCACGGGTCGCTCCCGTAGCACCTGCCAGCGACTGACCTGCTGACCGTCGCCAGGCACCGCATCCGCCGGCTCGGCCGCCGGGGCCACCGTGCGCGCGAGCAGGAGCGGGTCCGGCCGCAGGAGCAGGTGCATCCCGGCCGCAGCCAGCAGCAGGCAGATCGTGCCGAGGAAGAACCCGCCCGTCAGCCCGGGAATCCCCATCGCGACGGCGAGGCGCTCCCCTGGGCCGACGAGGTTGGGCCCGAGCACGGCACCGACGGTCGTGGCCCACACGACGATGGACAGCGCCCGGGCCCGATGGGCCGGCTCGGCGAGGTCGGTCGCGGCATACCGCGCCTGGATGTTGGCTGCCGAGGCCGAGCCGACGGCGACGGCACCGGCGAGCATGAGCGGCAGCACCCGGGTCACCCCGGCCACGACACACAGGGCCGACCCGATGGCGCCGACGAGGTAGCCGGTGGTCAGGCCGATCCGGCGCCCGTGCCGAGCAGACAGCGCGGCGATCCCCGCGGCGCCCAGCGCGGCACCGAAGGTCTGGAAGGTCTGCGCGAGCCCAGCCACGGTGTCCGACCCGGACAGGTCGCGCGCGAGCAAGGCAGCGACGGCGATGCCGGTCGTCACACCCACGCCGCCGAGCGACTGGGTGATGAGCAGGCTGCGCACGGTGCGCCGCTGGACGGGGGCCAGATCCATCGGACCATCCTGGCAGGGGCCGGCCCCGCCCCCGCCCCGGGCTACCACGACCCGGACGAGCTGCCGCCGACACCCCCGCCGGAGAAGCCGCCGCCGCCGCCGAAGCCGCCACCACCGCCACCGAAACCGCTGCCCCCGGAGGACCCGGGGGTGGCGGTGAAGGTGCCACCAGCAGTCGTGGAGAAGCTGTCCACCCCGCTGGCGATGCCACCGAAGTCGGGGAAGGTCGTGCCGTTCCAGACGTACCAGTCCGGCATGATGACCACGTTGCCGGCCGCCTGCGCGGCCGCGGCGACCTCGGCGAACACCTTGGCCCACCGGTCCGCCACGCCGTAGACGATGGCGTAGGGCAGGTATCGGCTGAAGATCTGCTGGGCTTCCTCCCAGGCGATCTGGTTGGCCTCGGCGGTGACGAGATACTCCCGGAAGCCGCGGGCCTGGGCGAGCACTGCAGAGCCCTCCGCGGTGCGCCACGCCATCCGCTTGCCGAGGAGCAGCACCACCAGACCGGCCAGGGCCAGCCCGCCACCGACGACGAACGGGACGGGCAGGCCGATCCCGGCGATGTGCCCCAGCTCGGCGAGCAAGCCGCCACCGAACATCACGACGAAGACGGCGCCGAGGAAGAACATCCAGGCCAGCATGTTCCACGCCATCCGCTGCGACTCCGGCGAACGACGGAACCAGCCGCGACGCACCACTTCGTCATACATGAGGTTGCGGACCCGGGCCAGAGTGGACGAGAAGTGGTTGCGCAGGTCGGACAGCTGGACCGGGTTGCCACGGGCGAACAGCCCGGCCAGGACCGCCTCCTCGTAGGGCAGCAGAGCAGGCCCTCCCGGGTCGGGCAGCTTGGTGAGGACCCAGTCGGTGTGGGCGAAGACGTGGCCCGGAGCCAGCTCCTCGATCCGCAGATAGCCCCGCACCGCCAGGTCGACGACGGTCGCCGAGACGTCGATGGGATTGGCTTCCTCGTCGATCACCGTGCCGACCATGCCCGGTTGGACGCCGTCCGGCGGGGTGAACTGCACGGCCACCGGGCCGAGCGAGCCGCGCCGGACCGCCCCGGTGGAGCCGTCGACGGCCGGCACCGGTCGCAACCCTGGGGTCACTCCGGCGTAGACCTCGTCGCGACCCCGGGACCGGACCAGCAAACCCATTCCGGCCGCCGCGAGCACCGGGGCACCGACGCCGACGCTCAGCGCCAGCGTGGTCAGGGTGCGTGCGTCGGACTCGGACATGCTCGGCGCGCCGTAGCCGGGTTCACCGCCATACCCGTTGTTCGTGCGGATCTCCGGCGCGATGGTGCCGTACCCGCCCAACGGCAACCAGGTGACCAGCGTGAGCGCACTGCCCGCCGGCACCGCCCCCACGGCGAAGCGGGCCGTCCGTCCCGCCGTGCCCGGGCAGGTGTCGCGGGTGCCGTAGGTGCCGAGGTAACAGGCCACCTTCTCGACCCCGCCGGGGCCGGTCACGGTGATGACGACGTCGTCTTTGGGGATGCGGTCGTTGGTGCCGAAGACGTTGTAGTAGAGCTCGTGGTGGTCCTCGAAGGCGTTGAGCACGTTGGCCAGGTGGTAGGTCAGCACGTAGGTCTGCGTGCCGTCGACGGTCTCGTCCCGCCGGCCGAGGTAGATGATGTCCGCCGCGCCGAGCGACTCGATGTCGGCGACGTCGGCGGGCGCCCCGCTGGGGCTGCTCGCCGTGACATCGCTGAGCGCGTAGTAGCGGAACTCGCCGCTCGGCTCGACATCGGTGTCGATCGAGCCGGCGTCGCCGTCGGCGCCCGCCTGGTCGATGCCCTGCCGGGTCACGATCGCCCGCAGGATGCCGTGCCGGTCCTGGCCGTCGGGGAAGCGGTAGACGATGGTCTCGGTGACCGTCACCCCGCCGTCCGCGTCGATGACGTAGTCCGCCGTGAACCTCAGGATGCGTTCGTCACCGTCCGCGGCCCGCGCCGGCACGGCGAGCAGAGCCGGTATGGCGATCGCCGAGGCGAGGACCAGGCCCAGGACCAGGCCCAGGCGTCGCGCCAGGCGGCGCACCGTCGCGGTCACCGGTCGGCCCGATGGCTCATCGCGCGGTCCGCCTCGAGGCGATCCTGTCGTTCCCGCAGGGCGTAGCGCTTGTCGTAGTCCTTCTTGCCCACGGCCAGGGCGATCTCGACCTTGGCCCGCCCGTCGACGAAATACATGGCCAGCGGGACGATGGTGCGGCCCTTCTGCTGGGAGTGCTTGGCGATCTTGGCCAACTCCTCCCGATGCAGGAGCAGCTTGCGTTTGCGGCGGGGAGCGTGGTTGGTCCACGTGCCTTGGGTGTACTCGGGGATGTGGACGCCCTCGAGCCACAACTCGTCATCGCCGAATGCGGCGAAGCCATCGACGAGGGAGCACCGTCCCGCGCGCAGCGCCTTGACCTCGGTGCCGGTCAGCACCAGGCCGGCCTCGAAGGTGTCTTCGATGTGGTAGTCGTGGCGCGCCTTGCGGTTGCTGGCGATGACCTTGCGGCCGGCTTCTTTGGGCACCTGCTTCCTCCCGGACGGCGCGGTCGTGACGAGGTCACGCTACCCCGGAACGGCTCAGATCCAGGTGCGCGGGTTGACGAACGTGCCGTCTTCGAGGGTCTCGAAGTGCAGGTGGCAACCGGTGGAGTAGCCCGTGGTGCCCGAGTAGCCGATGAGCTGACCGCGCTCGACGTGGCCGCTGGTGCGCACGAACGAACTGAGGTGGTTGTAGGTCGTCACGAGGTTGACGCCCTTGACCATGCCGTGGTCGATGAGGATCCGGTTGCCGTACCCGACGTTGTAGAAGGCACCGAAGATGGTGCCCGATGCGGTGGCGTAGACCGGGGTGCCGCACGGGATGCCGAAGTCGGTGCCCGAGTGGAGCTTCCAGTAGCGCAGGATCGGGTGGAACCGCTGGCCGAACTCGGAGGTGATCGGCCCGTTGGCCGGGTAGTTGAGCCAGCCACCGCGCGAGGATCCGCCGGTCGACGGCTGCGGGTTGGCGTGCGCCTTGGCAGCGGCGGCCTCAGCGGCGAGCTTTGCCTTGCGGGCTCGTTCCTTGAGCGCGGCGGTGAGGCGCTCCTGCTCCTTCTCCGCAGCCCGCAGCGCGGCGAGTTCCTTCTTGCGGCGTTTCTCGACCTCGCCGGCGTACTTCTCCCGCTGGCCGATGAGCTTCTCCAGGGCGGCCTTGGCTGCCTGGGCGTCGGTGCGGGCAAGGCGAGCGGCGGCCAGGGCCTGCTCGGCGGCGGTCTTGAGCACGGCGATCTCGTCGCGCACCGCGGACAGGTAGGACTCCTCCGCCGCCGACTCGGCGCGCAGGGTCTGCAGGTTTCGCAACGCATCGTCGGTCAGCGTCGACATGGTGTCGGCCAACGACAACTGGGCCGCGAACTCGTCCGGGGTGGCGGCGCCCATCGCGACGGCCAGCTGGCTGGTCTGTCCGCCCTGGAACGCATCGGCCGCCAGGCGGTCCAAGGCGTTCTGGAACGCGGCCAGTTTCGTGGCGTTCTCGGCCACCCGCGCCTCGGCCTGCTTCATCTTGCGCTGGGCCTCGACGAGCTGGGCGGTCAGTTCAGTGGTGCGGCTCTGGGCGGCCGCCTCGAGCGACTGGGTCTCGGCGACCCGAGCCTGGGCCTCGGGGAGCTGGGCCTGCGTCTTCTCCAGCTTGCCGAAGGCGGCAGCCAACTCCTTGGAGGTGTCCTCCACGGCGTTCTGGAGTCGGTCGACCTTGCCGTCGATCTGGTTCTTTTGCTGATCCAGCGAGTCGCCCAGTGCAGGCGTGGAGACCAGACCGACGCCGAGGGCGCAGCACAGAATGGCCCCGAGGGCAGATGCCCGGGCCGTCCTTCGCCGCATCGCTCGTCCTCTCCCGGCGGTAGCCGCGCCAATCCGTACCATACGTCACATCTGTCACACGGGCCAGGGTGACAGCCACCCCATCACCCGTATGACGGACAACCAGCCGGATCGTGACCGATTCCGGCGACTGTCACTACACACGAAGGTAGCGCCGCAGCGTGAAGGCGGCAGTACAAACCGCGAGAACTGCCACACCCCCGATAACCAACGGAGACACCACCCACACGTCAGATACCCCGATAAAGGGTGTATCGAGCATCTCGGCGCTGAGATAGCCCGTGATTCCATACTTGACCGTCGCCCAGAGCAGCCCCACCGACAGGCCGGCCCCGACGAGCGCGGCGACGAGAGTCTCCAGGACGAACGGGACCTGGATGGTGAAGCTTGAGGCCCCGACCAGACGCATGATGCCGGTCTCGCGTCGTCGGGAGAACGCGGTTTGGCGGATGGTGGTCGCCATGAGCAGCACGGCGCACAGGACCATGAGCCCGGCCAGCGCGATGGCCGACCACGAGACGACGTTCATGAACGAGAAGAACCGGTTGAGCAGTTGCTTCTGGTCCTGGACCTTGCCGACCCCGGGGGCGCCCTGGAAGGTGCTGGCGATCACGTCGAACTTGCTCGGGTCGTCCAGGGACACCCGGAACGAGTCGGCGAACGCCCGCTTGGTCGCCTGGGCGCCGAACGGGGAGTTCTTGAACTGCTCCTTGAATCGCGCGAACGCCTCGTCCTGGGACTCGTAGAAGTACTCCCTGACCGGCGGCTTGAGCTGGTCGAGCTGGGAGCGGATCTGGCCGCGCTGGGCGTCGCTGGTCACCGTGCCCGCACAGGTGGGATAGATGGAGTTCTCGACACACAGGAAGATGGACACCTGGACCCGGTCGTACCAGTAGTCCTTCATGGTGTCGACCTGCCGCTGCCCGAGCAGGCCGAGCCCGAGCAGGAACATCGAGATCATCGTCACGAGAAGGACCGAGACGTTCATCGACAGGTTCCGCCGCAGCCCGTTGACGGTCTCGCCGATGAGGAAGGTCAGCCGCACCGCTCAGCCCTCGTTCCGCGTCGACGGGTCCAGTGGGGGCACGTCGAGATCGGCGAACGGGTCATCGCCGGCCAGCGTCGTCGGCGCGACATACATGCCGCTGTCCTGATCCCGGATCACCACCCCGTCATCGAGCTCGATGACCCGCCGCCGCAGGTGGTTGACCATCTCGTCGTCGTGGGTGGCCATGACGATGGTCGTCCCGCCGAGGTTGATCCGGTCGAGGACGGTGAGGATCTCCAGCGACGTCGCCGGGTCGAGGTTCCCGGTGGGCTCGTCGGCGAGCAGGATCGGCGGCTTGTTGACCACGGCTCGGGCGATGGCGACCCGCTGCTGTTCGCCGCCGGAGAGTTGATGGGGCATCCGTTTCTCCATGCCCTCCAGGCCGACCATCTCCAGGGTTTCCGGGACGATCTTGCGGATGACCGAGCGGGATCGCCCGAGGACCTGCAGCGCGAAGGCGACATTGCTGTAGACGGTCTTGTTCGGCAGCAGCCGGAAGTCCTGGAACACCGTGCCGATGCCACGCCGCAGCAGCGGCACCTTACGGTTGGGCAGCCGCCCGACGTCCCGCCCGGCGACCAGCACCGAGCCGGCGGTCGGTCGGTCCTCCTTGAGGATGAGGCGCAGCATGGTCGACTTGCCCGAGCCCGACTTGCCGACGATGAAGACGAACTGGCCGCGGACCACCTCGACATCGACGTCGTCCAGTGCCGGACGGGTCGCGCGGGGGTAGACCTTGCTGACGTGGTCGAAGAGGATCATGCGGCAGGTCGCCTCGGCGTCGGGAACAGGTGCGGCATCCGGCCGGGGGCGGTCGGACTCCCGCCGACGAGCCTAAACGCGAAACATGTGGGATTGGTGTTTCTCGTGTGACTCGGTGTGGCGGGCCGACTCAGCCCTCGCCGAGGTCCAGTGCGGTCGTGGTCTCGGTCCGGGCGACGACCCGCGAGCCGGCCACGACATACCTGGGAGCCGCGTGCTCGCGCAGCAGGTCGACGATCCGCTCGACCCCATGGACGCACAGCCCGGCCGGAGTGCCCACCGACAGACCGTAGGTCGGCAGACCCATGACTCGCGCGGCACCGTCGGTGACCAGATCCAGCAGCAGCCGCTGGTCCGCGTCGGTGGCGAATCCCAGCAGATGCGCCCCGAGGAAGGCCACCTCGAGCAGGTTGTGGCGACCGAACGGGTAATACCCGTCTTCGATGTCGTCCTGCCCCAGCGCCACCGGCAGCCCAGCGGCGAGGACCTCGCGGACCGGCAGATGGAGCGGCCCGGTGTGCGGATCGGTGACGAACCCGAGCCCGGCCCGTCGGGCCAGCGCGAGCAGCCGCAGCAGAGTCGGTCGCTCGTAGAGGCCGAGAGCTCGCGCGTGGCACGCGGTCCCCCGGCCCACCAGGTGGTGACGGATCATCGCCTCGGCAAGCATCTCGGTGGTCCGCAACCCGGGATCGCCGGCGTCGTCGACGAGCATGGCCACACGTCGGCCGGTGCGGGCCGCCAGTGCGCAGGCCCAGTCGACATGGGTCTGCGCCTCGGCATCGGTGTGCTCGATCCACGGGATACCCCCCACGACGTCGGCGCCCATGGCGAGCGCCTCCTCGCACAGTGCGGCCGCACCCTCGTCGCGCAAGAGCCCGTCCTGCGGGAAGGCGACGACCTGGATGTCGAGCACGCTGCGGTAGGCCTCCCGGGCTTCCAGCACGGCCGCCATACCCTCCAGGCCAGCGGTGGTGTCGACATCGACGAAGGCGAGGATGTGCCCGGTGCCGTAGGTGAGCGCCGCGTCGAGCGCGCGACGGATGGTGGGGACGAGCCAGGCGCGGTCGTAGTCCCGTTTGACGGCCGCGGCCAGCTCGATGGCAGTCATCGCCGAGCCCATCGAGCCGTCGGTGTATGCCGTCAGCGCCGCATCGCCGAGGCGCGGCAGCGTGTGCACCTTGTCCAGGTGCAGGTGAGCGTCGACGAAGCGGGACGTGACCAAACCGCCGTCGGCCTGCAGGACCTGGGGGGCGTCCGCGTCCAGGGCGGGCGACATCGCGGCAATGGTGCCCCCGCGCACCGCGATGTCGGTCACCGTGCCGTCGAGCAGACGCGCCTCCCGCACGAGCAGGTCGTATGACGGCGCGGCCATGGCAGCTCCTAACTGTCGAAGCCGACCCCGAACCGGTCCAGGAGGGTGAGCCACCACCCCGGGCGGCCGGTCTCGTCGGACTTGGCGATCTCACGTCGGGTGAAGGCCACGACGGGGAACCGGACCGGCTCCGGCGGGAAGGGCACTGGGGGTCGGCGCACCATGGCGAACTGGGTCAGCTCGGTGGGCCTGCCGGTGAGCAGGTCGAGAGCGACCTGCGCGGCCCAGCGGCTGGACCCGACGCCGAGCCCGGTGTAGCCGACCGCGTAGGCGACCCGGCCGCTGTGCGCGGTGCCGAACATCGGGGTGAACCGAGTGGTGGTGTCGATCGCGCCACCCCAACGATGGCTGAAGGAGAGGTCCTCCAGCTGGGGGAAGGTCTGCACGAAGTGCCGGGCGAGTAGCTCGTGCGAGGCATCGCGTTGCTCCAGCTCGACCGAGACCGAGCCGCCGCGGTGGTAGTTGGCGTCGTAGCCGCCCCACAGGATCCGGTTGTCGGCGGTGAGACGGTAGTAGTGGAACTGGCGGCCGGCGTCGCCGATCCCTTCCCGCCCGGTCCAGCCGAGGGCGGCCAGTTGAGGCGCCGACAGCGGTTCGGTCATCAGGACGTGGTCGTAGACCGGGAGCACGAAGAGCGAGAGCCGCTTGAGCACGGGAGGGTAGGCGTTGGTGCCGAGGATGACATCTCGGGCGGCCAACGTGGCCGGTCCGGTCCGGGTCCGCAGGTATGCCGAGACGGTCTCGCCGTCGCGCTGCAGCGCCGACAGCTCGGTGAACTCATGGATACGCACGCCCAGTGTCTCGGCCACCCGGGCCAGGCCGAGGGCCAGCTTGGCCGGATGGACGATCGCCGCGCCGGAGCGATCGAGGTAGCCGCACCGGTAGGTGGGCGAGGCGACCCGTTGACGCAGGGCTGGGCCGTCATACCACTGCACGTCCTCGCCGAACCGCTCGTGCAGCTCGAAGGACTCGCGCAGATGCTCGTCCTGGTGCGGGTTGACCGAGACGGACAGCTGGCCGGTGGGCTCCCAGTCGGCATCGACGCGGTGCTCCCGGATCGTCGCGGCGATCGCCGCGAGGTTGTCCCGGCCGAGCTGGGTCAGCCGGGCGATCTCGGTCGGCCACAAGGCGGCGCCATGGTCGAGGCCGTGGGTCAGCGAGGCGGCGACGAACCCGCCGTTGCGACCCGAGGCACCGACCCCGATCCGGCGGGCCTCGATGAGGACGACATCCTTGCCCGGGTCACGTTGTTTGGCCTGGATCGCCGCCCACAGCCCGGTGAATCCACCGCCGACGACGAGCAGGTCCGCCGTGGACTTCGCCGGTGCCGGGTCCCGAGGGGCCGAGTCCGCGATGCTGTCGGTCCAATAGACGGCTGGTTTGGCGTCCTTGAGAGCGGCCTGGGCCCACAAGGCGGCGTCGTTGCTCACCACGGGGCCCAGTCTGCCCCAGACCGCCCGGGCTGCGGAGACCACCCCCGGCTTTCGTACGATGGCGCGGACGGAAAGCCCAGTCCGTCGGATCTGGCCCCCTCGGAGGTCTGGTGGGACTCTTCGGATCGGTCGCTCGCGAGCTGCACGCGTTCGTCCGGGCCGCCCTGACCGATCCGGTGCCCCGCGACCACGCCCAGAGCGCGCAAGCCTTTCGCCGACGCCGCGTCGTGGCCCTGGCGACCCTGGTGTTCGGGGCCGCGATCCTCGCCGTGGCCATCCGCATCACACCGGGCGACCCGACCTTCTATGTCGCCACGGCCGCCCTCGCCGTGGTGTGGGCCGGTGGTGGGCTGCTGTCCGGGCCGCTCCACCTCGGTCGAGCGCACACCCGGACCGGGCGGGTCGATGCCCGGCCCTGGGTGCAGTCGGTCGCCCTCGGTTCGCTCCTCGTCGCGTTCTTCGCCGTCGGAGCCCTCGTCGTCGCGCGGGTGCCGCTCCTGCGCGAACCGGTTGACGGTCTCCTCGACCACGCACGGTTCGGGTCGTTGCCGGTGGTCGCGGCAGTGACCGCAGTCAACGGGGTCGCCGAGGAGTTGTATTTTCGGGGTGGCCTGTACGCCGCGATCGGGCGCCGGTATGCCGTCCTCGGGTCGACGGCGGTCTACGCGTTGGCCACCGCCCCGACGGGCAACGGGATGCTCGTCTTCGCCGCCTCGGTCCTGGGTCTGGTCTGCGGGCTGCAACGCCGGGTGACCGGTGGTGTCCTCGGGCCGATGATCACTCACGTCCTGTGGTCCGCCTCGATGCTCTTTCTCCTCCCGCCCCTCCTGGAGGTCCTGCGATGACGTCACGCCCCCACGCCGTGCCCCCCGGTCGCACCCTGGTGACGGGGGCATCCGGCTATCTGGGCGGGCTGCTCGTGCCGCGACTGCTCGAGGCCGGCTGGCAGGTCCGGGTGCTCACCCGCCGCCGGTCACGGCTCGTCGACGCCCCCTGGGCTGACCAGGTGGAGATCGTGGCGGGCGACGTGGGGCACGCCGAAGATCTGGACCGGGCCCTGGCCGACGTCGACGTCGCCTATTACCTGGTCCACTCAATGGACGGCGGCGACTTCGTGGCTCGGGACCGCGACCTGGCGACCACCTTCGCCCAGGCGTGTGAGCGGGCGCGCGTGCGCCGCATCGTCTATCTCGGCGGCCTGCATCCGACCGGCGGGCACCTGTCCGCGCACATGGCCTCACGGGCCGAAGTGGGCGAGATCCTCCTCGCCTCCGCCGTGCCGACCGCGGTGCTACGCGCCGCGGTGGTGCTCGGCGATGGTTCGGCGTCCTTCGACATGCTCCGCTTCCTCGCCGGGCGACTGCCCGCGATGGTCGCGCCCAAGTGGCTCCGCAACAAACTGCAGCCGATTGCGGCTGCGGACGCCATCACCGCCCTTCTCGCAGCGGCCCGCCTACCGGCCGACGTCAACCGCACCTTCGACATCGGCGGACCCGACGTGGTGACGTATGCCGAGCTCATCCAGCGCTATGCCGCTGTCGCCGGGCTGCGCCCGCGGATGATCGTCACGCTGCCGGTGCTGACGCCCTGGTTGGCGAGCCACTGGGTCGGTGTCGTCACCCCGGTCAGGCCCGGCCTGGCCAAACCACTGGTCGAGAGCCTCATCCACGACGCGGTGTGCCAGGAGCACGATCTCGAGGCATACCTGGGGGGACCCCTGGCGACCGGGGTCGACGAGGCCATCCGGACCGCACTGCGCACGGTCGCCCCGGACACCGCCCCGCGCAACCTCGCGACCTGCGCTGCCGCCGTGGCCGGGTGCGCCGTCGTCGGCGGGCTGGCCACTCAACCGATGTCCAGGTGGTACCTGGACCTGCGCAAACCGTCCTGGCAGCCCCCCGCCGCGGCCTTCCCGATCGCCTGGACGGCCCTGTATGTCGATACCGCGCTGACGTCAGCGGCGACGCTGACCACCATGGAACGCGCCGGCCGCCACGCCGAGGCCGGTGCCTACCGGCGGGCGCTCGCGCTCAACCTGGCCCTCAACGCCGGATGGAGTGTGCTCTTCTTCCGGGCGAAGCGGCTGTCGGCAGCCACCGCCGGGGCAGCGGCCCTCACTGGCTCCTCGGCCGATCTGGTGCGCCGCGCCGCCTCGAGCGGCACCAAGCGGGGCGTCGCACTCGCGGCATACCCGCTGTGGTGCGGGTTCGCGACCGTCCTGACGAACTGGATCGATCGGAACAATCGGGGTCGGCGGCCGGCCGACGCATCGGCGGCCACTCGGCCGGCGGGCTAGTCGGCTGGCAGGTCCTAGTCGGCAGCCCGCTCGGAGCTGCGGCGCCAGCGCACCCCGGCCTCGATGAAGTCGTCGATGTCCCCGTCGAAGACGGCGGCCGGGTTGCCGACCTCGTGCTCGGTGCGCAGGTCCTTGACCATTTGATATGGGTGGACGACATACGAGCGCATCTGGTCCCCCCAGGACGCCTTGATGTCACCGGCCAGTTCCTTGCGTTCGGCAGCTTCCTGCTCCTTCTTGAGCAGCAGCAGTCGGGACTGCAGGACTCGAAGGGCAGCCGCCCGGTTCTGGATCTGCGACTTCTCGTTCTGCATCGACACGACGATGCCGGTGGGGATATGGGTCATCCGCACCGCGGAGTCGGTCGTGTTGACCGACTGGCCGCCGGGGCCGGAGGAGCGGAAGACGTCGATCTTCAGTTCCGACTCGGGGATGTCGATGTGGTCGGTGGACTCGATGAGCGGGATGACCTCGACAGCGGCAAAGCTCGTCTGCCGGCGGCCTTGGTTGTCGAACGGGCTGATCCGGACCAGACGGTGCGTGCCGGCCTCGACCGAGAGGTTGCCAAAGGCGTAGGGCACCTTGACCTCGAAGGTCGCCGACTTGATGCCGGCTTCCTCGGCGTATGACGTGTCGAGCACCGTCGTCGGGAAGCCATGGCGTTCGGCCCAGCGCAGGTACATCCGGAGGAGCATCTCGGCGAAGTCGGCGGCGTCGACACCGCCGGCGCCCGAGCGGATGGTGACGACGGCCTCACGGTCGTCATACTCGCCGGACAGCAGAGTGCGCACCTCGAGCTCGCCGACCGCCTTGCGCACGGCGCCGAGCTCCTTCTCGGCCTCGGTGAGGGTGGCCTCGTCGTGTTCCTCCTCGCCGAGCTGGACGAGGACTTCGAGGTCGTCGATGCGCGAATCCATGCCGGTGACCCGGTCGTATTCAGCGTTGGCGCGAGAGAGGTTCGAGGTGACCTGCTGGGCCCGCTCTTGGTCGTCCCACAGATCGGGGGCGCTGGCCTCGGTCTCCAGGCGGGCGATCGTCGCCTTGAGGGCGTCGAGATCGGTCACCTCGCGCACCGAGTCCATGGTCGTGCGCAGGGCGCGGATCTCTTCACCGAAGTCGACAGCCACGAGGGTCGAGTCTACGGGTTGCCGTTCCCTGCTCCGGGCGGCGTGAGTTCGTCGCGGAGCAACGCCACGGCATCGCCATACTCGGCGGTCCGGGGGTATTCGCCGTGGGTCATGACGGTCAGCAGGTAGGCGGTGTAGTCGACCTCGGTGGCGTACCAGTCCCGCCACGCGTAGGCCGGTGACGTCGGCCCCACGAAACCCTCTCCGGGAGGCATGGCGACAAGCGGCATACCCAGGTAGTCGGTCAGGCGCCAGAGGCTGACCCAGCGCGGGGCCGGCAGGGTGGCGCCCGCCGCGGCGTCGTCCGGCGGCGCGGCCCCCAGAAGGTGCCGCACGCTGCCCGGGAGGGGCCGCGGTGGCGGGTCCGCGCCCACTTGGGGCGCCCACTGGCCCTCCCACGGGTCCGGCGCCGTCAGGGAGGCGGCCCGCGCCGGCGCGACGCCGAGCACCGCAGGCCCGAGCAGTTCGGGGAAGTAACGGCTGAAGTAGGCGCGCAACTGCGTGCCGTAGGTGACCAGCCCGAAGCGCGGCACCATCCATCGGTTCGGGGTGGCCTGGTGGTCCTGGCGAGGGTCGGGTGGATGCCAGCCCGCCTCGGTGGGCCACGGCGCACCGAGGACCGCTGCGACGGCGAGCACACCGCCGAGGGAGTGGGCGGACATCACGACCGCCCGCGGCGAGCCCGACAGCGCCTCGTCCGGCGTGCCGGCGCCCTCCTGGGTGAGCCACCACCGGCACCGGGCGAGCAGTTCGGGGACCACCCGCTCGCCGTAGCACGGCGGGCCGAGCGGGTGGGCGGAGCGCGGGACCACGCCGGCGAGATCCCACAGGATGCCGAGCGGACGGGTCGGTCGACCCCCGGCAGAGGTGCCCGAGGCCAGCCCGAGCGTGGCCGTGGCGGCGAGGGCGAGGATGGCGTGTCCGGCCGTGACGATATTGGGTCCTACATCGCGCACCGGCTCGAAGGCCCGGGCCACCCCGATGAGCGCGATCGCCGCACCGCAGGTCAGCAGGATGCCGGCAAGCAGCGGCTCGGCCCGGTGAGCACCCGCGGCGAACCTGCGCTTGGCGAAGACGGCGCGCGCCATCGGCCCGTCCTGCTCCCCGGGATCGCCGGGGCCCCCCGGGCCGTTGGGCCCACTCGGGTCACCGACGCCGTTGACCGACAACGTGCCGGCCGGCCAGGCGAGCGTGGTCAGGCGGGCTGGAAGGGGTCCCCATCGGAGGGCACAGACGCCGACGACCGCCCCCAGGAGGAGCACGCCGAGACCGGCTGCGAGGGCGAACCAGCCCAGGGGCGCGGGAACGACCAGATCGCGGGCCGGGCCGGCCTGCGACCCATTCGGCACACCCAGACCGAGCAGCGAGCCAGCCGAGTGGTCGCCGTTGAACCGGTCGGCAATGCCCAGGGTCAACGTGCTGGCGATGACCAGACAGAAGTAGGCGGCCAGGCCGAGGAACACACCCGGAGCGCGGCCGCCCCAGCCGGTGGCCTGTGCCTCGGTCAGAGGGCTGCCGTCGAACGCCGGGATGCCGGGACCGCGAGAGAGCCGCGCCGCGACCAGACCGATGACCAGGACCGCCGCGGCCAGCAGGACACCGACCCACCACGGCCGCTCGGCCGGCCACCAGGAGAGCCACCGCCAACCGCCGAGGAGGTCGACGGCGAGGACACCGAGGACCACGCCGGGCAGCGCCAGCTCGATCGAGCCGCGGAACCGCCGCTGCTCGTCCAGCGCGGCCCGGCGCACGGACAGTGCCGTGACGACGAGCGCGACGAGCAGGGCCAGGAGCAGGTCGATCGCCACCCCCGTGCCGGTCATCGCCGACACGTCATCGTCGGTCGCGGTGCCGAGCGCCAGCGCGACGATGAGGAAGGCGATGAAGGTCAGCGCTGCGGTGACGACGAGGCGACGCGAGTCGCGCAGTGACTCCTTCTCGCGCAGCCGGGTGGGGTTGCTCGCCTCCTCTTCGGGCGTCAGGTCGATGTCGGCAGCCAGTGGCGCGAGCCGCAGGAGCACCCAGGTGCCCCACAGCAGCACGGCGAGCGAGGCGACGAACAGGGCGGTGTTGAGCACGACGGCCAGACCGGACGTGTGGGTGGCGAGGTGCCACGAGCTCACCGCGATGACGAGTGCGACGGGCACCGCGAGGTGGACGTGCGCCGAGGGGCCGCTGATGGGTGAGTGGTTCCAGAAGCCCGGGGTCGACAGCAACGGCCAGCGCGGTGACGCGGTCGCGGAGGTCGGCAGCTCGGCGCGGCGATTGATGCTGTCCACCGAGCGAGGCCGCTGGTTGCGGGTGGCTTGTTCGAACCGGGTGCGGGTGTATGACGACAGTGCCCAGAGGGCGGCGAGCAGCGCGACGGGGATGAGGCTGAGGAAGGCCATCCGCTGGCCCAACGACCAGCCGGCCAGGAAGCCGACGATGTCGGGGATGTTGGTGCACGCCGCGGGAACGGCCGGGACCGGACGGCACTGGACACCGACGACGTCCACGGAGAGCACCGTGGCCGTCGCCGCAGTGAGCAGGCTGAGCAGAAGGCCACCGAACCGGAAGATCCACGCCCCGCCGGCCTTGCGTTCGGTGAGCGGGCGGAAGAGCGCCCGCCCTGGTGGCCCGTAGTGGAGGCGCCGACTCCAGTAGGCGACGTTGGTGAGGGCGAACGGGAGCAGCATCGTCCACAGGACCCGGCTCACGCCCTGGACCAGGGTGCCGATGGCACCGCTGGGGCCACCGAAGGTCGTTCGAGCCAGGTTGCCCCAGGAGTAGGCCTCCCGAACGACACCGTCAGGAGTGTGTCCGCGCTCGGTGGGCTTGGGGTTCGGCACGTCGTCCTTGCGTTGCCAGAACGAGCCGAGGGTGTCGCCGGTGACCATCCGGATGGCCTCTGCCGGCAGGTCGAGCATGTCGTGCGGCGTGGTGTTGTTGACGCCGTGGACCCGCAGCTCCAGGACCTGGGGGGCGGGCGACGCCGGCTCGTGGCCGTCCGGCACAGGGCGTCCGCTGGCGCTGTCCATACCGGCTATCCGTTCGCTGCCACGGGGGGCAGCCCACGCTCGGCGGCGATCTCGTCCTTGTCGATGACTCGCCACAGCTCGGCGGTCTGGATCGCCCAGAACAGCGCGAACTCCGCGATGAGCAGCACCTCGGCGACGATGACGACGTGGTTGAAGCCCGTGATGGTGAAGTGCAGGACCACGACAGCCAGGAGGGTCAGCCCCATGAGCCAGGCGACGCCTTGGTAGCGGCGGACATAGGCGTCGTTCCCGACGACCCGGGACGAGCGCGCGTTGAGCAGGACGACGTAGATGATGCCGACGAAGAGAATGACGGCCGCGGCCGAGTGCGCCGTCGCCTCGAAGAACGAGCGGGCGACGACATACGTCACGACGAAGGCCACGAGCACCACCCACCCGAGGAGGAGGACGTTGTGGGCGCCGCCGCCGAGGGGCTCCCCAGTCTCCCGCCGAGCCAGATACACCCGGACTGCCTCGGCAGCTGCGCCTGCGATGAAGAGGGCCAGGACGTTGTTGCTGATACCCGGGGCGACGTCATAGCTGGCTGGCAACTGGGGGCCGGAGCACACCGTCTCGCGGGTCGTCGGCACGAAGGCGACGACGAAGGCGAGGAAGCCGGAGAAGTTGAGGACGACGTCCTCGGTGTCGGTGCTGCCTTTGTAGACGATCAGGCAGGCACCGATGACGCAGAGCGCCGCGATGAACACCGAGTGGGCTGCCGTGAAGTAATAGGCGCTGATCGAGGTCTGGATGCAGCCGCTCGCAGCGGCGATCTGTCGAACCACCGCGATGAGGAGCATGCCCACGACGACGAGGGTGGCGACCCTCAGGTAGCGGTAGGTGCGGAGGACGGCCAGACGCTGGCCCTGCTCGTCCCTCGTGGGGACCCGGCTCGGCTCGGTCATGCGGGCAGGGTCCCGCACCGGTCCGGTCTGGGGCAATAGTCCGGTATGCCGCGTGCCGTGGCGGGGGCGGCCTACCGCAGTTGGGCTCGGGCGCGCGACTCGACGGTGATCGTGACGGTGCGGCCCAGCGCGCCGAGGATGGCTCCGGTGAAGGGCAGGTCCACGGTGCCCTGCAGGACCACCACCGCGGTGCGCCCGTCGGGTGAGCCGGTGCCGGGTCGAGCCGCCCACGAATCCACCCCCATCGGCAGCTCGCGAGCGGCGAGCGAGTCGGCGACCTCCTCACGGACCGT
Organism: Actinomycetota bacterium; assembly: GCA_052034115.1. Taxonomy (GTDB): domain Bacteria; phylum Actinomycetota; class Actinomycetes; order Actinomycetales; family Dermatophilaceae; genus Lutibacillus. Next base: position 19,667 of record JBPOIZ010000015.1, read on the forward strand.
GGCGGTGCTGATCGCCACAACGTCGGAGACCCCCGAGGTGTAGTAGGCGGCCTCGTCCAGGGCGTCGGCCGCATCGAGCGCGAGGGCGTCGGCGACGTCATACAGGCGCATTCTGGCCAGGTGGGCTGCGGTGACGTCCACCCCGCCGAGGACGACGAGCAGGACCACGACGCTCAGTCCGGCGAGCAGCACCGAGATCTGGCCCCGTTCGTCCCGTCGGCCACGACGCACCATCTCAGCCGCCCCCGCCCGGTTGCCGGAACCGGTCCACCGTCGCGACGTGCGTGGCCGTCACCGGCACCGACGCGGGCAACACGCCCGCGAGCGCATCCGGGACGAGCGGCAGGGTCACTCGGATCGAGGCGGTCACCTCGACCCGCCCCTCGGGTCGCAGGCAGGGCGCACCGTCGCAGGCGAAGGTCACCTGCCCGCCCGGCAGCCCGTAGTCCTCGAAGGTCAGCTGCGCCGCGGTGGTGCCGAGCTCGAGGGCCGCGTCCTGCGTCGGCGCGGTCACGAAGACCCGGCCCGCCTCGCGCGCAGCCGTCGACACCGCAAACGACGCCCGCTGTATGGCGGCCAGGGTGATGATGAGGTAGACGATCGGCACGAGGACGAGCACCCCGAGGAAGACGAACTCCACGACCGCGCGGCCACTCTCGTCCCGGCGGGTCGGCCACCGGCGGGTCGGCCACCGGCGTAGCCGGGCGACCAGCGCCTTCACGGGATCTCCTTGACCGCACGACCCGAGACGGTCAGCGCGCCGGCAGGCCCGAGCAGGCCGATGACCGGCAGCGGCGAGGTGACCGTGACCCGGACCACCCGAACACCACCGACGACCTCCTCGGCCGCGACGACGTCCTGGGCATATCCCTGCGTCAGCGACGACCCGATGAGCTCCTCGGCCCGCGCCACGCCGTCCGCGCCGGTGGCGTCAGCGCGAGCCGCCACGCGGGCCCCCTCACAGGCCCCGGAGAGCACGACGTTGCGCACGTAGAGAGTCAAGGCGAGCTGCAGGACGCCGATGGCGAGCACCACGAGGAGCGCGGCGACCATGGTGAACTCGGCGATCGCCGAGCCGCGCTCCCCCCGGATCGGCATGGCGGCTGACCGTCGCGGCGGTCAGGGGCCGGTGACTGAGTTGACGGCGTCGGTGAACAGCTCGACGAGCCGGTCACCGGCAACCGCCCAGATGGCCATGACGAGGCCGGCCGTCATGATCGTGATGAGGACCCAACCGGGCACGTCGCCGCGCTCGTTGCGTCGTGAGACGACGGCGGCGAGTCGGCGCAGGACGGAGTCGAACATGGAGAACCCCCTGATGGGTCGGATCGGTGCGGGCGGACGGGTCGACGTCATAACGACAAGGTGAGGAAGGCCAGGCCGGGGAAGAGGGCGAAGACGATGGTCACGGGCAGCACAAGGAAGACGACCGGCACCATCATCGCGATCTCGCGGCGCCCGCCCTCCTCCATGACGGCGCGCCGGCCGAGCTCTCGCACGTCCTGGGCCTGGGCGCGAAGGACGTCCGCGAGCGGCGTGCCACGCTCCACGGCGACGATGATCCCGTCGACAAAACGCTGCAACGACACCAACCCCGTTCGCTCCGCCAGACCCTCCAGGGCGACCGGGAGGCTTGCTCCGGCCCGGGCGTCGGCGAGGGCGGCCCCCAACTCGTGCGAGAGCTCACCGTGGGAGAGGCGCGCCACCCGGTCGAGCGCCCCGACCGCTCCCTCGCCCGCACCGACCGCGAGGGCCAGCAACTCGGCGATCGTGGGGAACTCCGTGAGCATCCGTTGCTCCCGACGCCGGGCCGAACGGCTCAGGGCCTGATCACGCAGCACGACTCCGGTCGCGGCGAGCAGGACGACGAGCAGGGCACCTTGCACCGGCGACGCGCCGCGGGCGAGGAGCCCGAAGATCCCGAGCAGCACACCGAGAACGGCACCGGCCGCGCCCCAGATCACCTGCTCGGCCCGAAACCGTTCGACATCCGGTGCCCGCCCGGCACGCAGCAGCCGACGCCGCACCGACCCTGCACCGCCGAGCACTCGCTCCACCCCACGGGCCAGGTCGCGCACGACCGGCGCGAGGATGCGTCCCCACCCCATGGCGATGACGTCGCCGTCGGCTCCACTGAGCAGCCGACTCGGTCGTGGAACGTCTCGGACGTAGGGTCCGACGCGGTCGGCCAGGCTCGGCTGTCGATGTCGCGGCAACCGGGCCAGCACCAGCAGCACGCCAAGGCCCACGATCAGCCCGAGGGTCGCGCCGTAGAGCCCCAGGCGGGTCATCGCAGCACCCGCTGTTCCTGGGGCAGGCGACCGACCCGGATCATCAACCGGTAGGCGAGCACGCTGACCGCGGCTCCGGCGAGCAGCACCACCACGCCGGCGGGGCTGTTGTAGGCGCGGATCGACTCGCCCCGGCTCGACATCAGGGCCAGGACGATCCACGGCGAGCCGACCGCAAGTCGCGCCGCGTTGATCGTCCAGCCTTGTCTGGTCTCCACCTCCGCACGAGTGCGCGCGTCCTCCCGCAGAAAGGCCGACAGCGTGCGCAGCAACCGACCCAGGTCCGAGCCACCGACCTCGCGGGCGATGCGCAGCGACTCGACGAGTCGATCGGCCACGGGGTCGGCCAGCCGGGCCTTGAGCCGGTCCAGGCTGTCCTGAAACCGGCCGGAGGTGCGGTAGTCGTGGCCGAAGTCGGCAAACGCAGGCCGCAGCTCCTCCGGGCCACGAGTCGCGAGCTGGATCAGCGACTCCGGCAACGCCATACCGGCCCGCACCGCCGAGGCGATGTTGTCCACGACATCGGGCCACACATCACGGAGCTGGGCCCGTCGGTGGCGGGCCCGGGAACGGATGATGGCCAGCGGCGCGTAGGCCGCCATCGTCGCGAAACAGGCCGCGACGGGAGCCGTGCGCGTGATGGCGAACCCTAGGACGAACACTCCCACCCCGGCCACCGTGGAGGCGGCGACCACGTTGCCGGGGGTCACCGTCGTGTAGCCGGCCTGCGTGATCACCTCACGCAACCGATCCCACCCGCTCAGCGCGCCGGCGGCCCGAGCGGCGGAGGGCTCCCGGGGCCAGGACGCCCACCAGATGCAGAACAAGCCGATCCCGAGCAGCAGACCGACACCAAGCCCCTTCACGGCACGCTCCGGGACAGCAGCGCGGCGACGTCATACCCCGCCCGCACGAACCGGTCCTGATGCGGCGGGAACCCGTCGCCGCGGACAAGACGGCCCTCTCGGGTGGTGAACAGGTCGGCGATCTCGACGACGTCGCCTTCGACCCGGCCGGGGACGGCGACGACCTCTCGGACCCGTCGCACCCCGTCGGCTTCCAACGCGATATGGACGACGATGTCGATGGAGGCGGCCACGGTCGGGACGACGAAGCTGCTGCTGACGTTCTCGCCGGCCAGCAGCGGCAGCGTGCACATCTTGGTGACCGCCTCGCGGGCGCTGTTGGCGTGCACCGTGCACATGCCCGGCAGCCCGGAATTCAGCGCAATGAGCAGGTCGAGCGACTCGGCCTGGCGGACCTCGCCGACGATGATCCGGCTGGGCCGCATCCGCAGCGCTTCCTTGACCAGTCGCCGCAGTGGCACCTCGCCGGTGCCCTCCAGACTCGGCTGGCGGCACTGCATCGACGCCACGTCGCGCAGCGGGATCTTCAGCTCGAAGACCTCCTCGCAGGTGACCACCCGATCTCGAGCCGGTATGGCGGCCGCCAGGCAGTTGAGCAGGGTGGTCTTGCCGGCCTGTGTGCCACCGGCGACGAGGATGTTCAGGCCCGACGCGACGGCGGCGTGGAGGAACGCAGCGGCCTGCTTGGTGACGGTGCCCAGGCGCACCAGGTCATCGAGGTGATCGGCCTTGACGACGAACTTGCGGATGTTGACGACCCAGTGGTCCTTGGTGATGTCGGGGATGACGACGTGCAGCCGCGATCCGTCCGGCAGGGTGGCGTCGACGAATGGGCTGGACAGGTCGACCCGGCGCCCGCTGGTGCGCAGCATGCGCTCGACGAGGTCGCGGACCTCGTCGGCGGTCAGGATCGTCGTAGTCAGCTCGGCGACACCGTTGCGGGCGATGTAGACCGCGCTGGGCGAATTGATCCAAATCTCCTCGACGGCCGGGTCGTCGAAGTATTGCTGCAGCGGACCGAACCCGCCCACTGCGTCGATGACCGACTTGACCGCCGCGTCGAGGTCGACCAGCGGCGTCAGCCCCCCGGAGAGGCTCCGCTCGTCGTAGTCGGCGACGGCGTCGCGGACCAGCCGCTCCAGGTCGCTCGGGCGGCGCAACGGGTCCAGACCGGTGCGCCGGATGACCTCGCGCACTTCGCCCTCGACAACGCGCACACCGTCGCTCACCAATCACCTCCGGGTGGGGTGATCCCGGTGCCCCCTGTATGGCGACCGAGTTTCGAGGCAGCCTAACCCCGCCGCGACACCCGCGCCCACCGAACGTGGCGACTGTGGACAACCCGGTTGCCTAGCGGGTCGCGCGGGCGGCGAGGACCTGCTCGCGCAGGATGTCGGCGTGGCCGCAGTGCTGGGCCAGCTCGCGCAGCACGTGCAGATAGACCCAGCGCAGGGGCAGGGGGCCACGGCGGTTGCCCGGCAGCAGGTCGTCGAGGGACCAGCCATCGACGGCAGCCCGCGACATCGCGACCGCATCGGCATACCCACGGCCGACCGAGGCGATCGTGTCCCCCGCTTCCAGCTCGAATGACTCATCCGGCCCCGCCACCAACCCGAGGTCCGCGCGGGAGCGGCCGGTCACCGCCTCCCCGAACCACACCCGTTCAACGAACGTGCCGTGCTTGACCAGCCCGAGCAGAGTGGTGCGCGACGGCACGAGCCGGGCTCGGGACTCCTTCTCGCTCAGCCCGTCGAGGCACTGGGCGAGCATCGCGCGATGCTCGTCGACGAACGCCCGCAGTTGCTCGTCGATCGGCGCGTGGAAGATGTGGTCCGAACCATCGGTCATCCCCCCATCCTGGACCAGCGGCGTCCAGCGCGCTCCGCTGACTTCGGGATGAGGCGGCCCGAGGCCTTGCATTGGCTGACGTTGATTGTTAGAATCGTACACACGTTCGAGTCTTGTTGACACGAGGGGGTGCGGAATGACAGCCACGATCGGGTATGTCGCCGCGCCTGCCGCACCGGCCGCCCTGCCGGTGTGGGCCGCGTCGGCCCGGCCCGAGGCCGGCCGTCTGGGCCTCCTCGACGGCACGCCGACCCCCGACGCCGGTGGCGCCACGGTCGACACCCGCCGTCAGCGCGCGGCGGCTGCCGCGGTCGCGGCGCTGGCCGACCCAGTCATCGTCGAGCGGATCGCTCCCGACGTGCTCGACGCCCTGGCGGTGATCCTGGGCGGGCTCGACCCGAGCTGGCGTTGGGGAGCCGACTGCGCCGCCGCGCTCGAGATGGTCGAGGCCGGGCAGACCGTGGCCTCCTTTGCCGCCGCCACGACGGTGATGGGGGTAGCCGCCTACCACGACGAGATCCTCGCCCAGATCCACGACGACATCGAGGGCCGCGACCCCGCGATCCGCGTCGGGGACCCCATCGACGATGCCGACCGGGCCACGGTTGCCGAGCTGACTGCCGCCGTGGGGTGGTCCGCCACAGCCTCGTGGCGGGCCGTCGCCTGGGCCACCCGCGACCGGCTCCGGCACGCGCCAGTGGTGGATCGGCTCCGCGCCGGCTCGCTCGACGAGCCCACCGCCCGCCGGATCCTGGCGGCGACAACGGGCTGTCCCAGCGAGTGCCTGCCCGCGCTGATCGACCGGGTCCTCGCCCTCAATCCGGACGGGTCACGCCCCTCGTATGGTCAGGTGGGCCGCCGGCTGAGCAAGGAGGCGGCCGCCCTGGACGAGCAGGCCTGCCGCGAGGAGCAGGATCGGGCCGTGGCTCGACGCGGCGTGTGGGCCCACGTCCAGCCGGACGGCACCGGCACGCTGACCATCACCTCCACCACGAGCGCCATCGTCGCCGCCGCCGAGCGACTCGACGCCGTGGCCCGCGCACTGCGCTCAGGAGGTGACCATCGCACCGTGTCCCAGTTGCGCTCTGACGCTGCGCTCGATCTGCTCCACCGCGGTGTCCTCGTGGCGCCAGTCACCGATGCCGCTGCTGCCCAGGCCAAGCCGTCACCTGCCCACGCCAGTCCGTCACCTGCCCCGGCCGTGCCGGGACCGGCCCACTCCAGTCCGTCACCTGCCCAGGCCAATCCGTCACCTACCCCTGCCAGTCCGGCACCTGCCCCCGCCGCGCCAGGACCGGCCCACGCCAGTCCGGCACCTGCCCCCGCCGTGCCGGGAGCCGCGGGGCTGCCGATGCCGCCCGCGCGGGTGACCGTGATCGTCGGGTTGGAGACGTTGATGGGACTGGACGACAACCTCGCCGGCCTGCCGGGCTACGGGTTCGTCACCGCATCGCAGGCCCGCGACATCGCGTTCGCGCCGGGGTCGGTCTGGGCCCGGCTGGTGACCGACCACCACGGCGTCGCACGTGCGGTCGGCACCCATCGCTACCGGCCGGATGCGGCCACCACACGGCTGGTCCAGCATCGGGACACCATGTGCCGGGCGCCCGGCTGCACCACCCCTGCGGTTGACTGCGACCTCGACCACCAGATCCCCTTCCCCGCTGGCGACACCCACCCGAGCAACCTGGCGGCGCTGCACCGTGCGCACCACAACCTCAAGACGTTGCGCCTTTGGGCCAGTCGCCTCGACGAGCGCGACGGGGCGATCACCTGGACGACGCCGGCGCGCCGGTCCTACACCACCCGCCTGCACGACCACCGCGCCGACCTGCGCCCCCCACCGGACACACCCGACCCACCCTTCTGACCCGGCGTATGCCAAGCCCTTCAGGCGTGCAGGCGACGCGCCGCCTCGGCGATCGAGCCGGTCATCGAGGGGTAGATCGAGAAGGTGCCGGCGACCTGGTCCACGGTGAGCCCGTGCTGCACGGCGAGCGCCACCGGGAAGATCAACTCCGACGCCCGGGGGGCCACCACCACGCCACCGACGACGTTCCCGCCGCCGGTGCGGGCGAAGAGCTTGATGAACCCGTCGTCGAAGCCGTCCATCTTGGCCCGCGGGTTCGTCGCGAGCGGCAACGTCACTGCCCGTGCGTCCACCCGGCCCGAGTCGACGTCGGCCTGGGTGCAGCCCACTGTCGCGATCTGCGGGTCGGTGAAGATGTTCGCGCACACGACCCCGAGATTGAGCGGCGCCACGGCATCCCCCAACGCGTGCCACATCGCGATTCGGCCCTGCATCGCGGCCACGGACGCCAGCGGAAGCACCCCGGTGCAGTCCCCGGCGGCATACACGCCGCGCACCGTCGTCCGCGAGACACCATCCACCTCGACGTGCCCGCCCGACGTGAGCCGCACCCCGACCGCCTCCAACCCCAGCCCTGAGGTCCTCGGCACCGACCCGACCGCCATGAGCGCGTGGCTGCCGGTCACCACCTGGCCGCCCGCCAACGTCACCTCGACCCCCGACTCGGTGCGCGTCACCGACTCGGCCCGCGACCTGGAGAGCACCTCCATACCGCGACGCCGGAACACGTCCTCGATGACCCGTGCCGCGTCCGCGTCCTCCCCCGGCAGCACGTGCTCACGCGACGACACGAGCACGACCTGGCTGCCGAGCGCCAGATAGGCGTGCGCCAACTCGGCGCCGGTCACGCCGGACCCGACGACCACGAGCCGCTCGGGCAGCTCGGTCAGGTCGTAGATCTGCTTCCACGTGAGGATCCGCTCCCCGTCAGGTATGGCGCTCGCCAGCTCCCGGGGCCGCGCCCCCGTCGCGATGAGCACGACGTCGGCGAAGAAGTCCTCGTGTCCGCCCTCGCGCAGGTCCGCGCGCACCGCCGAGGGAGACAGCAGCCGAGCGGCGCCGGCCACCACCCGCACCCCGTCGGCGACCAACCGGGCCCTGATGTCGGCGCTCTGCGCACGGGCCAAACCGAGCACGCGCTCGTTGACCTGCCCCATGTCGGGACGGGCCACCGCGGCGAGCTCGATCGGGCCTCCCCCACCGACGCCGACGTGGACACCGAGGTCGCGGGCCCGCTCCAAAGCGCCCATCATGGTCGACGTCGAGATGAGGGTCTTGCTCGGCACGCAGTCGGTGAGCACCGCCGCCCCGCCGATCCCGTCGCTGTCGATGACGGTGACCTCGGCACCGAGCTGGGCCGCAACCAAGGCCGCCTCGTAGCCACCCGGGCCACCACCGATGATGACCACTGACGTGCTGCGCGCATTCACCCAGACATCCAACACCAGTCCGGTCAGCCGCGGCGTCCCAGTCTCGCGAGCACCTGCGTCTGCCGGTCGGCGTCGGCCGGCGCATCGAGGGCCGGGCGGCACACGCCCTCCTGGTAGAGCCCCGGGCCGAAACCCTGCGCCAAGGCATCGACGACATCAAGCTCGGCCTCGGTGAAGCGCTCATCGCGACCAGCGGCTCGAGCGATGTCCCATCGGTGGACGAGCAGGTCCCACCCATAGAAGTCCAGCAGGGTCGCTCCGACCGTCGTCGGCCCGAAGAAGCCGTCATACCCGAGGTCCATGACCGTGCTGTCCGCGACGACCCGCCGCACCGCCCCGTCATGTGCCGCCCACCCGGCGGCCGGGTCCACGGCCAGGGCCGGCACCGGACCCAGGTCGACGCCGTGGCCGGCAAGGAACTCGCGCTGAGTGGTCACGACGTGGTCGAGGACGTCGCGAGCGGTCCAGCCGTCGCAGGGGGACGGATGATCCCAAGCCTCGTCCTGAAGTCCGACGACGAGCGACCCGAAGGGGTCGGCCACGGCGCAGTAGCGATCGAGATGGTCAGACATGGGGCTCCTTCGTGCCGGGAACGGTCGGCAACGACGGTAGGAGCCGTCCCGGGCCGAGGTCTTGATAGTTTCCGACAGTGGAGCGGCACGACGACGCCGAGCCGGTCGACGACATCGACCGCGCGCATTTGGCGGACCCCACCGACCGGTCCTTCACCATCGCCCGCTACCCCTCTCAGCCGCACCTGGCCGACCTCGTGCGTCGCTACTGGGTCCCGGTCTGGGCCGTGCCGGACGGCGACGAGTCGCCGCAGAAGGTCCTCCAATACCCCGTCTGCCTCATCGTCGTCGCAAGCGAGTACGCCCGGTTCTACGGGCCGACACGAGGGCTGTCGACGACGACGCTGTCGGGCCGTGGGTGGGCCGCAGGGGTCATGCTGCAGCCCGCGGCCGGCTTCCTTCTCACGGGCCAGCCGGTCTCACGGCTGGCGGACCGCCATATCGACCTGACCGACATACCGACGCTGCGTGCGACCGAGCTGGTCCGGGCCGTGCACCTGGCCATGCGGGCCGCACCGGCCGCGGCACCGAGCCACCGGGCGGCTCTGCTCGCCTTCGCCGAAGCGCTCCGTGGGCTCACCCCGGTCGACGACGAGGGCCGGCTCGTCAACGACATCGTCGCCCTCGTCGAGAACAGCCCGGACCTGATGCGAGTGGACGACCTGTGCGCCATCCTCGAGCGCTCCGAACGCAGCCTCCAACGACTGCTCCTGCGCCGAGTCGGCGTCGGTCCTAAATGGCTCATCCGGCGTCGTCGCCTTCACGAGGCCGTCGCCAGGCTACGGGAGGGCGGATCGCTCGCCGACCTGTCCGCCCGGCTCGGGTATGCCGACCAGGCCCACTTCACCCGCGACTTCCGCCGCTCCACGGGACTGACCCCCGGCGCGTTCGCGGCGACCTTCACAGCGACCCCCTCCGCCCCAATAGGCTGAGCGCATGACCACGCCAATGACGGCCGGCCCGTTCGATGACCCCGCAACCGACCCGATGGAGGTCGCGGCCGCCGCGGCCGCCGTTATCGCCGAGCGGACCGGCACCGCCAGCCACGACATCGCCCTCGTCCTCGGCTCCGGCTGGGGTCAGACCGCCGACCTCATCGGCCAGACCCTCGCAACGATCCCCCACGAGGACGTCCCCGGCTTCGCCAAGGCCGCCGTGGCCGGACACTCCGGGTCGATGCGTTCGGTCGCCATCGGCGACACCGGCCGCCGGGCATTGGTCTACGGCACCCGGACCCACTTCTACGAGGGCCGCGGCGTGCGCGCCGTCGTGCACGGCGTCCGCACCGCAGCCGCCGCCGGGTGTCGCGCCATCGTCCTGACCAACGGCTGCGGTGGGTTGCGCGAGGAGTGGCGCCCCGGCACGCCGGTGCTCATCCGCGACCAGATCAACCTCACCGCCACCTCGCCCCTCGAGGGCGCGACCTTCGTCGACCTGACCGACCTGTACTCCCCCCGATTGCGCGCCATCGCCCAGGAGGTCGACCCCGACCTCGACGAGGGCGTCTACGTCCAGTTCCGCGGCCCCCAGTACGAAACGCCGGCCGAGGTGCAGATGGCCAAGCGACTCGGCGGCGACCTCGTGGGGATGTCGACGACCCTGGAAGCCATCGCGGCACGCCACGTCGGCCTGGAGATCCTCGGGGTGTCCCTGGTGACGAACCTCGCCGCAGGCATCTCCCCCGTGCCCCTGTCCCACCAGGAGGTGCTCGAGGCGGGCCAAGCTGCTGCCGAACGCTGCGGCCGACTCCTCGCTGCCGTCGTCGGAAGGATCTGAGCATGTCCGATCTCGTGGCCCGCGCCCAGGCGTGGATCGAGGACGACCCGGACCCGCGCACCCGCGAGGAGCTGACCCGGGTCGTGCAGGCCGTCCAGGCCGGTGACGAGCAGGCCGGGCGCGACCTCGCCGACCGCTTCGACGGGACCCTCGAGTTCGGCACGGCAGGCCTACGCGGAGCCCTCGGGGCCGGCCCCAACCGCATGAACCGCTGCGTCGTCATCCGCGCCGCCGCCGGCCTGACGGCATACCTGAAGAACACCGTCGGGGAGCACCCGCGCGTCGTAGTCGGCTACGACGCCCGCTACGGCTCGAAGACCTTCGCGCAGGACACCGCGGCCATCGTCGTCGCGGCCGGCGGCACCGCCTTCCTCATGCCGCGCACCCTGCCCACCCCGGTGCTCGCCTTCGCCATCCGCCACCTCGGCTGCGACGCCGGCGTCATGGTGACCGCCAGCCACAACCCGCCCCAGGACAACGGCTACAAGGTCTACCTCGGCGACGGCAGCCAGATCGTCCCCCCCGCCGATGCCGACATCGCGGCACAGATCGCGGCGATCCCTTCGGTCGCGTCAGTTGACCGCGCCGAGTCCGGGTGGGAGGTCCTCGGGCCTGAGCTCTTCGACGCGTATGTCGGTGCCGTCGCCGCCCTCGTCCGCCCGGACAGCGCGCGCCAGGTCAGCGTCGTGCACACCTCGTTGCACGGCGTCGGCGACGACACCATCCGGGCGGCGTTCCGCGCTGCGGGCTTCGCCTCCCCCGTCGTCGTCGCCGACCAGGCGATGCCCGACCCGGACTTCCCCACCGTCGCCTTCCCCAATCCTGAGGAGAAGGGCGCCATCGACCACGCCCTCGACCTCGCGGCGCAGGTGCACCCGGACGTCGTGGTGGCCAACGACCCGGACGCGGACCGCTGCGCGGCCGCGGTGCTCGACGGCGGCTCCTGGCGCATGCTTCGCGGCGACGAGCTCGGCGCCCTGCTCGGCTGGCATCTGCTCCAGCGTGGCGTGCCGCAGGGTCGCGGTTTCGCCAACTCGATCGTCTCCTCGCGCCTCCTCGGCGCCATGGCCCGCGCCGCCGGGGTGCCCCACGAGGAGACCCTGACCGGGTTCAAGTGGATCGCGCGCGTGCCCGACCTGGCCTACGGATACGAGGAGGCGCTCGGCTACTGCGTGGCACCGGACGTGGTGCGCGACAAGGACGGCGTCAGCGCGGCACTGCTCGTCGCCGAGCTCACCGCCGACCTGCGCACCCAGGGCCGCACACCACTCGACGTCCTGGACGACATCGCCCGGCAGCACGGCGTCTACCACACCGACGCGTTCTCGGTGCGGGTCAGCGACCTGTCCCTCATCGGCATGGTCATGGCCCGCTTGCGCCAGTCTCCCCCGGGGCAGATCGCCGGCCAGCCGGTGGCCCGCCTCGACGATCTCGCTGCTGGCGACGGTGGCCTGCCGCCGACCGACGGGCTGCGCTTCTTCCTCGCCGACGACTCGCGCATCATCGTCCGCCCGAGCGGGACCGAGCCCAAGCTGAAGGTCTACCTGGAGGTCATCGAACCGGTCCGTGACGGCGACGTGGCCGCGGCAAAGGCCCGAGCCACCCAACGCATGTCCGCGGTCAAGGCCGATTTCGTCGCGCTGACCACTACCGACTGACCACTACCGACTGACCGCTACCGACTGACCAGGGCCACCAGGAGCAGGGCAGCCGGGACTCCGAGCAGCGTCAGCCCGACGGGATCCCAGTGCCGTCGGACGTCGGCACTGCCGGCCTGTGCACCGATCTCGTCACGAACCTCGACGAGCAGGTCGGCGACGGTTCGTGCGTCGCGGGTCACCCACTGGGGATTCGGTTTGAGTCGCTGGCTGGAGATGGCCCACGCGACGACCCGCCCGGCGGTGGCCGTGTGCACTTCGAGGTTCCACTGGCTGGCGACGTCGCGCACCTGCGCCCAGGGGATCTCGACGACGCGCAGCGGGTTCGCCACCCGCACGCCCTGCTCGGTCAGGGTCAGCGAGGGTCGCACGAACAGCGCGACGTTCAGGCCGATCCACAGCAGCGTGCCCGCGGACCCGGCGCCGCGCACCTCGCCGCCGCTGATCAACGCCACGAGGATGACGACCCCGACGAGGGCACCGAGCACACCGGTCACCACGGCGCCTCGTTGACGCACCGGCCCCACCGGAAGAACGGTGGGCAGGTTTGTGGGCTGAGTCACCGGCTCATCGTATGTCGCGCGCGACTACACTCCGGGCCGTGACGTCCCGAGCCCGAGTGGTCATCCTCGCCGGGCCGAGCGGCTCCGGTAAGTCGCGTCTCGCCGAGCGCCTCGCGGCTCGGCACGCCTGGCCGATCGTGCGACTCGACGACTTCTACCGCGACGGGGACGACCCCGACCTCCCGATGCTCCCGCTGGGCATCCCCGACTGGGATCACCCTCGCTCGTGGAACGCGCCGGCCGCCGTGGCGGCGCTCCGCGAACTCATCGACACCGGCCGCACGACCGTTCCCACCTACGACCTCGCGGCCTCCCGGGCCGTCGGCGAGCGCGAGCTCTCGGCGCCGGCGCATTCCTGCATCATCGCCGAGGGGGTCTTCGCCGCCGAGATCATCCCGGACCTGCGTGCGAACGCCTTGCTGGCCGGCGCCTACTGCGTCGGCCACCCGCGCTGGCTGACCTTCGCCCTGCGGCTCGCGCGTGACCTGCGGGAGCGCCGCAAACCGCCGATGGTCCTGCTGCGCCGAGGACTGGTCCTGTGGCGCCGCGAGCCGGCCGTCGTCTCGCGCGCGGTGGCCTGCGGCGCCGCATGCCGGTCGCCCCGTGCGGTCGAACGGGAGCTGGGCTAGGAGGTCACGCCGAGGGCGGCATACCCGGGTTTGATGACCGTGCTGATGATCTCGAGGCGCTCGTCGAAGGGCAGGAACGCCGATTTCATGGCGTTGATCGTCGACCACCGCACATCCGTAGGAGTCCAGCCCGCCTCGTCCATGAGCAGCTGGAACTCCCGGCTTGCCGACGTGCCGGACATGAGCCGGTTGTCGGTGTTGACCGTGACGCGGAACTTCAGCGCCTTGAGCAGGGTCACCGGGTGCAACGCGATGGTCTGCGCCGCGTCGGTCTGCAGGTTCGACGACGGACACATCTCCAGCGGGATCCGGGCATCGCGCACGTAGGCGGCGAGCCGGCCGAGTCGCACCGTAGCGGGGTCAACGTCGGCGAAGGTGGTCACCCCGTGGGTGCGCTCGGCGGCGTGGACCCACAGCGGTGCAGCGATTCCGTCGATGGTGATGTCGTCGATGAGCCGTACGCCGTGACCGAGCCGGTCGGCCCCGCAGAACTGGATGGCCTCCCAGATGCTCGGCAGGCCGAACGCCTCACCCGCGTGGATCGTGAAGTGCGCGTTCTCGCGGGAGAGGAACTCGAACGAGTCGAGGAACCGGGTGGGTGGGAAGCCCTTCTCGGCCCCCGCGATGTCGAACCCGGCCACACCGTCGTCGCGGTAGCGCACGACCAGCTCGGCGATCTCCATGCCGCGGGCCGCATGCCGCATCGCGGTCAACAGCGCACAGACCCGGATCGGTCGTCCAGCGGCGCGGGCCGCGGCCTCACCCTCGCGGAAGCCGGCGTTGACCGCCTCCACGACCTCGGCCAGGGTCAGCCCCGCCGAGGTGTGCAGTTCGGGGGCGTAGCGGACCTCGGCGTAGACGACGCCGTCCGCGGCCAGGTCCTCGGCGCACTCCCTGGCCACCCGGGTCAGCGCCGCCGCCGTCTGCATGACGGCAACCGTGTGGGCGAAGGTCTCTAAATACCGGACGAGCGACCCGGAATCGGCGGCGTCCCGGAACCACACCCCGAGGGCGTCGGCGTCCTGCTCGGGCAAAGCGGTGTAGCCCGCCTCGTCGGCGAGATCGACGATCGTCTGCGGACGCAGGCCACCGTCGAGGTGGTCGTGCAGCAGCACCTTGGGCGCCCGGCGGACGAAGTCGGCTTCGGTGGTCGTCATACGTGCTGCCTCTCCCGGCGTCTGGTGTGCGTTCGTTCGGTGTCGAGCTGTCCCACGCTGGCCAGGGCGGCCCCCACGAGCACCCGTGCGGCGATACCGACCGCGCCCTCGTCGACGGCCAGATCGCCCTGGTGCAGGTCGTAGGTGGGGCCGCCAGGAGTGCGCGTCCCCAGCCGCGCCATGGCGCCCGGGGTGCGGCTGAGCAGCCAGGCGAAGTCCTCGCCGCCCAGCGACTGACGGGTCCGCACGGGCAGCGCCTTGGCGGCACTCACCGCCTGGCGGAGCGCCTCGACGGACGCCGCGTGGTTGACCACCGGAGGCACCCCGGCGGTGTAGCTGATGTCGGCGGTGACGCCATACGGCGAGATGACCTCGGCCACGAGCTCTTCGACGAGCGGACCGGCACTCTCCCAGGCATCCGCGTCGAGGATGCGCAACGTCCCGCTGACGCTGCCCGAGGACGGGATGACGTTGGCGGCATGCCCGGCGCTGATCGTCCCCCAGACCAGGGCAGCCCCGGCCCGCGGGTCGAGCCGCCGGGACAGCGCCGCCGGGACATCGGTGACCACCTTGGCCAAGGCGTACGTGAGGTCCTGCGTCAGGTGCGGGCGCGAGGTGTGGCCGCCAGCGCCGTGCAGCGTCACCGTCACCCCGTCGGCCGCGGCGGTGATCGGGCCGACGAGCAGCCCCACCTCCCCGACGTCGAGAGTCGGGTCGCAGTGCAGCGCGTACGCGCGGTCGACGTTGTCCATCCAGCCGAGGTCGAGGATCTCCATGGCGCCCCCGGGGATGGCCTCCTCGGCGTGCTGGAACACCAGTCGGATGCCCAGCCCCAGCCGCTCCAGGTCCTCGCGGTGGGCCGCGAACGCCATACCGGCCCCCACGAGTGCGGAGGTGTGGACGTCGTGCCCGCACGCGTGGCACGCTCCGGGCACCGTCGAGGCATAGTCCAGACCGGTGCGCTCAGCGATCGGTAGGGCGTCGATGTCGCCGCGCAGGGCGATGCGGTGGCGCGGTTCGTGCGGCCCGATGTCCACGATGACGCCAGTGCCGCCGGGCAGCCGGTGGATGTGGCCGTCGAGCGCGCCGAGGGTGGCGATGACCAGGGCAGTGGTGCGCCGCTCCTCGCGGGACAGCTCCGGGTGGGCGTGGATGTCACGCCGCAGGTCGATGAGATCGGCTTCACGGTCGGCGATGACTGCGTGAAGTCCGGCGAGCAGGTGATCCATGGTGGCCCTCAGCGTATCTCCCGACGCGGCCCGCCGAGCCCAGTACTCTGCAGCCGTGCCGCCCATACCTGACACCACCTGGTCCATCTCCCCCGAGGTCGCCGAGGCGGTGGCCTTCGGGGAGCCCGTCGTCGCGCTGGAGAGCACGATCCTGGCCCACGGACTGCCCCGCGGCGACAACCGACGGATCGCCGACGAGATCGAGGCCGCCGTGCGCGCATCGGGTGCGGTCCCGGCCACCGTGGCCGTCCTCGACGGTCGGGTCCACGTGGGCTTGTCACCGCTCGCGCTGGACCGGCTCTGCAGCGATGACGACGTCCTCAAGCTCTCGGTCCGCGACGTGGGGCCGGCTCTTGCGCTGGGTCGGCTCGGGGCCACCACGGTGGCCTCGACGGCCGCGCTGGCGCACGCGGCCGGCATTGGAGTCTTCGCCACCGGCGGCCTCGGCGGGGTCCACCGGGGCTGGTCGCACACCCTCGACATCTCGGCCGACCTCGGCGTCCTGGCCCGCACGCCGGTCGTCACCGTCTGCGCCGGGGTCAAGTCGATCCTCGACGTCCCGGCGACCCTGGAGTATCTCGAGACCCTGTCCGTGCCGGTGCTCGGCTACCGCACCGACGCGTTCCCCGGCTTCTATCTCACCGACAGCGGGTATGCCGTGCCGTGGCGCGTCGACTCCGCGGACCAGGTCGCCGCCGTGGTCGAAGCGCGCCGGGCCCTGGGCACCGACCCGGCCGGGATCGTCCTGGCCAATCCGCTGCCGCCCGACCGACAGGTCGACCCCGTGCTGCACGACCGGCTCGTTGCCGAAGGACTGGCCCTGCTCGACCGCGAGGGGGTCCACGGCAAGGACGTCACCCCCCGCTTGCTGGAGTTCTTCCACGCCCACTCCGGGGGTGAGTCGCTGCGGGCCAACGTCGAGCTGGTCCTGTCCAATGCCCGGCTGGCCGGCGAGATCGCCGTCGCCGTCTCGTCGCGACGCGGCGCGTGAGGCCCGACGGCGGGCGGCCCCTCGTCGTCGTCGGCGACGTGGGCCTGGATGTCGTTGCCGTCCCGCGCACCGAGATCGCCTGGCGCACCGACACTCCCTCGGCGGTCAGCGTGCTGTCGGGAGGCGCGGGAGGGAACACCGCCGCCTGGGCGGCGGCCTACGGCGCCGACGTCTCGGTCCTGGCGCGCGTCGGCCACGACACGGCCGGGGTGGCGTTGCGCTCGGAGCTGGAACGGGCCGGCATCCGCGCGGTGCTCGCGGTCGACGAGGACCTACCGACGTGCTGCGTGGTCTGCGTCATCGAGCCCGGTGGGGAGCGCACCATGCTGCCCGATCGCGGGGCGAACCGGTCCTTCTGCCCCGAGGACGTCCGCCTCGACGAGGCGGTGCCGGGCTGGCGGTCCCGCGGGGCGCAACCCCACCTGCACCTGTCCGCCTACGTGCTCTTCGACGAGGGCTCGCGTGCGGGCGGCCTGACGGCGCTGGCCGAGGCGCGCCGGCGCGGCTGGACCACATCGGTGGATCCGCAGGCCGCCTCGCTCATCGGCCGGGTCGGCGCGGCCACCTTCCTGGGCTGGCTCGAGGGCGTGGACCTCGTCCTGCCCAACGAGAGCGAGGTCGAGGCGGTCGGCGGGCTGGACGTGCTGCGCTCACGGGGCCATGAGGTCGCGGCGACGTATGGCGCCCGGACGGCGCGCTGGCTGGGCCCCGATGTCGACCTCAGCGAACCCGTCCTCCCGGTCGAGTGCGCGGACAGCACCGGCGCGGGCGACGCCTTCGACGGCGGGCTACTGGCCCGGTGGCTCCTCGACGGCGACCGCGCGGCGGCCCTGCAGGCCGGAGTCGCAGCCGGGTCGGCGGCCGCCGCCAAGGTGGGCGCCCGGCCCGCCTGACCGGCTGACCCGACCTCGCCGCCAGCGCGAATCAGAACGCGTCGCGGGGCACGTAGACGCCCCACACCTGCCGCAGCGCGTCGGCAACCTCGCCGCCGGTCGCCAGCGCACGAAGTGCATCGCGCATCGGGTAGAGCAGGTTGTCGGTGCCGCGCGCGGCCGCCTTGACCCGCTCCAGGGCTTCAGCGACGGCCGCGTTGTCGCGCGAGGCCCGCAGCGCCTCCAGCCGAGCCCGCTGCTCGGCCTCGATGGCCGGGTCGACCCGCAGCGGGTCGTACTGTTCCTCGGCCTCGATGGTGAACTTGTTGACGCCGACCACGGTGCGCTCGCCGCCGTCGATCTCCAGCGCGACGCGGTAGGCCGAGCGCTCGATCTCGCCCTTCTGGAAACCCTGCTCGATCGCCGCCACCGCACCGCCGCGGTCCTCGACGGCCTTGATGAGTTCGGTGGCCGCGGCCTCGATCTCGTCGGTCAGGGCCTCGACGACATACGAGCCGGCAAACGGGTCCACCGTCTTGCACACGTCGGTCTCGTAGGCGATGACCTGCTGGGTGCGCAGGGCGAGCCGGGCGGCCTTCTCGGTGGGGTGGGCGATCGCCTCGTCGAAGGAGTTGGTGTGCAGCGACTGGGTGCCGCCGAGGACCGCGCCCAAGCCCTGGAGGGCGACTCGCACGAGGTTGACCTCGGGCTGCTGCGCGGTCAACTGGACCCCCGCTGTCTGGGTGTGGAAGCGCAGCATCATCGACTTGGGGTTCTGCGCGCCGAACTCCTCCTTCATGATCCGCGCCCAGATGCGCCGCGCGGCGCGGAACTTCGCCACCTCCTCCAGCACCGTGGTGCGGGCGACGAAGAAGAACGACAACCGCGGCGCGAAGGCATCGACATCGAGCCCGGCAGCGACGGCGGCGCGCACATACTCCTTGGCGTTGGCCAAGGTGAAGGCGATCTCCTGCACCGGCGTGGCCCCGGCCTCGGCCATGTGGTAGCCGGAGATGGAGATGGTGTTCCACCGCGGCATCTCCGCGTTGCAGTAGGCGAAGATGTCGGAGACGAGCCGCAGCGACTCCCGGGGCGGGTAGATGTAGGTCCCGCGGGCGATGTACTCCTTGAGGACGTCGTTCTGGATCGTCCCGGCGAGCTTGTCGGGGCTGACACCTTGTTCCTCGGCGACCAGCTGGTAGAGCAGCAGGAGCATCGCGGCCGGTGCGTTGATCGTCATCGACGTCGAGATCTTGTCCAACGGCAAGCCGTTGAACAGCACCCGCATGTCATCGAGCGAGTCCACCGCGACACCGACCTTGCCGACCTCGCCCGAGGCCAGCGCAGCGTCGGAGTCGTAGCCCATCTGGGTCGGCAGGTCGAAAGCCACCGACAGACCGCCGGTGCCCGCCGCAACGAGCGCGTGATAGCGCTCGTTGGACTCCTTGGCCGTGCCGAAACCGGCGTACTGGCGCATCGTCCAGGGCTTGCCCGTGTACATCGTCGGGTAGACCCCGCGGGTGAACGGGTAGCGCCCGGGGGCACCGAGCTGGGCGTCCGGGTCGAAGCCGCCCAACGACGACGCGTCGTAGACGGCCTGGAGCGGGAGGTCTGACTCGGTGCGGGCAGCGGTCGGTTCGGCCATGGTGCGAGCCTAGCGGCGCGTCCCTCACCTCGACATGGGACGGTTGTCACCCACATCCCGCCCGATCACCGCGGTGGCAGACTGGCCGGTATGACGGCCCCCATCGAGATCAGCGGCCTGCGCAAGACCTTCGGCACGACCGTCGCGCTCGACGGCCTGGACCTGACCGTCGACAGCGGCGAGGTCCACGGCTTCCTCGGCCCCAACGGGGCCGGCAAATCGACGACGATCCGGGTCCTTCTCGGCCTGCTCCGCGCCGACTCCGGCACGGTCCGCCTGCTCGGCGGCGACCCCTGGGCCGACGTCGAGACCCTCCACCGGCGCCTCGCCTACGTGCCCGGCGACGTCACGCTGTGGCCGAACCTCACCGGTGGCGAGGTCATCGATCTGCTCGGTCGGCTGCGCGGCGGCCTCGACCCGGCCCGCCGGACCGACCTGCTGGAACGCTTCGAGCTGGACCCGACCAAGAAGGGCCGGGCCTACTCCAAGGGCAACCGCCAAAAGGTCGCCCTCGTCGCCGCGCTCGCCTCCGATGTGGAGTTGCTCCTCCTCGACGAGCCGACGGCCGGCCTAGACCCGCTCATGGAGCGGGTCTTCCGCGACTGCATCGGCGAGGTCCGCACCGAGGGGCGCACCGTGCTGTTGTCGAGCCACATCCTCAGCGAGGTCGAGGCCCTGTGCGATCGGGTGAGCATCATCCGGTCCGGCCGCACCGTCGAATCGGGGTCCCTGGCCGACCTTCGCCACCTCACCCGCACCCGGATCGTCGCCCACGTCCAACGCGCCCCGCAGACGACCATGCTGACCGCCATACCGGGCGTGCACGATGTCACCGTCGACGGCGACACGGTGACCGCATCGGTGGACTCCGAACACATCGGCGCGGCGCTCGCGGCGCTCGGCGGCTACGGCATCCTCGCTCTGACCAGCCAGCCGCCGACCTTGGAGGAGTTGTTCCTCCGGAGCTACGACTCATGAGCGCCCTCGCCGGCACCGGCACCCTGCTGCGACTGGCCTGGCGCCGGGACCGGGTCGTGCTGCCCCTCGGTGTGCTCGCCGTCACCGGTATGGCGGTGGCGAGCGCGCAGGCGACGCTGGCGCTCTATCCGACGACCGCTTCGATGGGGCCGGCGGTGGTCGAAGTGCTCACCAACCCGGCGGCCCTGGCCCTCTATGGCCCGGTCGCCGACGACACCAACCCCGAGGCCTTCGCGGTCTTCAAGATGACGCTCCTGGGCGCGGTGTTCCTGGCCATCCTCGGCTACGCCCTGGTGCGCCGGCATACCCGCAGCGAGGAAGAGCTCGGCCGTCTGGAGCTGCTCGGCGCCGGCGTCGTCGGCCGCCAGGCCTCGCTGGCCGCCGGTGTGGTCACCGGCACCGCCGCGGTCGTCGCCTCGTGCGTCCTGCTGGCGCTGGGCTACGCCGGGATCGGTATGTCGGCCGCCGGTGCGATCGCCGCCGCCGCCGGGTGGCTCGCCACCGGTCTGGCCTTCGTGGGCATCACCGCCGTGGCCGCCCAGTTGACCAGCACCGCCCGCGGGTGCGCCGGCATCGCCATGGGCGCCCTCGGCGTGGCCTACCTCCTGCGTGCAGTCGCCGACACCACCCCCACGGCCCCCGCGTGGCTGCCGTGGCTGTCCCCGCTGGGCTGGTCGCAGAAGGCCCAGGCATTCGGCGCCAACCACACCTGGGTCGGGCTCCTCGGGGTGCTCACGCTGGCGGTGTGCCTCGTCCTGGCCGCCGCCCTGCTCGACCGCCGCGACCTCGGGGGCGGGCTGGTCCCGACCCGGCCGGGCGCCGCCCACGCGTCCGCGCGCCTCGGCACCCCGATCGGCTTGACCTGGCGACTCGCGCGCGGCGGGGCCATCGGCTGGTTGGTCGGGTTCGCCGTCATGGGCACGGTCGTCGGGGTGCTGGCCAAGAGCGCCGTCGACATGCTCAAGGACCCGGCCATCGCGGACCTGCTCCGCACGATGGGCGGGGGCGAGGGACTCCTGCTCGATCTCTATGTCTCGACCGAGCTGGGGTTCGCAGCGGTGGTGGCAGCGGCCTTCGGGATCGTCACCGTGCTGCGCGCCAGAAGTGAAGAGTCGCAGGGCCGCGCCGAGGCGGTGCTCGCCACGGCGACCAGCCGCGGACGCTGGTGGGGCAGCCACCTGGTCATCGCCCTGGCGGGGGCGGCGGTGCTGCTCCTCGTCCTCGGTCTGGTCATCGGCGCCGTCGATGCGGCCAACGGCGGGTCCATCGGGGTCGGTGCCGCTCTAGCCGGCGCGGCCGCCCGGGTGCCGGCCGCGTGGGTGACCATCGGGGTCGCGGCCCTGGCCGTCGGGGTCGCACCGCGGATCGCCGCGGGCCTGGCCTGGACCGCGTTCGCCGTCTTCTTCGCCCTGGGCGAGTTCGGCGCGTTGCTGAAACTGCCCGGCTGGCTCATCGACCTGTCCCCGTTCACGCACGCGCCGCGGGTGCCGGTCGAGGCGTTCCGGGCGACGCCCGTCGCCGCGCTGACCCTGCTCGCCGCCGTCCTCGTCGTGGCCGCACTGTCGACCTTCCGCCGCCGCGACCTGACCACCTAGAAGGCGCGGGTCGGCTCAGGTCCGGTCAGGTCAGGTCAGCACGCCCTCGACGGGCCAGCTCGTCGACGACCGCTTTGACCTGCTGCGCCCGGTCCGCCGATGCGACGAGCACTGCGTCGGGCGTGTCGACGACCACGATGTCGGTGACGCCCACCAGGGCCACGAGCCGGCCACCCCGGGCAGCCACCAGCCCGCGTGCCCCGTCCAGCGTCAGGACCTGGTCGGCCTCGCCGAGCACCGTCATACCGGCGTCGTCGTGCGGCAGGAGGGCACCGAGCGAGGCGAAATCCCCCACGTCGTCCCAGGGGAAGCCGGCCGGCACGACCGCCACCTGCCCGTCCGCCGCGCCCGGCTCGGCAACCGCGTGGTCGATGGCGATCTTGGTCAGCGAGGGCCAGAGCTCGGCCAGCCGATCCGGGTCGGCGGCGATGTCGCGCACCCCTGCGGTCAGGTCGGGATGGTATGCCGCGAGCGTGTCGAGCAGCACGCTGGCTCCGGCGACGAACATGCCGGCGTTCCACAAATAGCCGCCGGAGTCGACGTACCGGGCGGCGACCGCCGCGTCCGGCTTCTCGACGAACTCGGCCACGGCGCGGGCCGTGCCGAACCCCGGCAGCGGCGAACCAGCGCGAATGTAGCCGAAGCCGGTCGCCGGATGCGTCGGGGTGATGCCCAGCGTGACGATCAGTCCGGTGCGGGCGACCTCGACCGCCTCGCGAACGCAAGCGTGGAAGGCGGCGGCGTCGGCGATGACGTGGTCGGCGGCGAACGAGCCGATGACCGCCTCCGGATCCCATCGTTCGATGAACGCCGCCGCCAACGCGATCGCCGGCATCGAGTCGCGGGGGGACGGTTCGGCGATCAGCTGGCGAGCCGGAAGGTCATCGAGTTGCCCTGCCACGGCGGCCGCGTGCGCGACCCCGGTGACGACGACGACTCGCTCCGCAGCCAGCGGCACGAGTCGATCCCAGGTCTGTTGCAGCAGCGTGCGCCCGGAGCCGGTCAGGTCGTGCAGGAACTTCGGCGAGGTGCGCCGCGACAGCGGCCACAACCGGGTGCCGGCACCGCCGGCGGGGACGACGGCCCAGAAGCCGGCCACGGACTCAGTCACATCGGGAGACTAACCGAGCCGCGACGGTTGAGGGCCAGGTCACAAGCCGCTGGGCCGATGCGCCTGCTGCCACCGCAAGGGCCCGCGCTAGGGTGAAGCCCGTGGCGACAACGACCGTGACCCCAGCACGCCCGAGCGCCCGACGCACCATGATCGCGATGAAGATCGTGATGGCGTTGTCCGGCCTGCTCTTCGTCTTCTACGTGCTCATGCACATGTACGGCAACCTCAAGGTCTTCGCGGGCCAGGACGCGTTCGACGAGTACGCGCACCACCTGCGGACCATCGGCGAGCCGATCCTGCCCTACACCGGGTTCCTCTGGCTGTTCCGGATCCTGCTCATCGTGGCGCTGTTCGCCCACGCGGGGTCCGCCTACTACCTGTGGAGCCGCGCGCGTGGGGCCCGCACGACCCGCTATCAGGTGTCCAAGGCGATCCAGGCGTCGCTGTCCTCGAAGATGATGCGCTGGGGCGGCACGTTCCTGCTCCTGTGGCTCGTCTTCCACCTGCTGCAGTACACGACGAACACCATCCGGGTGAACGGCGCCTACGACAGCCCGTATCTGCGGGTGGTCGCCGGGTTCTCGGTCTGGTGGGTCGTCGTCCTCTACCTGCTGGCCCTGTTCGCGCTCGGTATG
This sequence comes from Actinomycetota bacterium, assembly GCA_052034115.1. GTDB lineage: Bacteria > Actinomycetota > Actinomycetes > Actinomycetales > Dermatophilaceae > Lutibacillus. The sequence goes on from JBPOIZ010000015.1 coordinate 43,386, forward strand.
CACCTGCACCACGGCGTGTGGAGTGCTTCGCAGACACTCGGGCTCACCGGCACCCCGAAGGCCCGCCGCCACGCCAAGCTCACCGGCTTGGCCATCGCGGTGATCGTCGCGGTGGGCTTTGCGCTACCGCCGCTGGCCATCCTCTTCGGGATCGTCAAGAAGTAAGGGACCGGACATGTCGACCTCAGTCAACGAGACCATCCCCAGCGGCGCCCTCATCGACGGCCTCTACCGGCTCGGGGCACCCATCGCGGACACCAAGGCCCCGGGCGGGCCGATCGAGTCCAAGTGGAACACGCGCAAGTTCGAGGCCAAGCTCGTCAACCCTGCGAACCGGCGCAAGCTGAGCGTCATCATCGTGGGCACCGGGCTGGCCGGCAGCGCCGCCGCGGCGACCCTCGGCGAAGCCGGCTACAACGTCAAGGTGTTCTTCTACCAGGACTCCCCCCGGCGGGCGCACTCGATCGCCGCCCAGGGCGGCATCAACGCGGCGAAGAACTACAAGGAGGACGGCGACTCGACCTACCGTCTGTTCTACGACACGGTCAAGGGCGGCGACTACCGCGCCCGCGAGTCCAACGTCTACCGGCTCGCCGAGGTCTCGGCGAACATCATCGACCAGTGCGTCGCGCAGGGCGTCCCGTTCGCCCGCGAGTATGGCGGCCTGCTGGACAACCGCTCCTTCGGCGGCGTGCAGGTGTCGCGCACCTTCTACGCCCGCGGACAGACCGGCCAGCAGCTGCTCATCGGTGCCTACCAGGCGCTGCAGCGGCAGGTCGAGGCCAAGACCGTGGCCACCTACTCGCGCCACGAGATGCTCGACGTGGTCATCGTCGATGGCCGGGCCCGCGGCATCGTCGCCCGGGACATGGTCACCGGCGAGATCGAGACCCACCTGGCCGACGCGGTCGTCCTGGCCTCCGGCGGCTATGGCAACGTCTTCTACCTGTCGACCAACGCCATGGGCTGCAACGTCACCGCCACATGGCGTGCGCACCGCAAGGGCGCCTACTTCGGCAACCCCTGCTACACGCAGATCCACCCGACCTGCATCCCGGTCTCCGGCGACTACCAGAGCAAGCTCACCTTGATGTCCGAGTCGCTGCGCAACGACGGCCGCATCTGGGTGCCCAAGCGCGCCGAGGACTGCGGCAAGGACCCGCGCCAGATCCCCGAGGAGGACCGCGACTACTACCTGGAGCGGATCTACCCCTCGTTCGGCAATCTGGTGCCGCGTGACATCGCCTCCCGTGCCGCCAAGTACGTCTGCGACGAGGGCCGTGGTGTCGGCCCTGGTGGATTGGGCGTCTACCTCGACTTCGGGGATGCCATCAAGCGGCTGGGCCGCGCCGGCGTCATCGCCAAGTACGACAACCTCTTCGACATGTATGCCCGGATCACCGGAGAGGACCCGTACGAGACCCCGATGCGGATCTACCCGGCGGTCCACTACACGATGGGTGGGTTGTGGGTTGACTACGACCTCCAGTCCACGATCCCGGGGCTGTTCGTCACCGGCGAGGCCAACTTCTCCGATCACGGGGCCAACCGGCTCGGCGCCTCCGCGCTCATGCAGGGGCTGGCCGACGGCTACTTCGTCCTGCCGAACACCATCCGGGACTATCTCGCCAACGGCCCCTACCCGGCCCTGGAGGAGTCGCACCCGGAGGTGGCCGCGGCCGCCGCTGCGGTCCAGGAGCGAGTCAGCACACTGCTCGCCATCCAGGGCACCCGCAGCCCGGACAGCTACCACAAGGAGCTGGGCCGGATCATGTGGGAGTACTGCGGTATGGAGCGCACCGACGAGGGGCTGCGCACCGCGATCAGCATGATCCGCGACCTGCGCACCGATTTCTGGAGCAACGTGCGCGTCCTCGGCGGCGCGGACACGCTCAACCAGAGTCTGGAGAAGGCCGGCCGGATCGCCGACTTCCTCGAGCTCGGTGAGCTCATGTGTATCGACGCTCTCCACCGCAAGGAGTCGTGCGGGGGCCACTTCCGGGCCGAGTCGCAGACCGAGGACGGCGAGGCCCTGCGCCACGACGACCAGTACGCCTACGTCGCCGCCTGGGAGTTCGGCGGAGACGGCCAGCCACCGGTCCTCCACAAGGAAGACCTTGTCTACCAGTTCGTCGAGATGAAGCAGCGGAGCTACAAGTGAGCACCCGATGAAGATCACCGTCAAGGTATGGCGCCAGTCCGGCCCGAGCGCGGGCGGCCGCCTCGTCGAGTACCGCCTCGACGACGTCAGCGAACATATGTCCTTCCTCGAGATGCTCGATGTCCTCAACGAGAAGCTCATCGCCGACGGCGAAGAGCCGATCGCCTTCGACAGCGACTGTCGTGAGGGCATCTGCGGCATGTGCGGTGTCGTCATCAACGGCCAACCGCACGGACCGGAAGTCACGACGACGTGCCAGTTGCACATGCGCACGTTCAAGGACGGCGACACCATCACTGTCGAGCCGTGGCGCGCCGACCCGTTCCCGGTCATCAAGGACCTCGTCGTCGACCGCGGTGCGTTCGACCGGATCATCCAGTCCGGCGGCTACATCTCGGTCAACACCGGTTCGGCCCCCGAGGCCAACGGTCTGCCGGTCCCCCGCGACGCCGCGATGCGGGCCTTCAACGTGGCCACCTGCATCGGCTGCGGCGCGTGCGTGGCCGCCTGCCCGAATGCCTCCGGGATGCTCTTCGTCGGCGCCAAGGTCACGCACCTCGGCGAGCTGCCGCAAGGTCAGCCGGAGCGGTGGGCTCGGGTGGCGGCCATGGTCGGCCAGCACGACCTCGAGGGCTTCGGCGGCTGCACCAACATCGGCGAGTGCGCCGCGGCCTGCCCCAAGGAGATCCCGCTCGACGTGATCTCCCAGCTCAACGCCGACCTACGCAAGTCAATGGCTCGGGGCCACTGAGCCGTCCGCGTCATCAGTGCTGCTCGCCGCCCACGAGGCGGCGAGCAGCACTGTCTTCGCCACGAGGTTGAGCCAGAAGAGCAGCCCGACCACCCCGACCAGGGCGCCGAAGACCGGATTGCGAACCCCGAGCGCGACCAGCTGCCCCCCGAAGAGGGTCATGATCGTCAGCGCCAGGCCCCCGAGCACCGCGCCGCCGCGCACATCCGGCCAGGGCAGCTCGATGCCGGGCAACACCCGCAGGACGACGACCATCGTGGCGATGTGACCTGCGGCGGTCACGAGGACCCCCAGACCGGTGATCACAGCGGTCGGCAGGGCCAGGCCGAAGCGATCGGCGACGGACACCGACATGGCGGTCAGGACGCTGCCGGCGACGACGGTCACCACCACGAGGAGGCCCAGCAGGACAAGGACCCCCAGGTCACGCAGCCGGCCGGTCACCGCATTGCCGGGGGTGCCGGGGACCTCGAAGACCGCCCGGATGCCGGCCTGCAGCGCGCTCAGCCAGCCCGCGCCGGCGAGGATCAGGCCGATCAGTCCCGCGATCCCGGTCCAGGTCAGGGCGGCCGCGCTGGGCAGGGTCACGGAGATGATGCCGGTGGGGTTGTCCGCGGTCCTGATGAAGCCAGGTAGGGCGGCGTCGAGGCTGGCGACGATCCCGTCATACAGCTGGGGTGACCGGGAAGCCACGACGCCAAGTGCGGTGAAGGCCAGCGCCACCGCGGGAAAGACCGAGAAGAAGCCGAAGTAGGCGACACCGGCCGCCAGGACGTTCCCGCGGACGTCGCCGAACCGGCGCCAGGCGCGCAACGGCCGGGTGCGTTGCAGCGCAGCCCAGACGCCTCGCACCCGACTCAGCACGGAGGATGGCCCCCTAGCGGGATCGTCGTGCTCTCCCGCCACAGCCCGTCGTCGTCACGCTGGTACAGCGTCATGGCGTCGACCCGGAACTCGCAGCCGAAGTCGGCCAGCTCGTCGAAGGCACGATCGAGGTGATCCTGCGGCACGTCATGAGCGACCGTGACATGCGGGTGGTAGGGGAACCGCAGCGCCTGGTCGTAGGGACCCCGACGGATCGCCTGTTCGAGGCGTTCGCACGACGCAATGCCCTCGGCCACCTGGACGAAGACGACTTGGGAGACTGGGCGGAACGACCCGGTGCCGCGCAGGACGACCCGGAACGGCGGCACCTCGCGGGCCGCCTCGGTCAGGTGGCCCACCAGGGCGTCGAGGTCCGCCTCGTCGACCTCGGTGGGGCCGAGCAACGTGACGTGGGCCGGCACGAGGTCGGCCAACGGATCGCCGTATGACGCCCGGCTCGCCTGCAGGTGATCCCCGTGCGGTGCGGGCACGGGGATGGACACACCGACGACAGGCATGACGTCCTCAGCTCGCCGGTGCGAGCAGGCCGATGCGGTCCTTGACCCGCCGCACGGTGGCCGCAGACACCGGCCCGGCCTTGGCCGCTCCGTCGGCGAGGATCCGGTCGAGTTCGGCAGGGTCGTCGAGGAGCTCGCTCATCCGGTGCTGGAACGGTTCGACCGCCGTGACGACCACTTCGGCGACCTCCTTCTTGAGGTCCCCATAGCCCCGGCCCGCGAAGTCTGCCTCGAGGGTGGGGATGGCCACGCCCGACAACGCCGAGTGGATGACCAGGAGGTTGGACACGCCGGGCTTGGTCTGCGGGTCGTAGCGGACCTCCCGCTCGGCGTCGGTCACCGCAGACATGATCTTCTTGGTGATCCGCTTCGGGTTGTCGGAGAGCAGGATCAGACCGGCGTCTGCTGAGTTGCTGCCCGACATCTTCGAGGTCGGGTCGCTCAGCTCCATGATCTTGGCCGTCTCCTTGAGGATGTGCGGCTCGGGCACCACGAGGGTGTCGCCATACCGGTGGTTGAACCGGACGGCCAGGTCACGGGTGATCTCCAGGTGCTGGCGCTGGTCCTCGCCGACGGGCACCTTGTCGGCGTCGTAGATGAGGATGTCCGCAGCCATGAGCATCGGGTAGGTGAACAGCCCGACGTTCGCGCTCTGACCGCGCGCCACCTTGTCCTTGTACTGCGTCATCCGCTCGGCCTCACCCATGCTGGCCAAGCAGTTCATCACCCAGGCGAGCTCGGCGTGCTGGGGCAGATGGCTCTGGCAGAAGATCGCCGAACGCGATGGGTCCACCCCCCCGGCGATGAACTGGGCGGCGGTGACCCGGGTGCGCCGACGGACCACCTCGGGGTCCGTCGGGACGGTGAGCGAGTGCAGGTCGGCCACGAAGTAGAACGCCTCGTAGCTCTGTTGGAGGTCCACCCAGTTGACCAACGCTCCGATGTAGTTGCCGAGATGGAGCGAGTCGGAGGTCGGCTGCATCCCAGACAGGGAGCGAGGCCGTGTGGTGGCGCTGGGCATGCCCACCATTCTGACAGGTGACTCACCGCTCGCGGACGCGCGAGAGACTGTCTTGGTGACGAGCACGTGGTCGGCCCCGGGGCGGGTCAATCTCATCGGCGAACACACCGACTACAACGACGGTCTCGTGCTGCCCGTCGCGTTGCAGCAACGAACCTCCGTCGAGGTGTCCCTGCGGACCGACGGCCTTCTCGTCGCGCGGTCCTCGGCCGTGGCCGGCGAGGTCGTCGTCGCGATCGACGACATAGAGCCGCATCGCCCCGGCGGATGGGCGGCCTACGTCGCCGGCGTCGTGTGGGCACTGCGCCAAGCAGGTCACGACGTGCCCGGTATGACGGTGCAGGTCCGCAGCGACGTGCCGGTCGGGGCCGGTCTGTCCAGCTCGGCGGCCCTCGAGTGCTCCGTCGGTGCGGCGCTGTCGGACCTGCTGGGCCTGGACTACCTGCGCGACGACCCCAGCCGGACCACCCTGGCGGCCATCTGCCAGCGGGCCGAGAACGACATCGCCTTGGCACCCACCGGTGGGATGGACCAGGCGATCGCCATGCGCGCCCGCCAGGGGCATGCGCTGCTGCTGGATTGCCGGGACGGCACCGCCACCCAGATCCCGGTGCAGGTGGGCGACCATGTGCTGCTCGTCGTCGACACCCGGGCCAAACACGCCCTCGTGGATGGCCAGTACGGCGACCGGCGGGCCGAGTGCGCCTCCGCCGCCGCGGCCCTCGGGGCGGCCTCACTGCGGGAGGTCGCCGACGAGCCCGATGCCCTACCACGGTGTGCTGATCTCGGCTCACCGCGCCTGGCCCGACGAGCCCGGCACGTCGTCACCGAGATCGAGCGGGTGCGGCGCTGCGCCGCCGCGCTCATGGCCGGCGATCTGACCGAGGTGGGGCGCCTGTTCACCGCCTCGCACCGGTCGTTGCGCGACGACTTCGAGGTCTCCTGCGCCGAGCTCGACCTGGTGGTGGACACCGCCTTGGCCCACGGCGCAGCAGGCGCCCGGATGACCGGCGGGGGGTTCGGGGGTTCGGCCATCGCGCTGGTGCAGCGCGAGCGGGCCGAGGCGGTGACCGCGGCCGTCGAGGCGGCCTTCGCCGGACACGGATTCGCCCGGCCCGCGGTGTTCACCGCGGTGCCGGGCGAAGGGGCGCGCCGGGATGGCTAGCGCGAAGACCCGCTAGATGAAGAGCAGCTGGGCGCCTGCGGTCAGCTCGATGAAGTCGCTCGCCGAGATGATGGCTTCGACGCCCTCGTAGAGGTCTTCCTCGGAGAGCTGGTTCATGTCGGCGGACATCCGGCAGGCCCACATGTGGCAACCGGAGGCAGACAGCAGCTCGAGGAACTCCGGCACGTCGGGGACGTCGAGGTCGGCGATCTGCTTCTTGATCATCTTGGTCGCGGCGGCGGTCGCACCGGGCAGCGCGCCGAGCATGTGGTGAATGCCCGTGCTGTGACCCGGCATGTGCATGGCCGTGTTGCCGACGAAGGAGAACTTCAGGTGGTCCATCGTCTCCTTGTTGATGATGTCGAAACCCCAGAAGGTGAAGAACAGGTGGGTCTCGATGCCCTCGCCGAGCGCGGCGTTGGCCAGGATCAGGCCGGGATAGGCCATGTCCAGGTTGCCCTTGCTGCAGATGATGGCCAGCTTGCGGCCGCTGTCGGCCGGCTCGTCGAACGACGGGATGAAGGGGGCGGCCTGAGTGTCGGTGCTCATCTCACACGCAGCCCTTCGGCTTGGGCAGCCCGGCGACATACGACATCTTCTTGGCCGGCTTGCCGGGGAAAAGGGCGAACAGCTCCTTGACCGGCACTCCCGCCTGCGTGCTCACACGGCGCAGCGTGGCGGTCTCGCCCTGGCTGGCGTAGTCCTTGCGGAGGAAGTCGATGATGGCCCAGTGGGCGTCGCTCATGTCGACGCCGACGAGCTTGGCCAGTTCGGCGCCGAGCTCGTGGGACCACTGGTCGGGGTTGGTGAGGAAGCCCTCGTCGTTGACGTCGACGCTGACGCCGGCGATCGTCGTGGTGGGCATGGCGGTCGTGCTCCTTCGTGGTGGTGGGTAGGTCAGGCTTCGACGTTCTTGCCGGTCATGGACATCCCGGCGGGCAGGCCGAGCGGGCGACCCGGCAGGAGCATGTTCCAGTAGATCCAGCGGAAGGCGAGCTTGCCGAGGTGGTTGGCCCGGGTCTCCTTGAGCAGGGACATCGGGCCGACCTTGGGCAACGGGAAACTGCCGGTCAGCGGCTGGGTCTCGTAGTTGAAGTCCAGCAGCATGCCCTTGCCGTTGCCGGACTCGATGAAGCAGTTCGCGTGACCGTCGAAGGAGTGCGTCATCGGCTGCCCGGCGGCGAGCTGGAGGAAGTTCTCCACGAAGACCTCGACGGAGAAGTGCGCGACCGACCCGGCCTTGGACGTCGGCAGGTTGCCCGCGTCGCCCAGGGCGAAGATCGTGTCATATGCCGTGCTCTGCATGGTGTGCTTGTCGATCGGCACGTAGTTGAGCTCGTCCCCGAGGCCGGAGCGCCCGACGAAGTCTGCGCCCATGTTCAGCGGCACCGTAACCAACTGGTCGTAGGCGATCTCGCGCTCGTCGTAGGAGACGATGACCTTCCGCTCCTGGTCGACGTGCTCGATCATGAAGTCCGGTTCCAGCGTGATGCCGCGCTTCTCGAGGGCCTTGCCGAGTTCGCGACTGGCTACTGGCTTGGTGAAGGCGCCGTCGAGCGGGGTCACGAAGACGAGCTCGGTCTGCTCCCGCAGACCGCGCTTGCGCAGCCAGTCGTCGGCCAGGAAGGTGAACTCCAAGGGCGCCACCGGGCACTTGATAGGCAGCTCGGTGACGTGGACGACGAGTCGACCGCCGGACCAGGAGCTGGAGGCGTCACGCAGCGCGACCGCCCCGTCATACGTGTAGAACTCCCCCACGCTCTTGTGCCACTCGGGACCGAGCATGCCGGGGGTCTGGTCCGGACGTGGGGTCGTCCCCGAGGCGATGACGAGGTAGTCGTAGCCGATCGTGCGCCCGTCGAGGAAGTGGACCACCTTGGCTTCGGGGTCGACGCGGTCGATCTCGGCGAAGACGAGCTCGATGCCGTCGGCCAGGAAGGTGTGCTTGGTGCGGCGGATCTGCTCGGGAGTGTTGATGCCGAAGGGGATGAACAGATAGCCGGGCTGGTAGTCGTGGACGTCGTCCTTGTCGACCACGGTGATGGTCCACTCGGAGGAGTCGAGGCGCTTGATGAGCTTGTTGGCGACCATGGTCCCGGCCGTACCGGCCCCCAGGACCACCAGTCGCCGAGATGCGGTGCTGGACATGCCCCCAGGATACCCCTGCGGGTATCAGGACCCTCCGGGACCAAAGGCCTCAGTGCCCTGCCGCCCGGGTGCACACTGCGCTAACGTTGCAGGTCAGCGCCCTGTTCACGATCGGGGAGATGCTGGTCACAGGTGTCGAAACAGGGGGACGCTCATGATCCAGATCGTCGATGCTCCGGACGGCTTCGAGGTGCCCGCGCAGTTCACCGCCGGACCGCGGCTCACCCAGCGCTTCCCGGCCCTGTTCCCGCTGGCCGTTGCGGTGTTCCGGGCGCGCCGGCACCTGGTGTGGGCCCGGTCCGGTGCCCGGTGGACCACCACCCGGAGCGCGACCGACCTGCCTCACCTGCACCTGTCCCATCGCTCGATCCTGCTGCGCGAGCTGCGCCCGGACCTGATGTGGCTCCAGCACAACAAGGTGCACAACCTGCGGCTGGCCGCGGCCCACCTCGACGGGTTGTTGATCCGGCCCGGGGAGACCTTCTCCTTCAACAAGGTGGTCGGGGTCCGATCTCGGCGGCGCGGCTACATCGAGGGCTTGAACCTCAACGGCGGCACCGCGGAGCCGGGTGTGGGCGGTGGGGTGTGCCAGGTGGCGAACCTGCTGCATTGGATGGTCCTGCACAGCCCGCTGACCGTCGTCGAACGTTCCGAGCACTCCCATGACCCGTTTCCCGACAGCGGACGGGTGATCCCGTGGGGAGTCGGGTGCACCATCGCCTACAACTACGTCGACTTCGTCATCCGCAACGACACGACGAGCACCTTCCAGCTGCGGGTGCGGGTCGGGCCGACCCACCTCGAGGGTGAGTTGCGCAGTGACGAGGCTCCTTCGGCCCAGTATGCCGTGGCAGCCCGCGGCGAACGCTTCATCCGGGTCGGGGACCGATTCTTCCGGGAGAACCAGATCTGGCGCACGGTCCTCGACCCGAGCAGCGGGGCGACGGTGCGTGAGGAGTTGGTCAAGCGCAACGTCGCCCTGGTGCTCTACCGCCCCGACGAGGTCGGGGACGAGGAACCCGAGAGCTCGTAGTCGACGACGACCGGTGCGTGATCGCTCCAGCGCTCGGCATACGTCGGTGCTCGTCCGACCCACGCCGCACGTGCGGTGGCCGCGAGGCCGGGAGTGGCCCAGTGATGGTCGATCCGCCACCCGGCGTCGTTGTCGAAAGCCTTCCCGCGCCAGGACCACCAGGTGTAGGGGCCCGGCCCCGGTCCGGCCAGGGCGCGATGGACGTCGACCAGCCCGGTGCGCACCCAGCGGTCGAAGTAGGCCCGCTCCGAGTCGAGGAAACCCGCCTTGCCGAGATTCCCCTTCCAGTTCTTCAGGTCGGCCTGCGCGTGGGCGACATTCAGGTCACCGGTGAGAAGGAACCGCTCACCGCGCGCCAGTGCGGCCTCCACCCGGGCGGTCAGGGCATCGAGGAAGCGGTGCTTCTCGTCCTGCCGCGCCGTGCCCGCCGCTCCGGTATGGACATACGTGGAGGCGATCGTCACGGGGGCGGATCCGGCGCGGATCCGGGCTTCGATCCAGCGGCCCGCGCCGTGGAACTCCGGCGGACCGAGGTCATCGGACACCGCGTCGACGTCACCGCGCGTCACCACGGCAACTCCCGCCCGGCCGGGCAGGTCGCTGACCGCATGGGCGACCCGCCAACCCCCGAGTCCCACCGCGTGCAGGGCCTCGCTCAGATGGGCCGGCGAACCACGCACCTCCTGCAGGCACAGGACGTCGGCGTGCTGCGCCGCCAGCCAGGTCATCCCCCCGCGTCGGAGTGCTGCACGGATGCCGTTGACGTTCGCGGAGATGACACGCACGGCAGTCATTCTCGGGCAAGGGACCGACATGGCCGCAGGTACCCTACGAGGAGGGCGTCGCCGTCGGGAGGAGGTCGGCCCGATGTCGGTGCGGCTCTGTGTGCTCGCTCGGGTGGCCGTCGATCTGGCTGGACGCACGGTGCGGCTCACCAAACTCGAGGCCACTTTGCTCGCCGCCCTGGCCTGCTCCGCCTCTGGAGCAGCCTCAGCCGACCAGCTGGCCGACTGGCTCTGGGACGACGACCTGCCCAGCCAGCCGCGCAACCGGGTGCAGGCCCTCGTCTCAGGTCTGCGCCGCAAGACCGCGCCGACCGCCCTGCTCACGACGACCACGGACGGCTATCGCCTCGACACCGACGTGGCCGCCGACCTGCCGCACTGGCGGGCGCTGGCCCGCCGGGCCACGGACACCGCCTCCACGACGACGCGGCGCAGGCTGCTGCACCGCGCCCTCGAGGATGCCGCCGAGGAACCGCTCGGCGGGTGCGTGCCGACCTCTCGGGTGCTGGCCACCCGGTCGCAGATCACCGAGGAGCGGTTGCGGTTGCTCGGCCAGCGCATCGAGGCGGACATCACCGCCGGTGCCCTGGAGGGATTGGCCGCCGAGTTGACCGGGCTGGTCGAGGAACACCCGTTCCACGAGGGATTCACCGCCCAGCTGATCACCGTGCTCGGGCTGGTCGGCCGCCAAGGCGATGCCGTCTCGATCTACCACCGGGTCCGGGTGCAACTCGGCCGCGAGCTCGGCGTTCGCCCGGGACCGATCCTCGAGCGGGCGTATGCCGCACTCATCGGGCAGGCCCCGGCCCCCCCGCCGCTCGCCCCCCTGTCCCGGCGTCAGGACCGGGACGCGGCCGTGCCTCGCACGGTGCCGCGCAGTGTGTCGGTGGTCGTCGGCCGAGACACCGAGCTGCAGCTCATCCGGGAGGCGGCCACAACGGCCCGTGAGCACCCCGCCGTGGTCGCCATCACCGGGCTCGGCGGCATGGGCAAGTCCACCTTGGCCATCGAGGCGGCCCACCAATTGCGGGGGGCCTTTCCCGGCGGATCGCTCCATGTCGAGTTGAGCGGGGAATTGGGGCACGCCGGCCCCTCCGCGGTGCTGGAGCACTTCCTCGGCGTCCTTGCTGTCCAGCGGTCCTCGATCCCGCCGCGATGGGCCGACCGGGCGGCGGTGTTCCGTTCGATCCTCGATGCCCGCCGTGTCCTGGTCATCCTCGACGACGTCCCGGACGGGTATGACGTCAGCACCTTGCTCCCGGCCCGGCCGACGTCGATGGCCATCCTGACCAGTCGAACCCCGATCAAGGGTGTGGTCGTCTCCCACCCGGTGCGGCTGGGCTACCTCGACGAGGACGCCTCCCTCGAGGCCCTGCGGGCCCAGCTCGGGGCGCCCCGGGTGGACGCCACTCCGGAGGCAGCCTCGGCACTGGTCGGTCTGTGCGGCGGACATCCGCTGCTGCTGCGCGTGGTCGGGCAGCGCCTGGCGCGCCGCCCGGATCTGTCCCTGGCCCTGGCCGCGGCGCAACTGACCGACGAGTTCAGCGGTCATCGCGAGCTGACCGACGACGACGGTCGGCTGCAGGCCGGTCTCGGGCTCGCGGAGACTCCGCTGCCGCAGGCGTCCCGCGCCCTCCTGCATACCCTGGCTCGGTTGCCGTTCAGCCGGGTCAGCCGGCATACCTGCCGGGCGGTGATCGGCGATGACGTGGCGGCGGACGCAGCGCTCGACGGGCTGGTGGACGCAGGCGTGCTCCACCCGGTGCTTCGCGACGGGTCGGACCCGCTCTACGGCCTGCACGACCTGCTGCGACTGCACATCAGGGGCAGCTCCCAGGACCCCGAGCCGGACCTGACCCGCATCGCGTCGGACCTGTTGGCGATCGCCAGTCGGTATGCCACGGCCTACCCTGACCAAACCCCGCCCACCGACGCGGTGTGTCGCATGTCGGGCCGGGACGCCAGCGGCCGGGCCGCTGCTTCCTCGCCGCCGGAGGCGCTGCACTACTTCGCCGCCGAGACCGAGGTGCTCATCGGCTGCGCTCGGGCCGTGGTGACCGCCGACGCCGATCTGGCCTGGCGGCTGCTCGTCGTCTGTGCCCCGGCCGCCAAGCGCCAGATCGACCTCTGGCTGGCTGCCGAACGCGATGTCCGCAGCGCCCTGCCGCCGTCGACCACCGGGCAGCTCGGCCGGGCCTACCTCGATCTGGCGGCCGCCGGCATCCTGGTCGAGGGTGACCTCGGGCCCGACCGACTCGACCCGCTGGTCAACGCCCGCGAGGAGCTCCTGCGGTTCGGGGATGTCGCCGGCGCGGTCGAAGCGGCCGTCATCAGCGCCCGGCAGAACCAGCTGCTCGGCCGTCGCGCCCACGTCGTCAGTGACCTGCTCTGGGCCAACACCCATGTCCAGGAGGCCGGCCCGGTGACCGTGCCCGGACACCTCGCCCTCGCCTGGGGCTGCTTCTACGACGCGTATGACGAACTGACCGAGGCCCAGCAGGCGCACTCCGAGGCCGTCGAGCTGCTCAGCCGCACCAACGACTGGGCCGGGCTCGCCCTGGCCCAGCTCGAGCTGGCGCATGCCTTCCGGCGCACCGGCGGCGCCGCGACCGCGCTCGCGTGGTGCCAGGCAGCCATCGCGTCGTATGCCCGCCTCCACGATCCGCGCGGCAGCACGATCTGCGTCGACGCGCTGGCCGACATCCTCGTCCGCCTCGGCCACCCCGACGAGGCGCTCGGGCATGCCCGGGAGGCGATGGCGCTGGCCGCCGAACACCTCGACGAATACGCCCTCCACCGTGCCGAGCGGACCCTGTCGCGCGCGCTGACCGGTCTCGGACGCCTCGACGAGGCCGAGGCCGCCCTGCGGGCCAGCGCCACCGGGTTCCAGAGGATGGGCCGACCCATCGGCCAGGCCGGCACCCTGCGCGACCTCAGTCGACTGCTCGGTGAGCAGGGCAGATGGGATGAGGCATTGCTCACACTCCACGAGGAGAAGGTCCTCCTCGTCGAGGCCGGCGCGGTTGATTTGTCCGTTTTGGAGGGCCTCATCGACGTAGCCGCGGCCAACTCGACCGCTCGGGCGCTGTCAAAGCCCAACTTTCGCAGCGAAATCGCAGCGCCGCGGTAGACCATGGACAGCGGGCAGCGTCTCAGTGCTGAGGTGGGCCACGACGGGACGTCGTCCGGAGCAGGGGGTGCGGACGGCGTCCTGTCACGTCCAGGGCCTCTTCCCGAGCGGGCCGACTAGGGTGGGCGAATGGCTTCGGACACCGCCGCTGAGGACGTCACCACCCCCAAGGAACCGAGCGACGATGTCGTGCGCACGTCGCACACCATCGTCGCCGCCGGGCGCGAACTGACCTACACGGCCGCCACCGGCCGGGTCGTGCTGCGGGACGAGGTCTACGAGGACGGGGTGTTCTCCGGCGCCAGCCCGCGCGCCGAGATGTCCATCACGGCATACACCCTCGATGGGGCCAGCCCGCACACCCGGCCGGTGACCTTCGCGTTCAACGGCGGTCCTGGCTCGTCGAGCGTGTGGCTGCACCTGGGTCTGTTCGGTCCCCGCCGGGTCGTCATGGGCGATGCGGGCGCGCTGCTCCCCCCGCCCTACGCGTTGGCCGACAACGCCGAGACCCTCCTGGCCGTCTCCGACCTGGTCTTCATCGACCCGGTGTCCACCGGCTGGTCGCGCGCGGTGTCCGGCGGCAAACCGGCCGACTACCACGGCTACGCGAAGGACATCGAGAGCGTCGGTGAGCTCATCCGGCTCTGGACCACCCGCAACGGTCGGTGGATGTCGCCGAAGCTGCTCGCCGGCGAGTCCTACGGCACCCTGCGGGCCGCCGCGCTGGCGGACCATCTGCAGGCCCGGTACGGCATGTACCTCAACGGCATCATGCTCATCTCCTCGGTCCTCGACCTGGGCTCGATCGGCCTGGACGAGCCGAACGATCGCGCGCACGTCAACTTCCTTCCGACGTATGCAGCGGTCGCCCACTACCACGGCAAACATCCCGGCCGGGAGTTGGCCGATGTCCTCGCCGAAGCGGAGGCGTATGCCGAGCGCGACTACCCGTGGGTCCTGTCCCGGGGCAGTCGGCTCACCGCCGACGAGCGGGCCGAGGCGGTGGCCACGCTGGCTCGGCTGACCGGGCTGAGCCGCGACTACGTCGACCGGGCCGACCTGCGGCTGGAACACCTCCGCTTCTTCACCGAGCTGCTGCGCGACCAAGGCCGCTCGGTCGGTCGGCTCGACTCGCGGTTCATCGGGCCGGCGGCCTCCGGGATCGCCGAGGCCTTCGATGCCGACCCGTCATACGACGCGATCAGCGGACCGTACGCGGCGGCGTTCAATCACTACGTGCGCGCCGAGCTGGAGTACGAGCAGGACCTGCACTACGAACAGATCTCCGAGCGGGTCAACCCCTGGTCGTACAAGGAGTTCGAGGGCAAGCCGGTCGACGTGACCCCGCGTCTGGCTCGGGCGATGCGGCAGAACCCGCACCTGTTGGTCCACATCGCCTACGGCTACCACGACGGTGCCACGCCCTATTTCGCCGCCCGCGACGTCGTGGCCCACCTGAACATCCCCGCCGAGCTGACGACCAACATCGAGCACGCCTACTACGAGGCGGGGCACATGATGTATGTCCACGAGCCCAGCCGGGTGCAACAGAGCGCCGACCTGGCCGCGTTCGTCGAGCGGGCCTGCGGCCAGGGACCGCGCTAGGCTCCCGCCACCGAGCCGGCGGCCGACGGCGCGGTCGGGTCGACATCCCCCGCCGGCATGGCCGCGACGAACTCCTCGATGGCCCGGATGTCGTCGGGGCTGCGCCGCACCACCGTGAGCAGGTCCGACATCGACGCGACCTCTTCGACCTGCTCCTTGATGAACCACTGCATGAACTGCTCGGCGGCGAAGTCGAAGTCCTCGCGGGCCGTTCGCGTCAGACCGTAGATCTGGTCGGTGACCCGGCGCTCCTGATCCAGCGCCAGGGCGACCGGGGCGGCGATGTCGGCGAACTCGTTGACCGGCTCGACCACGGCGGGCAGCCGCACCGGCGCGCCGGTGTCGAGGAGGAACTGGATCATCATCCGGGCGTGCAGATGCTCCTCCATCGCCTGGGCGTAGAAGTGCGCCGCCATCTTGGGCATCGTCGCGGCGTCGTAGTAGGTGGCCACCGCGAGGTACTGCAGGTGTGCGGCGAACTCATGGGCGATCTGCTCGTTGAGCTGATCGGCGAACCGGCTCGAGGCCACGGCCATCACATCCCATCGATGATGGCGTTGAGCGTAGCGCTCGGACGCATCGCGGCGTTGGTCAGCGCGTCGTCCGGGCGGTAGTAGCCGCCCATGTCGACCGGCCGGCCCTGAACACCGATGAGTTCGGCGTTGATCCGGTCCTCGTTCTCGGCCAGCGCCGCCGCGATCGGGGCGAACCGAGCCGCCAGCGCCGCGTCCTGTTCCTGAGCGGCCAGCGCCTGCGCCCAGTACGTCGCCAAGTAGTAGTGCGACCCGCGGTTGTCGATCTGGCCGACCCTGCGGGCCGGGCTCTTGTTCTCGTCGAGGAAGCGAGCGATGGCCGCGTCCAGCGCATCGGCGAGCACCTGGGCAGTGGGGTTGCCCTGGGTGTTGGCCAGATGCTCAAGGGATGCCCCGAGGGCGGAGAACTCGCCGAGGCTGTCCCAGCGCAAGTAGTCCTCGGCGACGAACTGCTGCACGTGCTTGGGAGCAGATCCGCCCGCGCCGGTCTCGAAGAGGCCGCCACCGGCGAGCAACGGGACGACCGAGAGCATCTTCGCGGAGGTGCCGAGCTCGAGGATCGGGAACAGGTCGGTCAGATAGTCACGCAACACGTTGCCGGTGACCGAGATGGTGTCCTTGCCCTCGCGGATCCGCTCAAGGCACCACCGCATCGCCTCGACCGGGGCGAGGATGCGGTACTCCACGCCGGTCAGGTCGTGGTCCTGCAGGTAGCGCTCGACCTTGGCGATGACGTTGCGGTCGTGGGCGCGCTGCGCGTCGAGGTAGAAACAGGCCGGCGAGCCGGTCAGCCGCGCCCGGGTCACAGCCAGCTTGACCCAGTCCTGGATCGGGATGTCGCGCACCCGGGACATGCGCCACACGTCGCCGGACTCGACGTCGTGCGACATGAGCACCGTCCCGTCCGGGCCGACCACCCGCACGGTCCCCGCGTCGGCCAGGACGAAGGTCGTCGGATGCGAGCCGTATTCCTCGGCCTTCTGGGCCATGAGCCCGACGTTGGGCACCGACCCCATCGTCGCCGGGTCCAGCGCCCCGTTGACCCGGCAGTCCTCGAAGACCGCGGCATACATCGGGCCGTAGCACCGGTCGGGGATCATCGCCAGGGTGGGCTGCAGCGCGCCGCCCCAGTTCCACATCTGGCCGCCATCGCGCACCACGACCGGCATCGAGGCGTCGATGATGATGTCGTTGGAGAAGTGCAGGTTGGTGATGCCCTTGTCGGAGTTGACCATGGCGATCGCCGGGCGGGCGTCATACACCGCCTTGATGTCGGCCTCGATCGCGGCCCGCTGCTCCGCCGGCAACCCGGCGATCTTGGCCTCGAGGTCACCCATCCCGAGGTTCGGGTTCACCCCGAGCGCGGCGAAGGTGTCGGCGTGCTTGGCGAAGAGGTCCGCGTAGAAGACCGACACGGCGTGGCCGAACAGCACCGGGTCGGAGACCTTCATCATCGTGGCCTTGAGGTGCACCGACAGGAGCAGGCCGTCCGCCTGGGCCGCGGCGATCTGCGCAGCGTAGAAGTCACGCAGGCGACGCACGCTCAGGAAGGTGCCGTCGACGATCTCGCCGGGCAAGGTGGCGATGGCCGCGGCCAACGTCGTGACCGACCCGTCGGCACCCACATGCTCGATGCGCACCTCGCCACCGTCGGCCATGACCACCGAGTGTTCGTTGCCGTAGAAGTCGCCCTCGGTCATCGTCTCGACGCGGGCCTTGGTGGAGGAGTCCCATGCGCTGAGCCGGTGCGGATGCTTGCGGGCGAAGTTCTTGACCGACTGGGGGGCGCGGCGGTCGGAGTTGCCCTCCCGCAGCACCGGGTTGACTGCCGAGCCGAGCACCTTGGCGTAGGCAGCGGCGACGGCCCGCTCCTCGTCGGTGGCCGGCGCCTCCGGGTAGTCCGGCACGGCATACCCCTTGGCCTGAAGCTCGGCGATGGCCGCCTTGAGCTGGGGCACCGACGCGCTGATGTTGGGCAGCTTGATGATGTTCGCCTCGGGCCGCAGGGTCAACGCCCCCAGGGCGGCCAGGTTGTCCGAAACCCGCTGCTCCTCGCTGAGGCGGTCCGGGAAGGCCGCCAGAATGCGACCGGACAACGAGATGTCACTGGTGACCACCTCGACCCCGGTGCCCCTCGTGAAGGCCTGCACGATGGGCAGGAACGAGCGAGTCGCCAGTGCGGGCGCCTCGTCGATCTGGGTCCAGACAATGGTCGAGGTCATGGCATCTCCATCGGTCGCCGGGTCGTAGCGAGAATAGCTCGACATCAAGATACTCGGGTGTCGGCGTGTCGCGGGTCACCGGTGGACAAGGCGCCGCCGACGTGCGTGAATGGCAACACCGCCGGGTGCGGGGGGGACCGCAGCCCCGGCGTTCAACCATCCACAGATCACGAGGTTTCTCTCATGCGTACACCATCCATGTCCGCCCGCCTGGGCGCCGAGGCGCTGGGCACGTTCTGGCTCGTCTTCGGCGGCTGCGGCTCGGCGATCTTCGCCGCGAAGTACCTGACCGAGGACAAGATCCAACTCGGCATCGGCTTCGTCGGCGTCTCGCTGGCCTTCGGCCTGACCGTCTTGACCATGGCGTATGCCGTCGGGCACGTCAGCGGCGGGCACTTCAACCCGGCCGTCACGATCGGGCTGGCCACCGCCAAGCGCTTCGAGTGGAAGGACGTCCCGGCCTACGTCGTCACCCAGGTCGTCGCGGGCCTGGTGGCCGGTCTGGCGCTCATGGTCATCGCCGGGGGCCAGCCGGACTTCACCGCAACCGGCCACATGGCCGCCAACGGGTATGCCGAGAACTCGCCCGGCGGCTACGGCCTGGGCGCCGCGCTGCTCGCCGAGGTCATCCTCACGGCTGTCTTCCTCTACGTCATCCTCGGCGCGACCGATCAGCGGGCGCCGGTCGGCTTCGCCCCGATCGCCATCGGCCTGGCCCTCACCCTGATCCACCTCATCTCGATCCCGATCACCAACACCTCGGTCAACCCGGCCCGTTCGACCGGCGTCGCGTTCTTCAACGGTGCCGGGGCGCCGGGGCAGCTGTGGCTCTTCTGGGTCGCCCCGATCCTCGGCGCGATCATCGCCGGCGCGACGTATGCCGCCATCACCGGCGTGGACCGCTCCGGTGTCGACGTCAGCGGCGAGACCAGCGCCTGACCCGCACCGCCATACCTCCCGTGCCGGGGGCCACCTGCCAAGGTGACCTCCGGCACGGTGTCGTTGCGGGGCCGCTGGTAGCGTCGGGCGCGTCGTCAATCCTCTGTCGTGAAGGGCACAACCGTGAGCAATGCACCCGTCAAGGTGGCCGTGACCGGCGCCGCCGGTCAGATCGGCTACAGCCTTCTCTTCCGGATCGCCAGCGGCGCACTGCTCGGGCCGGACACCCCTGTCCAGCTGCGACTCCTGGAGATCACCCCCGCGCTGAAGGCCCTCGAGGGCGTCGTCATGGAGCTCGACGACTGCGCGTTCCCGACGCTGGCCGGAGTGGACATCGGCGACGACCCCGAAGCGGTCTTCGACGGGGTCAATCTGGCGATGCTCGTCGGGGCCATGCCACGCAAGGAGGGCATGGACCGGGCGGACCTGCTGGCTGCCAACGGCAAGATCTTCACCGGCCAGGGCGCCGCCTTGAACAAGGTTGCCGCCGACGACGTCAAGGTGCTGGTGACCGGCAACCCCGCCAACACCAACGCGCTGATCGCCATGCGCAACGCCCCGGACATCCCGGCCGAGCGGTTCAACGCGTTGACCCGGCTGGACCACAACCGGGCCAAGAGCCAGCTGGCGACCAAGCTCGGGGTGTCCGTCGAGGCGATCAGCCACCTGGCCATCTGGGGCAACCACGACGACTCGATGTACCCCGATCTGTACAACACCATGGTGGACGGCACGGTCGCCGCCGACCTCGTCGACCAGTCGTGGATCACCGAGACCTTCATCCCCACCGTGGCCACCCGCGGCGGCGCGATCATCAAGGCGCGCGGGCTGTCCTCGGCCGCGTCCGCGGCGAACGCGACCATCGACCACATGCGTGACTGGGTCAAGGGCACGACCGACTGGGTGTCGATGTCGGTCCCCTCGGACGGCTCGTATGGCGTCGCCGAGGGCATCGTGTCGTCGTTCCCGTGCGTCTGCGTGGACGGTGGCTACCAGATCGTCGACGGCATCGAGCACTCGGACTTCTCCGCAGCGCGCATCCAGGCCTCGGTCGACCGGCTGGTCGCCGAGCGCGAGGCGGTCGCCGGCCTCGGCCTCATCTGAGGTCCCCGGCTCGACGTTCGTCCGGCTCGACGTTCGTCCAGCTCGAACGTTCGTCCGGTCAACCTCGTCGGTCAGCGGTGGCTGCTAGCGGCGCCGCAGATCGACGAGGTTGACCGCCACCACCAAGGCAGCGGCCAGGACGAGCAGCGTCGCGACATCGAGCAGGCGGGCGCGCACCCGCAGTCCGCCCGCCCGTCGAGGCGGCAGGACCAGGCGCAACATCGCCGCCGCGACCAGGGCGGCCGCAACGACATACGAGCCGACGAGCAGCCGCCCAGCGAACCCGACGACCAGACCTGCCAAGGCTGCCGCGGCGACGAGCCACCACAACCCGAGGCGAGTCAGTTCGCGAGTCCGTAACGTCATCTCAGACCTGACCGGCGGCGCTCCGCTCGGCCGCTGCCACCACGTTGGACAGCAGCCAGGCACGGGTCATCGGACCGACACCGCCCGGGTTCGGGCTGACCCATCCGGCGACCTCGGCGACACCGGGGTCCACGTCTCCGGCGATGACCGAACGCTCCCCCGTGACCACGCGGCTGACGCCGACGTCGAGCACCGCGGCACCGGGCTTGACCATGTCGGCGGTGATGATCGAGGGCACCCCGGCGGCCGCGACGACGATGTCCGCCTGCCGCACGTGCGCCGCGAGATCCTTGGTCCCGGTGTGGCACAACGTCACCGTCGCGTTCTCCGATCGCCGGGTGAGGATCAGCCCCAACGGCCGGCCCACCGTCAGACCGCGACCGACCACGACGACGTGTGCGCCGTCCAGCGGCACACCGAAGCGGCGCAACAGGTCGATGCAGCCCATCGGCGTGCACGGCAGCGGCGCCGGGCGGCCCAGGACGAGGCAGCCCAGGTTGTAGGGGTGCAAGCCGTCGACGTCCTTGCCCGGGTCGACGCGGGACAACAAGGCGAACTCGTCCAACCCGGTCGGCTGCTGGACGAGGAAGGCGGTCACCCGTGGGTCGGCGTTGAGCTCGTCGATGAGCGCCTGCACCTCGTCCTGGCTGGTCCCCGCGGGCAGGTCGTGGCGGAACGAGGCGATCCCGATCTCGGCACAGTCCTTGTGCTTCGCCCCGACATACCACCGGCTGCCCGGGTCGTCCCCGACGAGGATCGTCGCCAACCCCGGGACGTGTCCCTGGCCGGCCAGCGCAGCCACCCGCGCGGTGAGCTCGATCTTGATGTCGGCGAGGGCGGCCGAGCCGTCCAGGAGGATCGCTGTCACGAGGGATCATCCTGCCACGCTCGGGTGGTGCCGCTGCTAACGTCCCAGGCGTGCACGTGGTCCTGGTCACCGGTCTGCCCGGCAGCGGCAAGACCACCTTGGCCCGCGCGCTCGCCGCCCACACCGGCGTCCCCCTGGCGAGCAAGGACGTCGTCAAGGAGGCCCTCGCCGACCTCCTGGGCATCCACCATGCGACGTGGACCGACCGCCAGTGGAGCCAGCGTCTCGGCCGCGCCGCTGTCGAGACGCTCTACCGGATGCTCCCCGACCTCGGCGACCGGGCCATTCTGGAGGCGGCCTGGCACCGCCGGCTCCGCGACGACGTCGGCGCGGCGCTGGCGGCCGCCGGTGCCGGTGCGGTCGTCGAAGTCTGGTGCGACGTCCCGTTCGATGTCGCCCGCGCACGGTATGACGTGCGCGCCCCGACCCGGCACGCGACACACGTCCGAGGCGAGGCAGACCACTGGGACCAGTGGCGCGGCGCCGAACCCCTGGGGCTGGGCGAGGTGGTCCGCGTCGACACCCAACACCCGGTGGACGTCGCCATGCTCGCGGCCGCCGTGGGTCTTAGTGCGCGAAGTGCCGGGTCCCGGTGAAATAGAGGCTGATGCCGGCCCGTTGGGCCGCCTCGACGACCTCCGGGTCGCGCATCGATCCCCCCGGAGCAACCACAGCGCGGACGCCGGCGTCGATGAGCACCTCGAGGCCGTCGGCGAACGGGAAGAACGCATCCGAGGCGGCGACCGCTCCTGACGCCCGCTGCGCGCCGGCCCGAGTCACGGCCAGATGGCACGAGTCGACCCGGTTGACCTGACCCATGCCGATGCCCACCGCGGCGCCGTCGCGCGCCAGGAGGATCGCGTTGGAGCGCACCGAGCGCACCGCCCGCCAGGCGAAGGCCAGGTCCGCCAGGCCCGGATCGTCGACCGGGTCGCCGGCCACCAGCCGCCAATGCCGGGGGTCGTCGCCCCCGACCGGGGCTCCCTCCTCGCCGGGGACGACTGCGTCAAGTCGGTCGACGTCCTGCAGGAGCATGCCGCCGGTGATGGGGCGCAGCTCGGTGCTCCCGCCCCACGCCGTCATACCCTCGGGCAACCGCAGGACTCGCACATTCTTCTTCGAGGTGAGCAGGGCCAGCGCCTCCGGGTCGAAGTCGGGCGCTGCCACGACCTCGGTGAACACCTCGGCGACGCTACGGGCCATCGCCGCCGTCACGGGCCGGTTCGCCGCGATGACGCCGCCGAAGGCCGAGACCGGATCGCAGGCGTGGGCCCGCTCGTAGGCGGCGGCGATGTCCGGCCCGACCGCGATACCGCACGGGTTGGCGTGTTTGATGATGGCCACCGCCGGACCGGGCTGGTCAAGGGCGGCGCGCACGGCGGCGTCGGTGTCGACGTAGTTGTTGTACGACATCTCCTTGCCGTGAAGTTGCTCGGCGCTGGCCACTCCCGGGGTGCCGCCGACGTACAGCGCGGCACGCTGGTGCGGGTTCTCGCCATACCGAAGGACGGCGGCCCTGGTCCAGGTCGCGCCGTACCACGCCGGAAAGCCACTTCCGCCGGTGGTGTCGGCGAGCGTCGAGCCGAGGTAGCCCGCGACCTGTACGTCGTAGGTCGCCGTGTGCACGAACGCCTCGGTGGCCAGACGCTGTCGCTGGGCCAGGGTGAACCCGCCGCAGGACAGCGCGGCGATCACATCGGGGTAGGCCGAGGGGCTGGTCACCACGGCCACGCTCGCGTGGTTCTTCGCGGCCGCCCGGACCATGGCCGGACCACCGATGTCGATGTGCTCGATGCACTCGGCGGGCGAGGCTCCGGCGGCGACGGTGGCGGCAAACGGGTAGAGGTTGGTCACGACCAGGTCGAAGGCCTCGATACCGCGCTCGGCGAGCTGGGCCAGATGGTCGTCGTTGTAGGTGTCGGCGAGGAGCCCGCCATGGATCGCCGGGTGGAGGGTCTTGACCCGCCCGTCGAGGAACTCGGCGGCCCCGGTCACGTCCTCGACCGGGATGACGGGAACGCCGGCACCGGAGAGGACCGCCGCCGTGGTGCCCGTGGACACGATCTGCACCTGGGCGGTGTGCAACGCGGTGGCGAGCTCGGTGAGCCCGGACTTGTCGAAGACCGAGATGAGTGCGCGGCGCAGTGGCCGCCGATGCTCCCCCGTCGCGGGGGCGGCGCTGGCCTTGGTGATGCTCTGGTCCGAGGTTCCGCTCACGGGATCGTGACCTTCCTTCCGGCGATGGTGAAACCCTCCCGGGCCATCCGTCCGACATAGTCCACCAGTTGTGGCCGCTCCGCGGTCTTGATCCGCTCCGTGAGCGTCGCCTCGGTGTCGTCGTCGGCCACCGCCACGACGCACTGCGCGACGATGGCGCCGGTGTCGACACCGGCATCGACGACGAACAGCGTCGC
Organism: Actinomycetota bacterium; assembly: GCA_052034115.1. Taxonomy (GTDB): domain Bacteria; phylum Actinomycetota; class Actinomycetes; order Actinomycetales; family Dermatophilaceae; genus Lutibacillus. Next base: position 67,013 of record JBPOIZ010000015.1, read on the forward strand.
ACCGGCCACTTTGACCCCGTAGGCGAGCGCATCGCGCGGGCCATGAATGCCCGGGAAGGCCGGCAGAAGGGCGTTGTGGCTGTTGAGATACCGCCCTCCGAAGCGGCGCAGGAAGGTGGGACCGACGAGTTTGAGGAACCCTGCGGACACCACGAGTTCCGGCTCATGCTCGGCCACGGCGGCCGTCAACGCCTCGTCCCACGCATCGCGCGTGGGGTGGTCGGCCAGCCGGACGACAAAAGTGGGCACCTGGGCCGCGGCCGCCCGGTCGAGCCCCGCTATGCCGTGCCGATCCGCGCCCACCGCGACGATGTCCACGCCGTATGCCGGGTCGGCACTCGCGTCGAGCAGGGCCTGAAGGAGAGTGCCCGAACCGGACACGAGGACGACGACACGGGTCGGTGGCCTCACTCGGGCAGTCTACGGCCCCTGACCCAGGTGACCCCGATCCAGCTCAGGGCACCAACGAACACCTCGATGGTGATCAGTCCCGCGAACGGCCACACCTGCGGTCCGACGTGCTCGAGCCGCTCCACACCCAGCGCCCCGACTCCGAGCGCGGTCACCGCGGCAGTGACCATCCCGACCAGGATGGCGCCGACGAGGCAGGCGAGAAGGTGCTCCCGCACACCTGACGGCGAGTCCGAGGACTGGTGGGCCAGGACCCCACGGCCCAGGACCAGCCCGCAGGCGAGGACGAGGAGTGGGGCCGTCATGACCCAGGCGGGGAGCGATTCGCCGCTGGGCAGTGCGGCAAGGACCGGCACCATGGGCAGCAGACCCGGGTTCGCCGCCTGCAGCGTGACCGTGGAGCCCGCGGCGACGGTGAAGCCGGCACCGGACAGGAACGACAGCGCCCAGACCGCCAGGTTGGGCAGGTAGGCCGCCTGACCCACCGCGAGGGCGACGCCGCCGGCGACGCCGGGATCGAGGCGCGAGGTGATCTCACCGATGGCGGCGCCGCCCTTGACGAGCATGGCGAACACCACCAGGAGCCCGACCACCGACAAGGCGATGAGGGTCGAGGCGACCGGGCGAACCACCCCTCTTGTCCAGCCGGGCAGCCGCTCGGACGCCAGGGCCGCCGGGCCGGGCGCAGCGGTTCGCCAGCCCCCCCGGACCGCCGAGGGCACAGCCACGACGGCTCCGAGCAGGACGACCCCGGCCACCGCCACGACGGCATACACCGGGTGGGGTCGCGCGCTGCCACCCAGGGTGCTCAGCAGGGCAGCGGCAGCCACCAGGGCGTACCCGCCGAGGAAGCCGACCACGATGTCGAGGACGTCGCGGGCGAAGCCGCCGACGCTGCCGCGATGTCCGACGGCCGCGCCGAGCAGCGAGCGGCGCAGCCCCCAGACCACGGCACCGACGACGAGGAGGAACAGCCCGAGGGGGGTGAAACGCACGTCGAGGGAGTCGACCCGCAGCGGCACGCCATGACCGAGGAACCATCCGGACGAGCCGATGGACACGGCAGACGTCCACGGCCCACTGGCCTCGGGCGCACCGACCCACGCGAGCAGGGCAGGTGCGGCGACCGCCGCCCAACTCGCCGCCGCCACGCCCAGCCCGGCACGGAAGGCCGGCGCGCGGGAGACTGGCGCGTCAGCGTGCTCGGACGGCTCGTCGGCGCGCAGCAGGTGCAGCGGACGCAGGTGGACGGACATGGTCTCCCCATGGTCGCCTGTCCGCCGCCGGTGACCCGGCAGACTCGCCGGGTCAGAGCGACTGCATGATCTCCCGCATGAGCCGCGCCGCCTCCGACGGGGTCTTGCCGACCTTGACCCCGACGGCCTCCAGCGCTTCCTTCTTCGCGGCCGCCGTGCCGGACGAGCCGGTCACGATGGCGCCGGCGTGGCCCATCGTCTTGCCCTCCGGCGCGGTGAAGCCGGCCACGTAGCCGACGACCGGCTTGGTGACGTGGTCCTTGATGTATGCCGCAGCACGTTCCTCGGCATCCCCGCCGATCTCACCGATCATGACGATCGCGTCGGTGTCGGGGTCGTCCTGGAACGCCTGGAGGCAGTCGATGTGGGTCGTCCCGATGATCGGGTCACCCCCGATGCCGACGCCGGTGGAGAAGCCGATGTCACGCAGCTCGTACATCATCTGGTAGGTCAACGTGCCCGACTTGGAGACCAGGCCGATCCGCCCCGGCCCGCTGATGTCGGCCGGGATGATGCCCGCGTTGGACTGCCCGGGGCTGATCAGGCCGGGGCAGTTCGGGCCGATGAGCCGGGTGCTGCCCGACTGTTGGGCGTAGGTGAAGAACTCCGCGGTGTCCTTGACCGCGACACCCTCGGTGATGACCACGCACAGCGGGATGCGCGCATCGACCGCCTCCACGACCGCCGCCTTGGTGAAGGCGGCGGGAACGAAGATGACGGTGACGTCGGCGCCGGTCTGCTCGATCGCCTCGGCAACCCCGCCGAAGACGGGCACCTGCTGGCCGCCGGGGAAGTCGACCGTCGTGCCGGCCTTGCGAGGGTTCACCCCACCGACGATGGTGGTGCCGGCCGCGAGCATGCGCGTCGTGTGCTTCATGCCCTCCGAGCCGGTCATCCCCTGGACGATGACTCGGGAGTCCTTGGTGAGGAAGATCGCCATGTCTCGCGTTCCTTACTTCGCAGCCGCTGCCAGCTCGGCGACCCGGCGGGCCGCTCCGTCCATCGTGTCCACCATCTCGACGATGTCGTGCTCGGCGTCGTCGAGGATCTGCCGCCCCAGGGCCGCGTTGTTGCCGTCCAGCCGGACCACGATCGGCAGCGAGGGCGTCTCGCCGCGCTCCTTGAGCATCTCGATCGCGCCCACGATGCCGTTCGCGACGGCGTCGCAGGCAGTGATGCCGCCGAAGACGTTGACGAAGACCGCCTTGACCTGCGGGTCGCCCATGATGATCTCCAGGCCGTTGGCCATGACCTCGGCGTTGGCCCCGCCGCCGATGTCGAGGAAGTTGGCCGGGGCCGGGTGCAGACCGTCGGCTCCCACGAACTCCTCGCCGGCGTAGGCGACGACGTCCAGGGTGCTCATGACCAGTCCGGCCCCGTTACCGATGATGCCGACGTTGCCGTCGAGCTTGACGTAGTTCAAGCCCTTCTCGGTGGCCAGCACCTCCAGGGGGTCGGTCTTGGAGTGGTCGACATACTGCTCGTGCTCGGGATGGCGGAAATCCGAGTTGTCGTCGAGGGAGACCTTGCCGTCAAGGGCCAGGATCTCGCCGTCCTCGGTCTTGACCAGCGGGTTGACCTCGACCAGGGTGGCGTCCTCCTCGCGGTAGACCTCCCAGAGCCGCTCGATCACGTTCTTGAGGGCTGCGTGGTCCTCGGCGGGGAAGCCCGCGCGGTCCACGATCTCCTGGGCCTTGGCGTCGTCGATACCCGTGTTGGGGTCGACCGCCACCATGGCGAGCTTGTCCGGCTGCTCCACCGCGAGGGTCTCGATGTCCATGCCGCCCTCCTTGGAGCACATGGCGAGGTAGCGGCGGTGGGCGCGGTCGAGCAGGATCGAGAAGTAGTACTCCTCGGCGATCCGGGCGCCCTGGGCGATCATCACGGTCTTGACCGTGTGGCCCTTGATGTCCATCCCGAGGATCTGACCGGCATACTGCTCGGCCTCCTCCGCGCTCTTGGCGACCTTGACGCCGCCAGCCTTGCCGCGGCCACCGGTCTTGACCTGGGCCTTGACAACGGTGACGCCCCCGCTCTTGGCCCCTATCTGCTCGGCGGCCGCACGGGCCTGCTCGGGAGTCGTCGCGATGGCGCCGGCGAGCACGGGGACCCCGTGCTTCTCGAACACGTCACGTGCTTGGTACTCGAAGAGATCCACGAGCGTTATCCGTCCTCTTTCTCGACACAGGGCCGTCACGGTGGCGTCCGGCCCCACAGGTGTACCCGCGAGCCTAGACCGCGGCACGGCAGCGGGGCAC
>JBPOIZ010000061.1:0-89189 GCA_052034115.1 Actinomycetota bacterium
GTGCTCGTCATGGCCGACCTCATGCGGGCCCTGCCCGGCTCGGCGCCGATGGACTGGATGGCGGTGTCGTCCTACGGCTCGGGCACCAAGTCGTCCGGCGTCGTGCGGATCATCAAAGACCTCGACACCGACATCACCGGTCGGCACGTGCTCATCGTGGAGGACATCATCGACTCCGGCCTGACCCTGTCGTGGATCAAGTCGAACCTGGAATCCCGCCACCCGGCCTCGGTGGAGATCTGCGCGCTGCTGCGCAAGCCCGAGGTCGCCAAGGTCGACGTGCCGGTGCGGTATGTCGGCTACGACATCCCCAACGAGTTCGTCGTCGGCTACGGCCTGGACTACGCCGAGAAGTACCGCAACCTGCGCGAGATCGTCACCCTCGCCCCGCACGTCTACGCGTAGCCCGGTCGGGGCAGCCGGTCCGGATCCGGCCGCGCAGCCCACCCGTGCAGAGCGACCTTCCGGATTAGGAAGGGGCCGTTGACGCTCCCCGGGGCGCCCTCATACGGTGCACCCGCTAGCGAGCGTTGCTCGTCACTTCTGACACGGGGGTCTCCATCGTGGGTCGCTGCTCTACGGTTCGTTCTCGGTCCATTCTCGTCCGGCTCGGGGCGGTGGTCCTCGGCCTGTCGGCGCTCATGGGCATAGGCCCCTCTGGCGCGGCCTCGGCGTCGCCGACCATCCCCACCGTGCCCGCCGATGCTGATGAGGTATGGAGCGTCGAGTCCATCGACGGAGTCACTACGGTGATCGAATACGACGTCGCCGACCCGGCGTCGGCGCGCGCCGAATTGGCTCGACGTGGCCGCCATCCGCTGCCCGCTGGCCGGCAGCCTGCCCCCGGTGTCCTCGGGGACCTGCGCGCCGGTGCCATGAGTGTGGAGGACGGGCGCTGCGACATCTACGGCACCGCCTCGCATTGGTGCGGGCACTACTGGGAGTACAACAGCTACAACGACCCGCAGGTCTACTTCCTCGACTACACCCCCTCGGGCTACCCGGTCCGGGAGAGCGTCGCCCAGTGGTATCGGTCGCCGGGCATCGACGCCTACTACCGGTGGTACACCTCGGGGTGCCCGAATACCCGCGTCCACTGCGTTCCGGTCATGCGCGGTTCGCTCGACTCGGGCGTCTTCGGGGAGACGCACTGGGCGGCGTACGCGCCACAGGGTCCCGCGAACGTCTTCATCAGCTCGACGATCGGTGGCACGTCCCAGGCTCGCAAGACGGTGTGCCACGAGCTGGGACACGCCTTGGGGCTCGGACACAACACATCCACGAACTCGTGCATGATGCAGGGCCAGGTCTCCCTCGGGATCTCGCTGTACCCGTCGTCGCAGGACTTCGAGGTGCTCAACCGGCTCTACCCCAAGCCGGGCACCTGATCCCGCGTGGCGGATTCCGCACGAGCGAGGAATAGGCGCTTTCCGCTACCGGAAAGTGCCGTTGACCCTGCAGCGGCAGCCTCAATAGCGTCGCGACTCCGCAGACCGCAGTCGAGGATCGACATCCAGGGGTCATCGTGTGGGGATACCCGCTTGGGCAGGTGAGGCTTGTGCTTGCTGTGCTGGGCGCGGTCGGCCTCGGCGCGGCGGCGCTGGTCGGTGGGGCGGCCACCGGGGATGCCACCCCGGGGTCAGCCCCGCCGGTCCTCGCCGTCTACTACGGGTGGCTTTCCGCCGGCTGCCCGAGCACGCTGCCGCGCTGCATCCCGGCCCTCGTGGGAGCACACAAAGCTGAGGCTCCGGGCGGCAGCCGGCATACCGTCGGGTGACGGCAGGTGGGCGGTGGCGGTGGTCTGCTTCTTCGTGTCGCGCTGGTTAGTGGGTGACCAGGATGGAGCGGGCTTCGCGGATCGTCACGGTGGTGGGGGGTCCGGTGATGTCGATGGTGTCGGGTATGGCGGTCCAGGGTTCGCCGGTGAGGCGGAACTCGCCGGTGTAGGTGACGGTGATCCGTGGCGTGGCGGTGCCGGGGGTCGTGTAGGTGTGGGTGATGTCGCCGGTGGGGTAGGTCCCTCCTGGTGAGGTGGTCGGGCCGAAGGTGGTGCCGTCACCGAAGGTGTAGGTGTAGCCGATGAGTTTGGGGCGGATCTGGACGCGGTAGCCGAGCAGGGTGACGGTGTTGATCTCGTTCGGTCCGTAGCCGGCGGTAGGGAAGTGGACGTGGTAGTAGGTCGGCATGCCGATCAGGACGGTGCCGTTGGCGGGTTGGGTGGTCATGGTCGGTTTGGACCAGGGGGTGAGGGTGAAGGCGCGCCGGATCATGTCCAGGGTGGGTCGTGGTGGGCCGCCGGGGACGGCGTCGGCGGCGCAGGTTTGGCCGATCTGGGTCCAGCCGGTGGTGGGGCCGGTGGCGTCGACGACCCGGTCCCAGACGTAGAGGCGTGGGCCGGCTTCGCCGGTGCCGGTGCAGCCGAGCAGGGCGGCGGTGCAGAGTCGGTCGACGCCGGGCTCGCCGGGCTGGAGCAGGGAACAGATGGTGGTGGAGGTGTATTCGTGCCAGGTCGTCGGGTTGGCCTTCGGGCCCGACGCCCACGTCGGCAACTGCGCCAACTCCTGACGCGTCAGCGTCACCAGGGCGCCCTGTTCGTCGTTGCAGAACCGGTCGTCGACGGAGCATGTCGCGTGTGCTGTCAAAGGGGTTACCAGCGCCGTGGCGAGCAAACAGATGGCCAGGACAGATGCGCGCGATCTCACTGGACGACTTCCGTCTTGGTTAGCCGCCAGTGACCCTCGAACCGCAACTCCAGGTTGACCTGGACTCGCGGCTGCTCGGAAACGGTCCGCACTGTATGGCCCGCGGCATCGACAATGCGGGCTCGGGGCGAGTCGACCAGGGTGATGACTCCGGATCGGCCGCCCTTCGGCAGCAGGGCGGTCACCTCGACGAGGCGCATGAAGTCGCCGACGAGGTGCTGGTTCTTCGACTCCATCTCGCCGATCTGCGTAGCCCATCGGCGGCAGTCGGGGCATGTCCGCGGCACCACGATGTCGGAGAGGAGCGTGTGGTCGGCTCCGCTATAGGCCGCGTTGACCTGCGTGAATAGGTAGCTAACGAAGGCTTCGGCGCCGGCTGCCGTCTCGGGGAAGCGCTCCGCCAGGGTGTTGGTGGTAGGCGAGGGGCTGGTGGGGGTCGTTGTCGGTGAGGTGGTGGTAGTCGTGGCCGAGGTCGTTGCGAGAGTCGTGGAGGTCGGGGTGGGGGGAGGCGTAGCGGTCGGGGTCCCGTTCGCGCATGCCCCCAACGTCAGAGCAGCGGTCAGCAGGAGCGCTGCCCCGACGCTCCACCTCGTCTGGTCGACGATCGTCGACGGTGCTGTTCGTCCTGACGCACCACGTCGAGGGTGAGTCCCACCGATCTGCATGACTGTCGTACCTCTCGCGTAGCAGCCCCCTGCAGGCCGACCGTGCCAGTGTCGCCCATCAGCACGCGGCTGTGCATCTCGTCAGGGGATGGTTGTGGAAAGGCAATGGCGAAGGGCCAAGCGGCCGGACACAGGCCCGCAGCCCGGTCGGGGTCAAGGTGGAGGGTCGACTCCGCCGGCCGCAGGGTCTGCTGGGTCGGGTGTGCTGGCTGGCCCGGTCGGGGCGTGTGGGCCGGCTCGGTCGGGAGGGTCGGGCGCGAGGTGGAGGTAGGCGGCTCTGAGGTGTTCGCCGGTCGGCCCGCGCCACCCCGGCGGGTCAGGTGGGTATCCGGCCGGCGGGTCAGACAGATGGTCCATCGGCACTTGGGGCGCGACGGTGACCTCCTCGACGGGCGGGTCGGCGACGGACCTGCTCACCTGCAAGGCGCCGGACCACGTTCCCGCAGCCGGGTCCGACCGTTGCACCCCAGCCTGCTCCGACGGTTGCTCCGGCAGCGGGTTCGACACCGGCCGCAGGGGCGTCGTGAAGGACCACGGGCCGAAGGCTGGAGCAGCAACGACGGGAACAACCGGGTGACCGTGGCGGGTGCGGAAGATCAACCCGCCCGGCGTGGACGGGACGCCCGAGATCGTGAATGCGCCCTCGTGGTGCCGATCGTGGTGATACCCGCACAGCGTCACGAGGGAGTCGATGTCGGTGCCGCCGCCATGGCGCCAGTGCCGGACGTGGTGGACCTCGAGGTGCAGGGTCGACACGCACCCGGGAAAGCGACATCCGCGATCACGGGAGAGCACGAGCCGCCGGGTCCGCTCGGGCACGATCCGGGCCGCCCGTCCCACGCTCACCGGCTTGCCCTCGGTGCGCCACACCGGCTGGAGGACCCCGTTGCAGGTGAGCCGGTCGATCATGTGGTCGGGCAGGCGGGCGCCCATGCCGATCCACCCGCCGTCGGTGTCGAGGTGGACGTAGACCCGGTAGCGCTCGGCGCGAGAGGCCGACGTCACGGCACCGAGCGATCGGCTCGCGACCTCGGCCATCGCATCGGCGAGGGTCACCTCCGCCGTGCCCGCGGTGAATAGGGCATCCTTGGCCTCGCGCAGCGCCTGCTCGACCAGCGCGCCGACGCTGGCGGGCGCGGAGTAGGTGAGGCGGAACCGGCCGTTCTGGCCCGTCGACATCGACAACTGCGCCCGTTCGTCGGTCGGGGCTGGCGCGCCGGGGGCCGGCGTGCGCAACCCCGGGGACTCGGTGTCCGCCACGCGAGTGCCGTCCGCTGGGGCAGGCGACGTCTGCGGGACGGGGTCGAAGGAGTAGCGCGAGAGGGCACGGGTCAGCTGTGGCACTGTCGCGTTTTCGACGAGGTCGGCGGCGGCCGCCGAGTAGCCCGACGGCACGTGTCGCGCGACGACGGCGGCCTGGTCGACGCTGACCCGCCCCTGCGCGAGCAGCGCCGCGGTCTGCGGGAGCTCGGCGCGGCGGCTGGCCAGCACGACGATGTCGCGCGCGCGCCTCGGCGAGAGCCCAGCCCGCACGACGAGCCAGTGCTCGGGCGAGCGGATGCCGCCCTCGGCCCACACCTGCCCGGCCAGCGCCTCCGCCGTCAGATCGACAAGGTCGGCATACCCGCGGTTGACCGATGCGACGACCGACGCCATGCGCGACATGAGCGCGTCGTATAACGGCGGCATGTCGACAACAGCGCTGACTGTCATATGTGAATCATACAGGTGTTCGATTCGATCCGCAACCCTGTTGACTCGTGGCACCCGAAGAATCCCGATGCGGCGAACCCCCATCCGGCATACCGTCGGCTGATGGAGGTGACCTTCTTCGACGACCCGCGCGCCTTTCTCGCCGCCGCCGGACCCGCCCTCGCGGCCGACCCGGTGGTCTCGACGGTCGTCTCGACCTACACGCACCAGATGGTGCTCGACCCCACGCCGCAGCCCGGGACCGGCCCTCGCTGGTGGGCGACGGTCCACGCCTCAGCGGCCCAGCACCAAGTCGTCGGGATCGCCATGCGCACGCCGGGCCACCTGCCCTACCTCCTGCCGATGCCCGCCTACGCCGCCACCGCCTTGGCCGCGGCCCTGCTGGAGCGCGGCGAGCGGCCCGACGGCGCGAACGGTGCCGACGAGGCCGCGCGCACCTTCTGCGCTCACCTCGTCAGCCGGTATGGCGGCCGGGTCTCGACGTCTATGGCGGTGCGCCTGCACCGACTCGCAGCCCTGACCGTGCCGACCGGCGTCCCGGGGGCTTCGCGACCCGCTGCCGCTGACGACCTGGACGTCCTCGTCGACTGGATCGTCCAGTTCCACGAGGACGCTCACACCGGCGAGCTCGACGGGACCCTCGACCAGCGTCGCACCGAGGCCCGCTCGTTCCTCGAGCCGCGGGTCACTGCGGGACTCGTCTGGCTCTGGGAGGACCCCGCAGGAACCCCGGTGTGCCTCGTCGGTGCCCGGGAACCCGCCCTCGGGGTGTGTCGCCTCGGCCCGGTCTTCACCCCCTCCGCGGTGCGCCGTCGCGGGTATGCCGGTGCGCTGACGGCATACGTGTCGTCGGTGATGAGCCAGCGAGCCGAGGGACTGTGCCTGTTCACCGACCTGGCCAACCCGACGAGCAACGGCGTCTACCAACGCATCGGCTACCGCCCGGTCGTCGACATGGTGAACCTGCGAGTGGTGCCCGACGGCGCATGAGTCGGTCCGGCTGTCGGGGGTTGCTGGCGTGTCTGCGCCCCAGATCGCGTCGAGTGGAGGAAACGGGGAGTCGGGCGGCCCATGAGAGGATGGCCGAGCCTTGAGGGACCGTGCCGGGCACCACCTCGGCCGGTCAGGAACACCCCCGGGCGCACAACCGTTGACCTGCGCAGTAGTGGCCCGACGAGGTCACAGTGTCCACGATGAGACCAGGAGGCGGGGCTCGGCCCCGATGCCTATGAACGTCAAGCGCCTCGGCCGCGGGCCGCTCCTTGCGATCCTCGCCGTCTTCGCCGTCGGCATGCTCATGCTGTCCTTCATCGGCGGCAGCGGCTACCAGCGGATCGACACCTCGGCCGCCGAGACCCTCATCAAGCAGGGTCAGGTCGAGTCGGCCCGGCTGCTCAACAACGAGCAGGTCCAGCTCGACCTCAAGTCCGGCGTGACCTACAGCTCGGCCGAGGACGGCGTCCAAGGCGCGACGAAGGTCTACGCCTACTACGTCATCGCGCGCGGCCCGCAGCTGGTCGAGCTGCTCGGCAAGTATCCGCCGAGCAAGGGCTTCACCGACCAGATCGACGAGCCCAGCTGGTTCGGCTCGCTGCTGCTCAACGTCTTGCCGATCCTGCTCCTCGTGGGGTTGTTCTGGTTCCTCATGTCCCAGATGCAAGGCGGCGGCTCACGGGTCATGCAGTTCGGCAAGTCCCGCGCCAAGCTGGCGACCAAGGACATGCCGAAGGTGACCTTCGCCGACGTCGCGGGGTGTGACGAGGCCGTCGAGGAGCTCCACGAGATCAAGGAGTTCCTCCAGGAGCCGGCCAAGTTCCTCGCCGTCGGCGCCAAGATCCCCAAGGGCGTCCTGCTCTACGGCCCGCCCGGCACCGGCAAGACCCTGCTGGCCCGTGCGGTGGCCGGGGAGGCCGGCGTGCCGTTCTACTCGATCTCCGGGTCGGACTTCGTCGAGATGTTCGTCGGGGTCGGCGCCAGCCGGGTCCGCGACCTCTTCGAGCAGGCCAAGGCCAACGCCCCGGCCATCGTCTTCGTCGACGAGATCGACGCCGTTGGCCGGCACCGCGGAGCGGGCCTCGGCGGCGGGCACGACGAGCGCGAGCAGACCCTCAACCAGCTCCTCGTCGAGATGGATGGCTTCGACGTCAAGACCAACGTCATCCTCATCGCGGCCACGAACCGCCCGGACATCCTCGACCCGGCCCTGCTGCGTCCGGGCCGCTTCGACCGGCAGATCGCCGTCGAGGCGCCGGACATGATCGGCCGGCACCGGATCCTGCAGGTCCACGCCAAGGGCAAGCCCATGGCGCCCAACGTCGACCTGCTGGCCGTCGCCCGCCGCACGCCCGGCTTCACCGGCGCCGACCTGGCCAACGTCCTCAACGAGGCCGCCCTGCTCACGGCCCGGAGCAACCAGCAGTTCATCGACGACAAGGCGCTCGACGAAGCGATCGACCGGGTCGTCGCCGGCCCGCAGAAGCGCACCCGCATCATGAGCGCCAAGGAACGCAAGATCACGGCATACCACGAGGGTGGTCACGCCCTGGTCGCCGCGGCGCTCAACCACACCGACCCGGTGACCAAGGTGACGATCCTGCCGCGCGGCCGCGCGCTGGGCTACACGATGGTCATGCCGCAGGACGACAAATACTCCACGACGCGCAACGAGATCCTCGACCAGCTGGCCTACGCGCTCGGCGGCCGGGTCGCCGAGGAGATCATCTTCCACGACCCGACGACCGGCGCCTCCAACGACATCGAGAAGGCCACCTCCATGGCCCGCCGGATGGTCACCGAGTTCGGGATGTCGGAGCGCGTCGGCGCGGTCAAACTGGGCCAGAGCCAAGGCGAGGTCTTCCTCGGCCGCGACTACGGCCACCAGCGCGACTACTCCGAGGCCATCGCCGGCGTCGTCGACGAAGAGGTGCGCAAGCTCATCGACACGGCCCACGACGAGGCGTGGTTCATCATCAACGACAACCGCGACATCCTCGATCACCTCGTCCTGGAGCTGCTCGAGAAGGAGACCCTCAATGCCGCCCAGCTCGCCGAGATCTTCGCCCCGGTGCGCAAGCGGCCGTTGCGGCCGGTCTGGCTAAGCAGCCAGGACCGCACCGTCAGCGACCTGCCGCCGGTGCTCACGCCCGCCGAGCTCGCGGCATCGTCCGGCAACGGTCAGGTCACCGGTATGCCGGCACCGGTCCCCCCGATGCCGGCGCCGGTCCCCCCGATGCCGGCGACACCCAGCGACCACCAGGAGCACTGAACCGGTGGCCGTCGACGTGGCCCGCGCGCAAGCCGCGGTGCGGGAGCTGCTGCTCGCGGTGGGGGAGGACCCTGACCGCGAGGGCCTGCGCGACACCCCCGCTCGGGTGGCCCGCTCGTATGACGAGATCTTCGCCGGCCTCGACGCCGAGCCCGCCGACGTGCTCGGCACGACGTTCGACATCGACCACTCCGAGATGATCATCGTCAAGGACATCGAGGTCTACTCCACCTGCGAACACCACCTCGTGCCCTTCCACGGGGTCGCTCACGTGGGCTACATCCCTGGGGCCGACGGCAAGGTGACCGGTCTGTCCAAGCTGGCCCGGCTCGTCGACCTCTACGCCCGGCGCCCGCAGGTGCAGGAACGGCTCACGACGCAGATCGCCGAGGCCCTCGAGGCTCATCTCGACGTCGCCGGAGTCATCGTCGTCATCGAGTGCGAACACCTGTGCATGTCGATGCGCGGGGTGCGCAAGCCCGGATCGCGCACCATCACCTCCGCGGTGCGCGGACAGCTGCGAGACGTCGCGACCCGCGCCGAGGCGATGTCCCTCATCATGGCCCGGCGCGACTGACGCCGGCCGGCATACCGCGATGACCGACACCCTGCCCACTCGGCCGGCCGACCGCCCGCTGGTCATGGGCGTCGTCAACGTCACCCCGGACTCGTTCAGCGACGGCGGTCGCTGGCTGGACCCGCAGGCCGCGGTCGCCCACGGCACGGCGCTGCTCGCCCACGGCGCCGACATCCTCGACATCGGCGGCGAGTCCACCCGGCCGGGCGCCACCCGCCCACTGGTCGAGGAAGAGCTGCGCCGGGTCCTGCCGGTCATCCAGGCCCTGGCTCAGGCCGGCGCCGTCGTTTCGGTCGACACGATGCGCTCCGCGGTCGCGATCGCCGCGGTGCAGGCCGGAGCCACTATCGTCAACGACGTCAGCGGCGGCCTCGCCGACCCGAGCATGGGCCGGGCGGTCGCCGACCTCGGCGTCGGCTACATCGCGATGCACTGGCGTGGTCACAGCGTCGACATGCAGACCCGGGCCCGGTATGGCGATGTCGTCGCGGACGTGCGTGCCGAGCTGTTGGCTCGCGTCGAGGCCCTGATAGGAGACGGCATCGCCCCGCACCGACTGGTCCTCGACCCCGGCCTGGGTTTCGCCAAGCTCGCGAGCCACAACTGGGCCCTCCTGGCGGCCACCGCCGAGCTGGTCACCTCGCTCGGGCATCCGATGCTCGTCGGCGCCTCGCGCAAGTCGTTCCTCGGCACCATCGGGGCGGGCCCTGACGATCCGCCGAGACCGGCGCCGGAGCGGGATGCGGCCACCGCGGCCACCAGCGTGCTGCTCGCCCAAGCCGGCGTGTGGGGGCTGCGTGTCCACGACGTCCACGCCACGATGGACGCACTCCAGGTGCACGCCGCCTGGGCCCGCGCGGCGAGGCAGGAGGAGCTGCGGTGAGCGACGTCATCCGGGTCACCGGCATCCGCGCCAAGGGCTACCACGGGGTCTTCCCCGAGGAGAAGCGCGAGGGCCAGGAGTTCCTCATCGACGTGGCCATCGAGATCGACCTGCGGTCCGCGGCGGAGAACGACGACCTGACCCGCACGGTCAGCTATGCCGAGCTGACCTCCGATGTCGTCGCCCGGATCACCGGACCGTCGTTCGACCTCATCGAGACCCTCGCCGAGCGGATCGCCGAGGACGCCCTCGCCCGAGATCGGGTCCGCTCGGTCGAGGTGACGGTCCACAAGCCGCATGCGCCGGTGGGGCACCAGATCAGCGACGTCAGCGTGACGATCACGCGCGAGCGAGACGTGCCCGTTGTTGTGGCGCTCGGCGCCAACCTCGGCGACGCGGCCCGGACCCTGTCCGACGCCGTCCGCGACCTGGCCGCCATACCGGGGGTGGTGCCGGTCGCGGTGTCGCCGTTGGTGGAGACCGATCCGGTCGGTGGGCCGGAGCAGCCGGTCTACCTCAACGCCATCCTCCTGGCCCGCACTTCCCTGGCCCCGGCCGAGCTGCTCGCGGCGCTGCACGCCATCGAGTCGCGGCACGGCCGGGTGCGGGACATCCGCTGGGGTGCCCGCACCCTCGATCTCGACCTCGTCCAGTACGGCATGCCCGGGACGACCACTGAGGTCGTCCGCGAGGGCCCGGCACTGACCTTGCCGCACCCTCGCTCGCACGAGCGCGCCTTCGTCCTGCGTCCCTGGCACGCCGTCGACCCCGCCGCCACGATCCGGATGCCCGGCACCGCGGCCGGCTCCTTCGCCGGAGCCCGCGGCGCGGTCGGGCACGGCACGATCCGCAAGGTCAGCGACGTGCTCGCCGATGTCGACGAGTCTGGGGTACGCGTCGGCCCAGCATGGGACCCGCTGCGATGACCTCCGATCCCCGCGGCGTCCGGCCGAACCTGCTCGCCCTCGTCGTGCTCCTCGCGGGAGCCCTGGGGTATGTCGTGCTGCGCCTGGTCGTGGCGGGCGGCACCGGCCTGCCGGTGGTGGGCTGGATGTCCCCGGTCGTCCTGATCTTCCTCTCCGGGGCCATCCTCGCGGCGGGGCTGCCGATCAAGCGCCTGCAAGAGGGGCGCCCGGGTCCCCGGCCGGTCGGGATGCTGCGGGCCGCGCGCACGGTGGTCCTCGCCCAGGCCTCGGCCCTGACCGGAGCCGCCGTCGTGGGCTGGTATGCCGCACAGGGCGCGGTCCTGCTCGGGGACGCCGACATCCCCACGGTCCGGGATCGGCTCTGGCCGGTCATCGCGACGGTCCTGGCCGGGCTGCTCCTATCGATTGCGGGGCTCGTCGTGCAGCGTTGGTGCCGGATCGACGACTCCGATCACCACCGCCACGGGCCTTCGGGCGGCGGCTCCCCCGCGACACCTGCTGGCGAACCCGCGTAGTCTGAACCGTCGTCCTGCCGGATCCGGCCGGCGAACCGGCCGTCGAGGGCCGAGGCGAGTGGTAGGGTGCGACCCGCCGAAGGGCGCCTCGGAGAGGAGTCGTCGTGTCCAAGAAGCATGGTCACGGAAAGCACGACGAGCACGCGCCAATGCCCGGGCCGGCGCCGACGCCGGCGCCGAGCGCGAACCAGCCGTCCGACGTCGAGCCGGCCCCCGCGGTGGACCCCACGGCCACGCCCCAGGCTCCAGCCGCTGCGGCGCCGATCGGCGCGCCGTCTCCTGCGGACGCCACGCGCCCCGCAGAGTCGGTCGCGGGGGGCCACGCCCCGGCGCCGGCCCCCACCGAGCCCGACAGCCTCACCACCGAGTCGACCGAGGACGGGACCGCCGCCAGCGTCGGCGCCCCGGATGAGATTGCGGACGGCGTGCCGGTAATCCCCGGTCCGACCACAGCAGTTCCCCTGCACGCCGCCGAGACCATCGAGCGTCGCCCGGCCATCGAATACCACTCCACCACCCACGCGGAGCACTTCCTCATCCGCGCTCTGGTCGCGTCCACGCCTGGGCTGCGCACCCTGAAGGTCTACCGCCGCGCGTGGCTGCGCCCCGACATCCTGGCCGGGATCGCGGTCGCGGCATACCTCGTGCCGCAGGTCATGGCGTATGCCGCCATCGTCAACGTGCCCACCGTCGTAGGCCTGTGGACGGCACTTGCCGCCCTGCTCGTCTACGCGTTCATGGGGGAGTCGCGCAGCCTCTCGGTGGGGCCGGAGTCGACGGTCGCCCTGATGGCCGGCACCGCGATCGCCCCGCTGGCCGGTGGCGACCCCACCCGCGCGGTGGCCCTCGGGGCAGCACTGAGCCTCATCGTGGCCTTCTGGTGTTTCGTCGGTCGGATGGCCCGTCTGGGCGTCATCGCCGAGCTGCTCTCCCAACCGCTGCTCGTCGGTTATCTCGCCGGGGCCGCTGTGCTCATGGTCGTCGGCCAGCTCGGCAAGATGACGGGCACCAAGGTCGAAGGAGAGACGATCGTCGGGCAGGTGCAGTCGTTCGCCTCCGCCGTGGTCGGCACGAAGTTCACCACGCTGTATGTCGGCCTGGCCACCCTCGCGCTGATCTTCCTCGTCCACTGGGTCCGCCCGCGCTGGCCGGCGCCGCTCATCGCCGTTGCGGCGGCCACCATCGCGTGCACCGTCCTGCACCTGAAGGACCAGGGCGTTGCCGTGGTCGGTGCCGTCCCCACCGGGTTGCCGGTGCCGGCCTTCCCGCAGGTGTCCTGGTCAGACATCCAGTCCCTGCTCGTGGCAGGCGTCGGCGTCGCCATCGTTGCGTACGGCGACAACACCCTGGTGGCCCGGGGGTTCCCGGCCCCGCTGGAGCCCGACGAGGACCGCTCGGTCAACCGGATCGACCCGCAGGGTGAGTTGGTCGCCCTCGGCGGCGCGCACGTCGCCGTGGGCCTGGTCGGGGGCTTCCCGGTCTCCTCCTCGGGCTCGCGCACCGCTTTGGCTCTGGCGTCCGGGGCGCGCACCCAGGTCTACAGCCTCGCTGCGGCCGCGTGTGTCGTCGTGGTGCTCTTCGTCGCTGGGCCGCTGGTGGCCAACCTGCCGGCCGCGTCGCTCGGGGCCGTCGTCATCTATGCCGCGACCAAGCTCGTCAAGGTCAAGGAGATCAAACGGCTGGCCCGGTTCCGCAGGCGTGAGCTCCTGCTGGCAGCGACCGCGACGTTCGGGACGATCTTCTTCGGCATCCTCGCCGGGGTCGGGATCGCCATCGGGTTGAGCCTGCTGGAGATGGCGCAGCGGCTCGCCCGCCCACGGGACAGTGTCCTCGGGCGTGTCCCCGGCCTACCGGGCATGCACGACGTCAACGACTACGCCAACGCTCAGACGCTTCCCGGCCTGATCGTCTATCGGTATGACGCGCCCCTGTTCTTCGCCAACGCCGGCGACATCCAGCGTCGAGCCCTGGCCGTCGTCGACCAGGAGAACGCGACCTTCCCCGAGACCCCGTGCCGGTGGTTCGTGCTCAACGTCGAGGCGAACGTCGAGGTGGACATCACCGCCGCCGACGCGCTGCGCGACCTGCACGCCGACCTCGCCGAACGCGGCGCCCGGCTTGGGCTGGCCCGGGTCAAGCATGACCTGCTCCTGGCCCTGAAGAAGGCTGGGCTGACCAAACTCATCGGCGAGGACATGCTCTTCCCGACCTTGCCGGTGGCCGAGGAGTCCTACGTCGCCTGGGCCACGGCCCACCCCGCACCCAAGGCCGCGCCGGCCGTGGCGGCGACCAAGGTCGACCGGCTCACCCCAGCCGGCTGGATCGACCGTCAGGTGGCGGAGGTGCCGGTGCTCGTGCCGAGCATCACGCCGCCGCCGGTGCTCCCTGCGGATCTGGCCGCAGCGGCACAGCGGAGGGACCCCGCGGCGCCGACGGAGTGAGCTGGCTACTTGTCGACGTCGCCGACGACGAAGAACATCGACCCCAGGATCGAGACCATGTCCGAGAGCAGCTGGCCGGGCAGCATCTCCTGCAGCACCTGGACGTTGCCGAACGAGGCCGAGCGCAGCTTGAGCCGCCACGGCGTCTTGTCGCCGAGGGAGGCCAGGTAGTAGCCGTTGAAGCCGAGCGGGTTCTCCGTGCCGACGTAGATCTCGCCCTCGGGCACCTTGAGCACCTTGGGGAGTCGGACGTTGATGGGTCCTTGCGGCAGGGCGGCGAGCCGGTGCGCACACTCCTGCGCCACGTCGAGGCTGACGTAGGTCTGCTCCAGCAGGCACTGCAGGCGGGCCAGACCGTCACCCTCTTCGCGGGTCACCACCCGCCCCGGGCCGCCGGGCACGAAGAGCTCGCCATACGCGAGGTATGGCGCGTCCCGGCGCAGGTCGACATCCACGCCGGAGGCGCGGGCGATCGGCCCGGTGACGCCATAGGCGTGAACGAGCTCCTTGCTGAGCACCCCGACGCCGCGGGTGCGGCCGATGAGGATGGGGTTCTCGAGCATGAGGTTGTCGACGTCCTTGAGCCGCTTGCGCACCAGCGTGATGCACTCGTCCATCCGCTGGAGCCACCCGGCGGGCAGCTCCTGGCGCAGGCCACCGACGCGGTTGAACATGTAGTGCAGCCGACCGCCGGAGACCTCCTCGAGGAGGGTCTGGATGTCTTCGCGCTCGCGGAACGCGAAGAACATCGGGGTGATGGCCCCGAGCTCGAGGGCGTAGGACCCAAGGAACATCAGGTGGCTGAGCACCCGCTGCAGCTCGACGAGCATCGTGCGTGCCCAGGTGGCCCGCTCGGGCACCTCCATGCCGAGCATGGCTTCGACCGCAAGAGCCACCCCGACCTCGTTGGCGAAGGCGGACAGCCAGTCATGCCGGTTGGCCAGGACGAGGATCTGGCGGTAGTCCCGCACCTCGAAGAGCTTCTCTGCGCCGCGATGCATGTAGCCGATGACCGGCTCGGCCGACACGAGCCGCTCGCCGTCGAGGACGATCCGTAGGCGCAGCACACCGTGCGTCGCCGGGTGCTGCGGACCGATGTTCAGCGTCATGTCTGCGGTGGCGAGGCCCGCCGCCCCGAGGCCGACGGTGAGCTCACGCTGGGTGGCCGTGACAGTCATGCGTCCGAGTCTGCCGCATGGCCGCCGCGCTCAGGCAGGGGCCACACGGCCCGAGTCCGTGGCGGGCCGTTCCAGGATCGCCCAGAGGAAGCCGCCATACCCGCCGGGGGAGAGCAGGGTCGCTGCGTGGCTGGCCCTGGCGAGGGCGTCCAGGTATGCCGCGGGGTCGGCGCCGGCCAGGGCGGCGTCCGGGATCCGCCCGGAGACCCCCAGCTCGCGCAGCAGCTCGCGCTGGGTCACCAACCGGGTATGCCGCAGCGCGTCCATCGCCACGTGGGCGGTGATGTCACAGGAGCCGTCGGGCACCGGGGCCACCTGGCCACCGGCCCGGTAGCCCGTCAGTGTGCCGTCGGCCGGGCGGTCCGAGCGGGTGTGGCCGTAGTCCACCGCGACGGCCAGGCCGGAGCCGAGGCGGTCGGTCAGGTGCGTCCACGCGTCGTCGCGCGCTCGACCGATCTCCACCCGATCCCCGGGGGCGCTCGTGGGCCACCACCTCCTGGCCCAGTCCAGGTCCGGTCCGGTCAGCGGCGACCCCCAGGCCTCCTCGCCGGTGTCCGGGTCGACGAGCACGACCCGCAGGACGTGATCGGGGTCGACCTCGGCGATCGGGCAGGGGACGACGTCGAGCCACTCGTGGGCCAGGACCAGGCTGTCGGTGAGCGGCCCGAGCTCGTCCGGCAGGTCGGCGCCGCCGGGGGAGCGGACCCAGCCGATGCGCTCCGACAGCTGCGGCGGGCGCGGCACGACGTCGACGCCGATCAACTCCAGATCGGTGTCGAGTGCCGCCAGATGGGTGAGCAACTCTCCCCGGCCGGCGCCGACGTCGACCAGGCGACGCAGCCCGCGCGTCGTGGCCCACCGGGCGAGGGCATCGGCGAGCACCGCCCCCGGGCCGCCGTGGGTGGCCGTGGCGAAGTGCCCCGCGGGCCCGGCCCCTCGGTAGAAGCCGCGCTCGCCATACAGGGCCTCGCGCCAGGCGCCCTCCCACGGAACGAAACCCACCCCGCGGACCCTACCGCGCGGCTGGACGCCGGCACGGGACCGCGGTGCCGAGTAGATACCCTGTCCGGGTGAACCAGCCCCCCGTCGACGCCGCCGACGCCCCTGCCCTCGACCTGCCCGAGCAGATGCGGGTCAGGCATGAGAAGCGCAGTCGGCTCCTCGAGGCAGGCTCGGCGCCCTACCCGGTCACGGTGGGCCGCACCCATACCCTCGCGGAGGTCCGGCAGGCGTGGGGCCATCTCGAGGCGGGGGCCGAGACCGACGCGGTCGTCACGGTCGCCGGTCGTGTCATGTTTGTGCGCAACACCGGCAAGCTCTGCTTCGCCACCCTGCAGGAGGGCATCGGCACGCGTCTGCAGGTCATGCTCTCGCTCGCGGACGTCGGCGAGGCGGCGCTCGCGTCCTGGAAGGAGCTCGTCGACCTCGGCGACCACGTCGCCGTCACCGGGCGGGTGGTCTCCAGCCGCCGCGGCGAGCTGTCCGTCATGGCGACCTCGTGGCAGATGGCGAGCAAGGCGCTGCGCCCCCTGCCGACGCTGCACAAGGACCTCTCCGAGGAGACCCGGGTCCGGCAGCGCTACGCCGACCTCATCGTCCGGCAGGAGGCCCGGGACATGGTCCGGCTCCGCGCGACGGTCACCGCGGCGATCCGCTCCGAGCTCGACCGGCAGGGGTTTGTCGAGGTCGAGTCCTCGATCCTCCAGCTGATCCACGGCGGCGCGAACGCTCGCCCGTTCCGCACCCACATGAACGCCTTCGACGTCGAGATGACGTTGCGGATCGCCCTCGAACTGAGCCTGAAGAAGGCCGTCGTCGGCGGGGTGGACCGGGTCTACGAGCTCGGGCGGATCTTCCGCAACGAGGGCTCCGACTCCACGCACAGCCCCGAGTTCACGATGCTCGAGGTCTATCAGGCGTATGGCGATCAGACGACGATCGCGGCGGTCATCCGAGACGTCTACCTCGCCGCCGCCGACGCGCTGGGCACCCGCCAGTTCGAGACTCCGATGGGGGTGGTCGACCTGGCCGGCGAGTGGCGCTGGCTCTCGGTCTACCCCGCGATCTCCGAGGCGGTCGGCGAGGTCGTGACCATCGCGACCCCGCGCGAGCGGCTCGCCGAGCTGGCCGCAGGACACGACGTGGCCATCGACGAGAGCTGGGGAGCCGAGAAGATCGCCCTGGAGCTGCTCAGCGAGCTGGTCGAGCCGACTCTGCTCCAGCCGACCTTCCTCTACGACTACCCGGCCTCGGCACAGCCGTTGGCCCGGCGGCACCGCAGCGAGCCGGGCCTCATCGAGGCCTGGGATCTGATCATCGCCGGGGTCGAGCGGGGCACCGGGTTCTCCGAGCTCATCGACCCGGTCATCCAGCGCGAGATCCTCACGGCTCAGTCGCTGCTGGCCGCCGGTGGTGACCACGAGGCGATGCAGCTCGACGAGGACTTCCTGCGGGCCCTGGAGTATGGTGCGCCGCCGATGGGAGGCCTCGGGCTGGGTATTGACCGCCTGGTGATGCTGTTCACCGGCGCCAGCATCCGCGAGACGATCCTCTTTCCCCTGCTGAAGCCGGAAGGGGCCTGACATGGGTGAGGTCTGGAATGCAGCATTTCCCTACATAGCAGCTCTGCTGCCCACGATCGGGGTTGCCTTCCTCTTCTATCACATCATGAAGTACATCCTTGAAGGGGATCGCCGAGAGCGGCTGGCGCAGGCCCGATGGGAGCGCGAGCAGGCCTCGTCGCCGACACGTGAGCATCCGGAAGCTGGTGGCATCGGCCGCCCGTCCGAGGGCCCCGCCGCGGCCTCCACCGCGGCCTCCGCCGCGGCCACCGCCGCGGCCACCGCCGACGACCCGACCGGGTCGGACGACAGTGCGGATCCGGGCCTGACCAAACCCTGATCACTTTCCTTCTGCGCGACCGGAGTTCCCGACGCTCACGCCGAAAACGGCGATCCCGCGCTGGGGCCACCATTCCGTCGTCGCAGAATTGCTGTGTACTATCACGGGGTGAGCCCCACGATGGGGTTTCGCCTCGACGCAGGGGAAAGCGTGGGATTCGAGGCGGTCACCTGGGAGGTGCACGCCCTTCCGGTCAACAAATCCCCAGGAGTGAGATCCATGGCCCAACGGATCCAAGTGGTCCTCGAAGACGACGTCGACGGTTCGCCCGCAGCGGAGACCGTCCACTTCGGCCTCGACGGCGTCACCTACGAGATCGACCTGTCCGAGGACAACGCCCGCGCGATGCGCGACGCGCTGGCCCCGTGGGTCGGCAGCGCTCGCCGTTCCGGCGGTCGCAAGGTCACCGGTCGCAAGCCGTCCGGTGGCAAGCCCGACGTGTCCCACGTCCGCGCCTGGGCGCGGGACAACGGCTACTCCATCAACGAGCGGGGCCGCATCCCCGCCTCGGTCCAGGAGGCCTACGACCGGGCTCACTGAGTCCGGCGAAACCACGACGAGGGGGGCGGCCCGCCTGGGCCGCCCCCCTCGTCGTGTCATCGGACGGCCGAGGCGAGATCCCCGACCCGGTCGAATCGGGCCAGCGCGTCGTCGATCATCACCTGCTCGAGGGCGCCGGCCCGGGCCGCGCCGGCCTCCACCTCGTCCCAGGTGCGCGGCGCGGCCACGCACGGCAGGTCGCGCCCACGCAGGCTGTACGGGCTGATCGTCGTCTTGGCCGCGGTGTTCTGGCTCCAGTCGAGCAGGACCTTCCCGGGCCTTAGCGACCTGGTCATCTTCCACACGACCAGGTCGGGGTGCGCCGCAGTCAACTCCTGCGCCAGGTGCTGGGTCAGGGCTCGGATGTCCTCGCTGGTGTGCACACCGGGCAGCGCGCCATACAGTTGCATGCCCTTGGACCCGGACGTGACCGGGACGAGCGTCAATCCGATCTCAGCGAGCCGCTCGCGCACGAGCAGGGCCACCCGGGCACACTCGTGCAGCCCCGCGCCCGGGCCGGGGTCGAGGTCGACGACGAGTCGGTCGGGGTGCAGCGGTTGTTCGTCCTGGCCGATCCGCCATTGCGGGATGTGCAACTCCAGCGAGCCGAGGTTGACCAGGTAGGCCAGGGTCGCTCGATCCGGGACGAGCGGATAGGTCACCGTCTCGTGCCCCTCGGCGGCCGGGTCGTCGCGCCGCGCTCCTGTGCTGACCAGGGTGACCCGCGGCAACCATGACGGCGCGCCGGAGGGCAGATTCTTCTCGAAGAAGCTCACCCCGGCGACCCCTTCCGGCCACCGCACCCGGGTGACCGGGCGGCCCGCGAGCTGCGGCAGCAACAGGGGCGCGACCTGCGTGTAGTAGTGCAGGACCTCGCCCTTGGTCGTCTCGGTCGCCGGGAAGAGGATCTTGTCGAGGCTGGACAGCGCGATGGTGCGTCCCTCGACGTCGACGCGCACCTTGGCCCCCGGCTCAGGCATCCGGCCCACCCCCCGGTATGGCGTCACCGGGCCCGGGGGCGGCGTCCTCGACGTCGCCGGCCGTCAGATCTGGTCGCGGGCCGCGATAGCTCGGCTGGCGCAGCCGCCCGGACCGATTGACGCCCAGCGAGACGACATCGACCACGAGCACCGGCGCCACCCACGTCGTGCCCTCGGCGTCCTCCGGGGGGATGTCGCCGACAAACGGCGAGCGCGCCTCGGCCAGCGGGCGCAGGTCGGCCAGGAGCGTGGACCCGGCTCGTCCGGCCAGCCCGCTGCCGACGCGCCCACGGTAGGTCAGCCCGCCGGGGGACGGGACGCCGACGAGCACCGCGCCGAGGGTCGCATCGTTCCCGGTCTCGGGACGCCACCCGCCGATGACATAGGAGGCCGATGTGCGGTGCGCCGTCTTCACCCAGTCCTCGCTGCGCCGACCGGGCCGGTAGATGCCGTCCAGGCGCTTGCTGACGATGCCCTCCAGGCCCTGCGCCGCCGTGCCGTCGAGCAGCGCCTGGCCGTCGGTGAAGGTGGGCGGCACCTGCCAGTGCGGGCCCCGCAGCTCGAGGCGTTCCAAGGTGGCTCGCCGGTCGGCGAATCGTCGGCCGGTGAGGTCCACGCCATACAGGCGCAGCAGGTCGAAGGCCATGTAGGTGGCGGGGCGGCTGGCCGCCAGGGTGGCCGCCCGGCGCCGATCGCTGACGTGGAAGCGCTCAGCGAGTGCCTCGAAGGACGGGCGTCCGCCGTCGAGCACGACGATCTCGCCGTCGAGGAGCATGTCCTCGTACAGGCCCCCGAGGCCGGCGAGCTCGGGAAAGGCCACGCTGATGTCTCGCTCGGTGCGGGACCAGCAGGTGGCCCGCCCATCGCGCACTTCGACCAGTGCCCGCATGCCGTCCCACTTCACCTCGTGGATCCAGCCCGGCCCGGTCGGTATGCCGGTGGCCGTCGCGGCGAGCATGGGGCGCATCCCCGCATTCTGCCGTCCGCGGTGCCACCGCGGGGCGTCATACTGGGCCGATGCGGGCGATCTGGAAGGGTGCGGTGTCGTTCGGGTTGGTCAATGTGCCGGTCCGGCTCTACTCGGCGACCGAGAACCACGACGTGCAGTTCCGGCAGGTGCACCGGGTCGATGGCGGGCGGATCAGATACAAGCGGATCTGCAGTGTGGACGGCGCCGAGGTGTCCTTCGACGACATCGCCAAGGGCTTCGAGACCGAGGACGGGGCGATGGTCGTCCTCACCGACGAGGACTTCGCGCATCTGCCGGCCCAGTCGAGCAAGGAGATCGCGGTCGAGAAGTTCGTGCCAGCGGACCAGATCGACCCCATGCTGCTCGATCGCTCCTACTACCTGGAGCCGGACAAGTCGGCGGTCAAGGCATACGCCCTGCTGCGGGATGCCCTGGTCGACACCGACCGCATGGCCGTGGTGACCGTCTCGATCCGCACCCGGATGACGATGGCGGTCCTGCGGGTCCGCGACGGGGTGATCGTCATGCAGACGATGCTGTGGCCCGACGAGGTGCGTTCCCCCGACTTCGCCTCGCTCGGTGACGAGGTGCACGCCAGCGACAAGGAGCTGGCCATGGCTCACCTGCTGGTCGACTCGCTGGCCGGCGACTACGACCCCGAGGACTACGAGGACGACTACGCGGCGGCGGTCCAGGCCGTCGTCGAGGCCAAGATCTCCGGTGGCGAGGTCACCGACATCCCCGAGCCCGGCGACGCCTCCGGAGAGGTGGTCGACCTGCTGGAGGCCCTGCAGCGCAGTGTGGACCGGGCCAAAGCGGCCCGCGGCGAGGCGGCCAGTGCCTGAAGGGCACCACCTCCATCGGCTCGCTGCTGCGCTCGACGATGCCTTCGGCGGCGATGTCGTCGCGGTGTCCAGCCCGCAGGGGCGCTTCGCCGACGGGGCCGCGGTGCTCGACGGCCGCCCGATCGTGCGCGCCTTCGCCGGCGGCAAGCACCTGTTCGTGGAGTTCGCCGGCCCGGAGCTGACCGGTCCGGCATACCTGCACATCCATCTGGGTCTCATCGGTGAGCTGACCATCGCCGCGCTCGCGATCGGCGCTGGGGGCGAGGTCACCGTGCCGCCGCCGGTCGGCGCGGTGCGAGTTCGCCTGCTCTCGGACCGGTATGTCGCCGACCTGCGCGCCGCGACCTTGTGCGAGGTGGCCGCACCCGAGGATGTCGCGCAGGTGTTGCGCCGGCTCGGGCCGGACCCGCTCGTGGCCGACGCCGACCCCGACGCCGCGTGGGCGCGCATCTCGCGCAGCACCCGGCCGATCGCCGAACTGCTCATGGACCAGTCCGTCATCGCCGGCGTGGGCAACGTCTACCGCTCCGAAGTGCTGTTCCGGCTGCGCGTCGATCCCCACCGGCCCGGACGGGAGATCCGTCGACGGTCCTTTGCCGCCATCTGGGCCGACCTGCGCCTGCTCATGCCGATCGGGGTCCGGCTCGGTCAGATCGTGACGATGGCCGACCAGGTCGACGAGGTGCTGGTCGATGACGCCCATGACGCCGTGGCTCCCGAGCTCGGTCGCACCGTCTCCGCGTGGCGCCGTGGCGTGGTCGGCGCCGCGGTCGAACGGCGCTACTACGTCTACAAGCGCGCCGGTGAACCGTGCCGGGTGTGCGGGTCCCGCGTGCGGACCGCGGTCGTGGCCGGGCGGAACCTCTTCTGGTGCGGCCGCTGCCAACGCCGCCGCTGACCGGGCGCATCCATGGGTCACTCGGGGTCGTGAGACGGGGAGTCCCCGCTGCTCCGAGCTCAACCGCTCGCGGTGTCCCGAGGTGTCCGCTAAACAACGAAGCCACACCAATATTGCGGCTCTGCTGCCGCGCTTCGTGCTCGGTCCGGGAGGTCGCGAGGGGTTGGCGCCCGCTCCCGACTGCGGCGGCATACGATTCCGGCGTGTCCACGGTGCGGATCATCCAGCTCGACGCGGCGACGCTTGCTGCGCTCGCGGAGGGCGACCTCGAGCGAGCCGGGCAGACCTCCCCGGTCCCGCTGACCCCCGCGTGCGCGGACCCGGACTGGCGTGACACCTGGGCGTTGCGGGCCCGTCAGGTGGTCGACGACCCACCCAGCCAGGCGTGGGTGACCGGGGTGGTGTGGTCCGAGGAACGCGGTCAGGTCGTGGGCCGGGCCGGCTTCCATGGCCCGCCGGACCCCCACGGCATGGTGGAGGTCGGGTACTCCGTCGATCCCGACCTGCGACGGCAGGGCCTCGGATGGGCGACGCTGCAGGCGCTGCTCGCCAGAGCCCATGCCGAACCGGCGGTGCGGACCGTCCGGGCCAGCGTCGGGCCCTGGAATGCTCCGTCGCTGGCCCTGGTGGCTCGGGCCGGCTTCGTCCAGGTCGGCGAGCAGTGGGACGAGGAGGACGGGCTGGAGCTCGTCTTCGAGCGCCCCTCCTGAGTCGGGGAACACGCTCGCGCGCGGCAGCGTTGGGAGCAGCGAGACCGCCATACGGCGGAGCGGGGTCGGGCATCGCGCCGAGGTGTTCCGTCCGCAGACGTCACCCGATCGAGACCGTCCCATCGCGCGGTCGCAGTTAGCATCGACGTGACTCGACAGGCAGGAGCAGACGATGTTCGAACGGTTCACCGACCGCGCCCGGCGGGTGGTTGTGCTCGCGCAGGAAGAGGCGCGCATGCTCAACCACAACTACATCGGCACCGAGCACATCCTCCTCGGCCTCATTCACGAGGGCGAGGGGCTGGCCGCCAAGGCCCTGGAGAACCTCGACATCTCCCTCACGGCGGTCCGCGAGCAGGTCACCGACATCATCGGCAAGGGTCAGACCGCGCCCACCGGCCACATCCCCTTCACGCCTCGGGCCAAGAAGGTCCTCGAATACTCGCTGCGCGAGGGGCTGCAGCTGGGCCACACCTACATCGGCACCGAGCACATCCTGCTGGGCTTGATCCGGGAGGGTGAGGGCGTTGCCGCGCAGGTGCTCGTCAAGCTCGGCGCCGACCTGAACAAGGTGCGCCAGCAGGTCATCCAGCTCCTGGCCGGCTACCAGGGCGGCCAGGGTGAGAAGGCCGGGGCCGGCGTGGGCCAGAGCCAGGGCGGCCCGGCCGAGGGCACCCCGGCGGGCTCGCTCGTCCTGGACCAGTTCGGGCGCAACCTGACCCAGGCGGCCCGGGAGGGCAAGCTCGACCCGGTCATCGGCCGGGAGAAGGAGATCGAGCGGGTCATGCAGGTGCTGTCCCGCCGCACCAAGAACAACCCGGTGCTCATCGGCGAGCCCGGCGTCGGCAAGACTGCCGTCGTCGAGGGCCTGGCCCAGGACATCGTCCGCGGCACCGTCCCGGAGACCCTCAAGGACAAGCAGCTCTACACCCTCGACCTCGGTGCGCTGGTGGCCGGCAGCCGATACCGCGGCGACTTCGAGGAGCGGCTGCGCAAGGTGCTCAAGGAGATCCGCACGCGCGGCGACATCATCATCTTCATCGACGAGATCCACACCCTCGTCGGGGCCGGTGCGGCCGAGGGCGCCATCGACGCAGCCTCGATCCTCAAGCCCATGCTCGCCCGCGGCGAGCTGCAGACCATCGGCGCCACCACCCTCGACGAATACCGCAAGCACATCGAGAAGGACTCGGCCCTCGAACGCCGGTTCCAGCCGATCCAGGTCGCCGAGCCGACCCTGAAGCACACGATCGAGATCCTCAAGGGGCTGCGCGACCGCTACGAGGCCCACCACCGGGTCACCATCACCGACGGTGCGCTCGTGGCCGCCGCGAGCATGGCGGATCGCTACGTCAACGACCGGTTCCTGCCCGACAAGGCCATCGACCTGATCGATGAGGCCGGCGCCCGACTGCGGATCCGCCGCATGACCGCCCCGCCGGACCTGCGCGAGTTCGACGAGAAGATCGCCACCGTGCGGCGCCAGAAGGAGGCCGCCATCGACGGGCAGGACTTCGAGAAGGCCGCCCGGTTGCGCGACGACGAGAAGCAGCTCAGCCTCGCCAAGAACGAGCGTGAGGCGCAGTGGAAGTCCGGCGACATGGACGTCGTGGCCGAGGTCGACGAGGAGCTCATCGCCGAGGTGCTTGCCGCCTCCACGGGCATCCCGGTCTTCAAGCTGACCGAGGAAGAATCCTCGCGGCTGCTCAACATGGAGGCCGAGCTGCACAAGCGAATCGTGGGCATGGACGACGCCATCAAGGCGCTCAGCCAGGCCATCCGCCGCACCCGCGCCGGGCTGAAGGACCCGCGCCGGCCCGGTGGGTCGTTCATCTTCGCCGGTCCGACGGGCGTCGGGAAGACCGAGCTGGCCAAGACCCTCGCCGAGTTCCTCTTCGGGGACGAGGACGCCTTGATCCAGCTCGACATGTCCGAGTTCTCCGAGAAGCACACGGTCTCGCGGCTGTTCGGCTCCCCGCCCGGGTATGTCGGGTATGAAGAGGGCGGCCAGCTCACCGAGAAGGTGCGTCGCCGGCCGTTCTCCGTGGTGCTGTTCGACGAGGTGGAAAAGGCCCACCCGGACATCTTCAACTCGCTGCTGCAGGTGCTGGAGGACGGTCGTCTGACCGACAGCCAGGGGCGCTCGGTGGACTTCAAGAACACCGTCATCATCATGACGACGAACCTCGGCACGCGGGACATCACCAAGGGCTCGCTCGGCTTCTCCGCCGGGCCCGACACCCGCACCGAGTACGACCGGATGAAGGCCAAGGTCACCGACGAGCTGAAGAACCACTTCCGGCCCGAGTTCCTCAACCGCGTCGACGACGTCATCGTCTTCCCGCAGCTGACCCGCGAGGAGATCGTGGCCATCGTCGACCTGGAGATCGCCAAGCTCGACGTCCGGATGAAGGACAAGGACATGGGCCTGGAGCTCACCGTCGCGGCGAAGGATCTGCTGGCTCGCAAGGGTTACGACCCGGTGCTGGGTGCCCGACCGCTGCGGCGCACGATCCAGCGCGAGATCGAGGACGTCCTCTCCGAGAAGATCCTCTACGGGGAGCTCAAGCCCGGTGAGTTCGTGGTCGTCGACGCGCAGGGTGAGGGCGCGGCCGAGGTGTTCACCTTCTCCGGTTCGCAGCGCACGCTGACTATCCCGCAGATTCCGGACGCGCCGCCGGTGGACGCCGTAGGGTGACATCGGGCTCGCCCTTGCGGCGTTTTCCCTGATATCGGCGCGTACGCCACGCGGGGTTCCCCGCAGGGCGTCACGTCGTCATACCATGTCGGGCATGACGGTGGACCAAACCGAGCGCTTGCGTGAGGAAGCGGACCACTTCGTCCTGCCCTTGGCGGGTGGGATCGTTGACCAACTGTGCGTGGACTTCGCGGTCACCTTGGTGGTCGACGGCACCCATACGGTGCGTATGTCGCGGCCGCTGCGGTTCCACGACGGGGCCATGGAGTACACCATCGACCCCGCCGAGACCTCGACCGTGGTGCCGCTGCTTGGGTTGCACCAGGCCGTCGTCCGCGAGGCCCGGGCGGACAAGGACGGCACCTTGCGGCTGCGCTTCGATCTGGCCCGCACCATCGTCGTCACACCGGACGAGGAATACGAGGCGTGGGAGGTCAGCGGCGGGATGCCTCCGGTGACGCCCGACTTCCAGGTGGTCTGTCCGCCCGGCGGCGGGGTCGAGTCATTTTGATGTGACGCACCGGGTGGTCGCGCACCACCCGATGGTGGCAGGATCGCGCCCATGGCCAAGACCACAGCGAGCGGCGCACCCCGCATGGACAAGGAGCTCTACGAAGCAGAGCTCATCAAGCTGCAGACCGAACTGGTCACCATGCTGGAGTGGGTTCGCGCCACCGGGTCACGAATCGTGTGTCTGTTCGAAGGTCGCGACGCGGCCGGGAAGGGCTCGGCGATCAAGCGAGTCGCCGAATATCTCAACCCCCGCGTCGCCCGCATCGTCGCGCTGCCGGCCCCCAGTGACCGCGACAAGACCCAGTGGTATTTCCAGCGCTACGTCCCGCATCTGCCGGCTGCCGGTGAGATCGTCCTGTTCGACCGGTCCTGGTACAACCGGGCCGGCGTCGAGCGGGTCATGGGCTTCTGCAGCGACGAGCAGTACTGGCGGTTCCTGCGTCAGGCGCCGGTCTTCGAGCAGATGCTCGTCGAAGAAGGCATCATGCTGCGCAAGTACTGGTTCTCGGTGTCCGACGTCGAGCAGGAGGCGCGCTTCCACTCCCGCGCCGACGACCCGATGCGCCGCTGGAAGCTCTCCCCGATGGACATGGAGTCGATCACCCGCTGGGAGGACTACTCGCGGGCCAAGGACGTCATGATGCAGTTCACTGACACCGAGTACGCGCCGTGGTATGTCGTCGAGTCCGAGGACAAGCGGGCCTCACGGATCAACGTCATCAAGCACATCCTCGCCTCGGTGCCCTACGAGCAGATCTCTCCGCCATCGGTCTCGGTGCCCCACCGGCCGCCGGCCGTCGGCTACACCCGACCGCCCCGGGAGAGCCAACGGTATGTCGCGGACTACGCCGCCAACCTCTCGGCGGCTCACCAGGCGACCAAGGCGACCAAGGCCAAGAAGAAGAAGGACAAGGCGGCACACGAAGCGCCTGCGCCCACGGAGCATGGCGACGCCACCACCGAGACGTCTGCCTGAGCTTCGCCCGGTTTGACCTGTAGTGCTCATTCGTCGAGGCACGTCCCGGGACGTGCGCGCCATCCGCGAGCTGACCGCACCGTTGGTGGATGGCCGCGTGCTCGTCGCCAAGGATGCGGTGACCTACTACGAGGCGATCCAGCAGTTCCGCGTGGCCGAGGTTGACGGCGCGGTCGTGGGCTGCGGTGCGCTGCACGTCATGTGGGAGGACCTCGCCGAGATTCGCACCCTGGCCGTGGCCCCGTCGCACGCCGGGCGCGGCATAGGGGGCGCACTGCTCGATGCGCTGGTGCAGGACGCCCGGGACCTGGGTGTGGACCGGCTCTTCTGCCTGACCTTCGAGGTGGACTTCTTCGCCCGGCACGGGTTTGGGGTCATCGAGGGTCAGGCAGTTGCGCCGGAGGTGTTCGCCGAGCTGCTTCGCTCCTACGACGAAGGGGTCGCCGAGTTCCTCGACCTCGAGCGGGTCAAGCCGAACACGCTGGGCAACACCAGGATGCTGCGGACCCTCTAGCGGGACAGACCCGGCCGGGTCATTCCCGGCCCTGCTGCGCGAGGTAGACGCGGCGCACGACGTCCTCCACATCCGGCTCCTCGATGGTCAGGTCGACGACCGAGACGCGGGCGGCCACCTCGGCGAGCAACGCCGCCGCGGTCGTGGCGGCGGGGTCGAAGGCCACTCGCTGCCGCAGCCCGCCGCCCTCCGACGACAGGTGCCGGGCCCCGGTCAGGCCGGTCAGGTCGGGGTGCGGCTCGGCGAGGTCCACGGTCAGGACCCGTTGCGCGCCGACCCGGGCCGTCAGGCCCTCGAGCGTCCCGTCGAAGGCCATCCGACCGTGGTCGACCAGCACGATGCGGTCACACAACCGGGCCACATCGCCCATGTCGTGCGTGGTGAGCAGCAGGGTCGTCCCGTGCTCGGCCCGTTGCTCGATGAGGAACTCGCGCAGCCTCTGCTTGCTCAACACGTCCAACCCGATGGTCGGCTCGTCGAGGATGACCAACTCGGGCCGGTGGAGCAGCGCCGCAGCAACCTCGCCGCGCATCCGTTGCCCCAGGGAGAGCTGCCGCACCGGCGTGTCGAGGGTCGGGCCCATGTCCAGCCGCTCCACGAGGTCGGCGGTGCGGGCCGCCGCCTCGGCCGCCGGGACCCGGTGTATGGCGGTCAGCAGGTCGAAGGAGTCCCGCAGCGGCAGATCCCACCACAGTTGTGAGCGCTGGCCGAAGACGACGCCGACCTTCCCCGCGAGCGTGCGTCGTTGCCGGACGGGTTCGAGCCCGCAGGTGAGCACGGTGCCGCCGGTGGGGACGAGGATCCCGACCAGCATCTTGATGGTCGTGGACTTGCCCGCCCCGTTGGCCCCGATGTAGCCGACCGACTCGCCGGCCTCGACGGTCAGGGTCAGGTCCTTGACCGCGGTCAGCCGCTCGGCCCGCCCCAGCGGATGCTTGCGGGTGCCCTTGCGGCCGAAACTGCGGGTCAGCGACTCGGTGCGGATGATGCTCATCCGCCACCCCCTTGATAGTGCCGGACGCCGGTGCGCCACAGGAGCAGAGCCAGGGCCCACACCGTCGCGACGGCTACCGGGAGGAACCACGCCAACCCCTGCTGGAATGGCCCGGCGCCAGGCAGGTCCAGGACGACCAGGGCGGGGAGGTAGCCGGTGAAGGCCACGGGCACGACGAAGCCGAAGAAGACCCGCAACGGCCCAGGCCACACCGAGGGCGGCGTGACCGCGGCATACCGGCCGCCATACGTGAAGGCGTTGGGCATCTCGGGAGCGTTGACGGTGAAGAACTGCAGGCCGGCCGCAGCGACGAACATCGCCGCATAGATCAGCGGTGAGCAGAACAGCGCCAAGGCGAGCATTGCGGCGCGGGGGATCGACCACGTGATGTCGTTGATGAGCACGGCGGCGACCAGGATGACCACGCCGACGGCAGCTCGGGCCAGCCGACGCAACGAGATGTCACTCGTCACCAGCTGCGCCAGCAGCGGCTGCGGACGCACGTAGTAGACATCGAGCGTCCCGGTCCGAAGGTAGTCGGGCAAGTTGTCCAGGTGCCCGAAACACAGGTCGCCGAGGCAGAAGCCGATCTCGGCGAGCGCGAAGATGAGCAGGATGGCGTGCACGTCGATGCCGCCGATGGCCCCGGTTGCGGAGAAGATGATGAACGTCTCGGCGAACTCGACGATGCCCACCAGGCCCGCACCGACGGCGTCGGTGATGAACGGGATCCGATAGCTCATCCGCGCGCGCACGCGCGAGCCGAGAACGGCCCGGTAGGCGGCCCAGGCCGTCGGTCGGACGTCGGTGGCGCTCCCGGCCAGCGCCCGCGCGGCCGACGACCGCCTAGCCACCTTGGATCTCCAACCGGCGAGAGCCCGCGCGGGTCAGCCACGCGCCGAGGGCCCACACGGCGGCCAGCCAGAACGCCTGCTCGCCCAGCACGACATACGCCGACATCCCGGTGACACGACCGGAAAGGAGGTCGACCGGGGACATGAGCAGAGACGGGAACGGGGTGAAGGCCGCGACGGTCTGAAGCCACGGGGGCATGAGCGGCAGGGGGACGAACAGGCCGGCGAGGAACGAGCCGAACACCATGTAGAGCGTCTGCAGCCCGCGTGCGTCGACGACCCAGAAGCCGAGCACGCCCAGGGCGTAGCGACACGCGGAGGACAGGACGACCGCGAGTATCGCGGAGGTGACCCCGAGCAGGTAGGGCGCCGCGGTGCCGGGGAGGAACAGCCCGGTGGTCAAGGCCCCGACCGCCAGGGTGGGCAGGGTGCGGGGGAGGAGCCCGAACAGGCCACGGCCCACATCGTCGGCGATGTGGGCCTGCTGGAGGTCCACCGGCCTGGTGAGGTCGATCGCGACCTGACCGCTGCGGGTTGTTGCCGCGATCTGTGAGCCGCCCCAGGGCTGGATGAACCCGATGAGGCCCTGCGAGACCCAGACGTAGGCCGCCATCGTCGTCGTGTCGTAGCCGCGCAACGACCCACCGGCAGCACCGACCGCCGCGAGCAGGACTGATGCCTTGATCAGGCCGAACACCGAGTTGGCGACTACCCCCGCGAGAGCGGCCAGCGGGTACGCCGACTGGGTGCGGAACCCTGCCCGCACGAGCTGAGAAGTCAGGCTCGCCCCCTCGCGCACAAACTCAAGAGCCTACGCTCCTAGCGCGGCAGGCGGAACCCGCCGTCGGGGAGCGCTTCGACCAGCCCGTCGCCGAGCAGCCCGTCGAGGCACCGCTGGCGCTGCGCGGGCTCGGGCCACGCTGCCTCGATCGCCGCCTGGTCGACCCCACGCAGGGCGTCTGCTCCGCGGACGACGGCGAGGAGCACGCCGCGGCACTGCCGGTCGGTGCCGGCCCAGGCCTGGCCACGCCGCGGTGGCCCGTCGTGCTCCGGTCGGCCGGCGCGAAACCAGGCGCATTCCCGGGCCGCCGGACACCCCGCGCAGCGGGGAGCCCGGGCCGAGCAGACCAAGGCGCCGAGCTCCATCGCGGCCACGTTCCACGTCACGGCATCCTCGCGCCGAACCGGCTGGGCCGCCCGCGCCAGAGCCCGTTCCGCGGCGGTCAGGGACGGGGCCGGGAACGCCTGACCGAGGATCGTTCGGACCAGGACCCGGCGGATGTTGGTGTCGATGACCAGCGTCGGTGCACCGAACGCGAAGCACGCCACCGCTGCCGCGGTGTAGTCGCCGACGCCGGGAAGGCTGAGCAGATCCTCGTATGACGCGGGGACCTCGCCGCCGAACCGCTCGACGATGGCAGCGGCGGCTTGGTGCAGTCGCAGGGCGCGTCGCGGGTAGCCCAGCCGCCCCCACGCGAGCACCGCTTCGCCGGGTGGCTCAGCGGCCAAGGCCGCCGGCGTGGGCCATCGGTGCAGCCAGGTGCGCCATACCGGCTCGACCCGCGACAGCGGAGTCTGCTGAGCCATGATCTCCGAGACCAGGACGCCCCAGGCGGAGGTGGCGCTGTCGCGCCATGGCAGGGCCCGGGCGGCACCGGCATACCACTGCAGGATCGCGTCGTGGAGCCGGGCCAGGTCGGCACCGGCCGGCAGCGCGTTCAGACGTACCGCTCCAGGATGCTCGACTCGGCCAGCCGGGACAGGCCCTCACGCACCGCGCGCGCCCGGCCCTCGCCGACGCCGTCGACGTCCATGAGGTCCTCCAGATTGGCGGCCAGCAACCGCTGGAGGGAGTCGAAGTGGTCGACGAGTCGGTCGATGATCGTCGGCGGCAGGCGGGGCACCTTGGACAGCAGCCGGAACCCGCGCGGGCTGGCCGCCGAGTCCAGGCCATCGCCGGTGACGCCTGGGCCGAAGCCGGCGGCCCGGGCAACGGCGGTCAGGTCGACCAGTTCTGGGGCCGTCAGGGCCATGAGGGCGGACAGGGCCGCATCCACCGCCTTGGCTGCCTTGGCCGCCTTCGTCGCGCCCGTGTAGTCGCGGATGACCAACTCCCGGTCCGGTCCCAGACCGCCGATGAGTTCCTCGAGCTGCATGGCCAGGAGTCGCCCGTCGGTGCCGAGCTCGACGACATACCCCTGGATCTCGGCGCTGATCCGGCGGACCATTTCGAGTCGCTGCAGCACCGCGGCCACATCGCGGACCGTGACGAGGTCTTCGATCTCCAGCGCCGACAAGGTGCCGGTCACTTCGTCGAGCCGGGCCTTGTAGCGCTCCAGAGTCTGCAACGCCTGGTCGGCCCGGGACAGGATCGCCGCCGACTCCTCCAGGACGTGGCGTCGCCCGCCGACGTACAACGCGATGATGCGCATCGACTGGCTCACCGACACAACCGGCATCCCGGTCTGCTTGGCCACCCGTTCGGCGGTGCGGTGCCGGGTGCCGGACTCGCTGGTCTCGATGGAGGAGTCGGGCACCAGGTGGGTGGCCGCGTGCAGGATCCGGGTGCAGTCCCGGTCGACGACGATGGCCCCGTCCATCTTCGCCAGCTCCCGCAGCCGGGTCGCCGAGAAACCGGCATCGAGCGGAAAGCCACCGGTGCACAGCGACTCGACGACCTTGTCGTGACCCAGCACGATCAGCGCGCCGGTGCGTCCGCGCAGGATGCGTTCGAGCCCGTCGCGCAACTCGGTGCCCGGCGCCACCGCGGCAAGGGTCGCGCGGACGAGAGCCTCGTCAGTGCGGTCCACGGGGGCTCCTCGGCTGGGGGCAACGTCGAGCGACTGCTCGCGCCCTCATCGTAACGTCAGTGGATCCGGGTCACCGGCGCGACTTTCAGGCCCTTCGAGACGGCGGTGAGCAGGTCAGCCGCCGGCACGACCCGAATGCCGCCAGGTGGCACGCCATCCCAGCCGGCTGGCACGACCGCAGTGTCGAACCCGAGGCGGACCGCTTCGTTGAGCCGCCGGTCGATGCCGCTGACCGGGCGGATCTCGCCGGCCAATCCCACCTCACCGAACGCCACCACGCCCGTGCCGACCGGTCGGTCGAGCACCGCGGAGGCCAGCGCCAGGGCGACCGCGAGGTCGGCGGCCGGCTCGACGACGCGCGCTCCGCCGACGGTGGAGATGTAGGCATCCGAGCCGCCCAGGGGAGCCTTGGCTCGGCGTTCGAGGGCGGCCAGGATCATCGCCACGCGCGAGGAGTCGACCCCGTGGGTGACCCGTCGCGGTGCGGTGCCGACGGCCTTGGCAACCAGGGCCTGGACCTCGGCGACCACGGGGCGCCGGCCTTCGAGCGTGACGGTGACGCAGGTGCCGCTGACCTGGAGGTCCCGGCTGGACAGGAACAGCCCGCTCGGGTCGGGCAGCGCGACGATGCCCCCCTCGGTCAGGTCGAAACAACCCACCTCGTCGGTGGGGCCATACCGGTTCTTCACGGCGCGGGCCATCCGCAGCCGGTTATGGCGGTCACCCTCGAAGGTGAGGACCACATCGACGAGATGCTCCAGGAGCCGCGGCCCGGCGATGGAGCCGTCCTTGGTGACGTGGCCGACGAGCAGCACGGTGACGCCGCGCGCCTTGGCGGCTGCGATGAGTGCGGCTGCCACCTCGCGCACCTGGGTGACCCCGCCCGCGGCGCCCTCGACCTCGGCGCTGGCGAGGGTCTGCACGGAGTCGACGACGACGAGGGCCGGTGCGAGCGTGTCGAGGTGCGCCAGGACGGTGGCCAGGTCGGTCTCGGCGACGAGGAACAGGTCGGCGGCCATCGCCTCGATGCGCTCGGCTCGCAGCCGCACCTGCGCGGCCGACTCCTCACCGGTGACGTAGAGCGTCGAGCGGCCGGCCCGCGCGGCGCGGGCCGCGACGTCCAGGAGCAGGGTGGACTTGCCGACGCCGGGCTCACCGGCCACGAGGACGACCGAGCCGGGGACCAGGCCCCCGCCGAGCACCCGATCCAGCTCGCTGACCCCCGTGCGCACCGCCGCGGACCGGGTGGCGTCGACCTCACCGATCCGCGCTGCGGGCGTCGTGACGACGCCTGCCCGGGTGCGCCCGGCACCGGCCCCAGCAGCTCCGGACGCATCGGCGACCGTGCCCCAGGCCTGGCACTCGCCGCACCGGCCGACCCACTTCACCGCGGTCCACCCACACTCGGTGCAGCGATAGGCCGGCCGGCTGACTCGCGCCTTGGTGGTGGTCATGCGCTGACCGTACGAGGCGGCACCGACAGGCCTTCGGCGACGCACCGGTATGGCGCACCGGGCATGGCGCCACGGTATGGCGTACCGGGTAGGGCCCGCCGCTGTCAGAACCGGCGCCAGCGCACGACGACGGCATAGTCCACGCCGGACGCGTCCGGGCCGACCTCGTCGAGGATCTGGTCCACCTCGTGCTGCGGGAACTCCATCGACAGCACGGCCGCGAAGTCCGTGGGGCTGGGGAAGGACCACCGCATCGTCGCCGGCTCCCGGGCCCAGCCCTGCCGTCGCCAGAAGCGCTCGACCGCATCGACGTCATACGTGGGGTATGCCCGCCGGAACCACCCACCGAAGGTGGACCTGGAGGCGTCGTTGTCCACGACGGCGGCCACTGCTCCGGGCCGCAGCACCCGGGCCAGCTCGGCCAGCCCGGGCTCACAGCCGGCCCCGAAGAAGTACGCCCACCTGGCCAGAGCGACGTCGATGCTGGCATCGGCCAGGGGCAGCGCCTGGGCGCCGGCACACAGGACCGCAACCGGTGCCACCGCGGGGTGCGTCCGGCGGGTGGTCGCCACCCGTCCGGCGGCACGCCGGGCCAGCGGCGGGTGTGGCTCGACCCCGATGACGGCGGCCGCCCGGTCGGCGAGGCCGGGCAGGTGGAAGCCGGTGCCGCAGCCGACGTCCAGGACCACCCGAGCGGTCCAGTCGGCGACCTGCCGGAGCACGGCGTCGATGACCCCGTCCGGGTCGACCCCGAGGTTCTCGACCTCGTACCGGTCGGGATCGCCCCAGATGTTCGGGCTGGGGATGGCCGTCACGTCAGGTGCTGGCAGCCCGACGCGCGTTCGCGGCGGCCCGGCGGCGCGCGGCGGCGGCGCGGCGCTGCTCTCGACGGGCCTGCTCCTGCGCGGCGGTGGTGGCCTCCAGGGTTGCCGGATGCACGTAGAGGGGCAGGAGGTTGCGGCCGGTGGCACGAGCGGCTTGAACGGTGCGCAGGTAGGCCGCACACCGCGCCTCCAGCTCGGCGTATGCCGCCGCACCCATGAGCTCGACGAGCTCCTCGCGCAGTGAGCGATAGACCGGCTCGCGGTTGGTGTGCGCGATGGAGTCCCCCGAGCAGTACCAGTCCAGGTCGTGACCGCCCGGCCCCCAGGCCCGGCGGTCGAACTCGGAGATGGAGACCTCCAGGTATGACGAGGCGTCCGGGAGGTCGACGGTGCGGTAGCTGCGGCGAATGGGCAGCTGCCAGCAGACATCCGGCTTGACCTCGTGGGGCGCCACCCCGGTGAGCACCCCGTGAACGTGCAGGGCGCATCCGGCGCCCGTGGGGAACCCGACGCGATTGAGGAAGACGCACGCCCCATCGACGCGCCGGGTCTTGCGGGTGCCGTCGGCGTCGACCTCGGTCCAGCGGTCCAGGGCTCCGGATGTCGCATCGGCGTGGGCGTGGTACTGCCAGATGTCCGGGTCGAGCCGGTCGACCACCTCGGCGACCCGGTCGAGGTCCTCACCGTCGGTGAAGTGGGCCCCCATCGTGCAGCAGCCGTCGTGCGGGCGGTCGGCATAGATGCCCCGGCAGCCATCGCCATACAGGCACCGCCAGTTCGAGGTCAGCCAGGTCAGGTCACACCGGAACCGCTGGCCCGTGATCGCGGGGTCGTCGAACTCGACCCAGATACGGGCGGCGTTCAAGGGAGCCTCGACCACCTGCACAGGGTACGGCGCGGGAGGTCGACTCGATGGGTGAGGTAATTGACGCGCCGAAGTTGTTGACGCGTCAACTCGCGGTCTGTTGTCATAGAGGGGACGTCGGGGCGTCGTACAGTTGCCCACACCCCGCCCGGTGTCCCCCCGGGCCAAGGATCCGAGGTCGCAATGCCCCTGCTCCTCTTGGCTGTGCCCACCGTGATAGTCCTTGTCGCGGTCGTCATCCTCCTTGCCGAATGGCGCGCCACCGGAACCGACCTCGACCGCCTCTTCGCTTCGCTGCCCACATCGGAGTCGGTCCCTGCCCACCCCGGGCTGTCCCTGGACGGGCCGCTGGTTCGTCGCCCCGCGCGTCCGGCCGCCCCGCTGAGCCGCTGAGGTCCGTCCTCCCACTCCCGCGCGACCGACGTCCGCCCCGGCGACCCGCACTCCGGGACACAGGCACCGCAGCTGTGTGGCCATCAGGGCGTGGGTGAACGCGCGGCTCCTCGCCCGGCCGCGGCTGGCACCCATCCCCCGCCCAGCCGCGGCCGGGTCTTCCGGACCTCAGCCGAGATCAACGCGACCGGCGGATACCCTCATGCCATGCGCCTGGGTGTCATCGACGTGGGCTCCAACACCGTCCACCTCCTGGTCGTCGACGCGCACCCGGGTGCCCGGCCGATTCCGAGCACGTCGCACAAGATCGACCTGCGGCTCTCGGAGAACCTCGACCCCGGTGGTGCGATCACGGCCTCCGGGGCCGCGCAGCTCGCGGCGTTCATCGCCGAATGCCGCACCCTCGCCGACGACCTCGGCGTGGAGGAGGTGCTCGGCTTCGTCACCTCCGCGATCCGCGAGGCGCGCAACGGCGACGAGGTGCTGGCTGCCGTGCGGCAGCAGTCCGGCGTCCCGCTGCGCGTTCTCAGCGGCAGCGACGAGGCCCGCCTGACCTTCCTCGCCGTGCGCCGGTGGTTCGGCTGGTCGAGCGGGAAGCTGCTCGTCATCGACATCGGGGGCGGGTCCCTCGAGCTCGCAGCGGGCCTCGACGAGGAGCCGGATGTCGCAGTCAGCCTCCCGCTCGGTGCGGGCCGGCTGACTCGGGACCACCTGCCCGGTGACCCTCCGGACAAGGCTGCGGTCAAGGCTCTGCGCACCAAGGTGCGGGCGACGATCGCCCGGGAACTGCGCCCCTTCACTGTCCTCGGCGACGTCGACCACGTCGTCGGGACCTCCAAGACGATGCGGTCGCTGGGGCGCCTCGCCGGCGCGGCGCCCAAGGGTGCCGGACCCTTTGTCCCCCGATCATTGCGTCTCGACGACCTCCGAGGGCTGGTTCGCTCCCTCTCCGCGATGACCGTGGAGCAGCGCCGCGAGCTGCCCGGGGTCGCCCCCAGCCGAGCGGCCCAACTGCTCGCCGGCGCACTGGTCGCCGAGGCTGCGATGGAGTTGCTGGGGGCGCGGGTCCTCGACATCGGGCCGTGGGCCTTGCGCGAGGGCATCATCCTGCGGCGTCTCGACCAACTGGCCGACGAGTGAGGGCGATGACGTCCCCATGACGCGCACGCCGGTCCTGCTCTCGACTGCGTCGGTATACCCGTTGGGGTGTGCCCGGGCCTTCGAGCTGGCGGCCCGGCTCGGATACGACGGCGTCGAGGTCATGGTGTGGACCGACCCGACGACGCAAGAGATCAAGCCGCTGGCCGACCTCGTGGCCCGGCACGACATACCGGTCCTGGCGGTCCATGCACCCACGCTGATGCTCGCCCAACGGGTGTGGGGGACCGGCGATCCCTGGCAGAAGGTGGACCGGTCCATCGACCTGGCCGCGGCCCTGGGGGCGCGCACGGTCGTCCTGCACCCGCCGTTTCGATGGCAGCGTGACTACGCCACGTCGTTCGTCACGGGCGTCGCCGAGCGTGAGGCGCGCCGGGACGTGGCCCTGGCCGTTGAGAACATGTATCCGTGGCGCGCCCGGGGCCGCGAACTGCAGGCCTACCTGCCGGGGTGGGACCCGGTCGACCTGGACTACCGCCACGTCACCCTCGACCTGTCGCACACCGCCACGGCCGGCTCCGACGCGCTGGCCATGGCGGGGGCACTCGGACGCCGGTTGCACCATCTGCACCTCGCCGACGGCACCGGCGGACCCAAGGACGACCACCTCGTGCCGGGCCGCGGCACCCAACCCTGCGCGGAGGTGCTCGACACGCTCGCCGCCAGCGGGTTCTCCGGCATGGTCACGGTGGAGGTGTCCACCCGTGGCGCGACCGATACCGACCGCGAGACCGACCTGGCGCTGGCGCTGGCCTTCGCCCGGCTCTACCTGGACCCCGCCGGAGGGTAGCCGGGCCGATACGCTGGCCCAGAGCGCGGCGTCACCCTCGCCGCCGGGTCTCCGAGAGGGGTTTTCGTGGGCGCCGCCGACCTGCTTCGCACCTCCCTGCTCACGTTGTCCACCCAGCACGTCGTGCGCGATCTGGTCGAAAAGGCGCCGGTCAGCCGCAATGTCGTGCGTCGGTTCGTTGCCGGCGCGACAGCCGAGGACGCCGTGTCGGCCGTCGGGCAGCTGCGCACCACGGGGCGGCGGGCCACCATCGACTACCTCGGGGAGGACACCCTCGACCTCGGCCAGGCCCGGGCCACCCGGGACGCCTACCTCACGCTGCTGCGCATGCTCGCCGACCGTGGCTACACCGAGGGGGGTGCGGTCGAGGTCTCGCTCAAGCTCAGTGCCGTCGGACAAGCCCTGCCGCAGGACGGTCCCGCCATCTCCTTGGAGCACGCCCGCGAGATCTGCCTGGCAGCTCGGTCCGCAGGGACGACGGTCACCGTCGACATGGAGGACCACACGACCACCGACGCGACGCTGTCGACGGTCGTCGAGTTGCGCCAGGACTTCCCCGACGTCGGCGCCGTCCTGCAGGCCTACTTGCATCGCACCGAGGGGGACTGTCGTGACCTGGCCGGCCCGGGCAGCCGGATCCGACTGTGCAAGGGCGCATATGCCGAGCCCGAGTCGGTGGCCTATCAGGGTGCCTCCGAGGTGGACCGGTCCTATGTCCGCTGTCTGAAGATCCTCATGGCCGGTCAGGGCTACCCCATGGTGGCCAGCCATGACCCGCGCCTGATCGAGATCGCCGGCGCGCTGGCCGCCAAACACGGTCGGGACCCGTCGTCATACGAGTACCAGATGCTCTACGGCATCCGCCCGGAGGAACAGAAGCGGATCGCGGACCGTGGCGACACGATGCGGGTCTACGTCCCCTACGGCAACGAGTGGTACGGCTACCTCATGCGTCGTATGGCGGAGCGGCCCGCCAACGTGACCTTCTTTCTGCGCGGCCTGGCCACCAAGGGCTGAGCGACGCGGCAGGCTCGGGCGCCGGACGTCATACTGAGGCCCGTGACTGAGAACGGAACCACGGCAATCTTCGGCGCCGGCGTCATGGGTGAGACCCTGCTGTCCGGCCTGCTGCGGGCCGGCCGCGACCCGGGCAGCTTGGTGATCGCCGAACGCCGTGCCGACCACGCGGCCATGCTTCGGGACAAGTACGGCGTCGAGGTCCTCGACAACGTCGCAGCCGCGCAGGTCGCCGACACGGTGGTCCTCGTGGTCAAACCGCAGGACATGGACGGGCTGCTCGACGAGATCCGGGATCACATCGTGCCGGGGAACCTCGTCGTGTCGCTGGCAGCGGGCATCACCACCGCGTTCCTCCAGTCCCGGCTCCCCGAGGGCTCCTCGGTCGTGCGCGTCATGCCGAACACGCCCGCGCTGGTCGATCAGGGGATGGCCGCGATCTCGCCGGGTGCGCATTGTCTGCCGGAGCACCTGGCCGAGGCCGAGGCGCTGCTCGCCTCGTGCGGCGAGGTCGTCACGGTCCCCGAGAAGTACCAGGACGCCGTCACCGCGATCTCGGGCAGCGGGCCGGCCTACATCTTCTATGTCGTCGAGGCGATGATCGAGGCGGGGGTCGTCCTCGGCTTGCCCCGGGCCACGTCGACCGATCTCG
Source organism: Actinomycetota bacterium (assembly GCA_052034115.1). GTDB lineage: Bacteria > Actinomycetota > Actinomycetes > Actinomycetales > Dermatophilaceae > Lutibacillus. The sequence goes on from JBPOIZ010000061.1 coordinate 39,222, forward strand.
TCGTCCAGACCCTCTACGGTGCCGCGACGATGCTCAAGGAGACCCGGCAGCATCCGACCGTGCTCCGCGAGCAGGTGTCGTCGCCGGGAGGGACGACCGTCGCCGCGCTGCGGCAGCTCGACGATCACAAGGTGCGGGCGGCGTTCGTCACGGCGATGGAGGCCGCCGCGGCCCGCTCCAAGCAGCTCGCCTCGGGCAACGGTGGGTGACGTCGATCGGAGCCGCGGGAGTGCGGCGCGGCTTGTGACCGACGAGCCAGGACCCTCAGGTGTCCTGTTCCGATGGGCAGCGATACGGTCGTGGGTATGACGCGAGCCACCGCCCGGGTGGTGTGGGACCCGGTGCTCACCGCGTACAACTTCGGGCCGGATCACCCGATGGCGCCGATCCGGCTCGACCTCACCGCGCGCCTGTGCACCGCCTTCGGGCTCTTCGACGCCGAGGACGTCGAGGTCCACGAGCCGCAGGAGGCCGCGGACGACGTGCTCGCGACCGTCCACGATCGCGACTTCATCGCCGCCGTGCGGGGCGCCTCGCTCGATCCGCGCCGGGTCGACGTGGGGCGCGGGCTCGGGACCGAAGACGTGCCGACGTTCCGCGGGATCCACGAGGCGAGCGCTCGCGTCGTCGACGGCACGTTGGCCGTCACGCAGGCCGTCTGGAACGGCGAGGCGGCCCACGGCGTCAACTTCTGCGGCGGGCTCCATCACGCGATGCGTGACCGCGCGTCCGGGTTCTGCGTCTACAACGACATCGCGGTCGCCATCCAGTGGCTCCTCGACCAGGGCGTGGAGCGCATCGCGTATGTCGACGTCGATGTGCACCACGGCGACGGCGTCGAGGCGATCTTCTACGACGATCCTCGGGTGCTGACGGTGTCGATCCACGAGACCGGACGGCACCTGTTCCCCGGCACCGGCTGGCCCCAGGACCACGGTGGACCGGGTGCGCAAGGCACGGCCGCCAACATCCCGCTGCCCCCCGGCGTCGGCGACGGCGCCTGGCTGCGAGCGTTCAACGCCACCATCCCGCCGCTGGTGCGAGCGTTCCGGCCGCAGATCATCATCAGCCAGCACGGTGTCGACTCCCATGCCCAGGATCCGCTCGCCCATCTGGCGTTGAGCGTCGAAGCGCAGCGCGAGGCCATGGACACCGTCCACCGGCTCAGCCATGAGGTCTGCGACGGGCGGTGGGTGGCGCTCGGCGGAGGTGGCTACGAGGTCGTCCACGTCGTGCCGCGCGCCTGGGCCCACCTGACGGCGATTGCCGCCCACCGGCCCATCGACCCGCGACACGAGGTGCCGCAGGCCTGGCGAGACCACGTCGAGACCCTGTTCGGTCATGCCGGGCCGGGACGGATGGGCGACCTGCCCCCCGGAACCGGGTTGTGGTGGCGTTCCTGGGAGATGGGCTACGACCCGGCCAACGAGGTGGATCGAGCCGTGATGGCCAGCCGGCAAGCGCTGTTCCCGCACCACGGGCTCGACGTCTGGTTCGACTGACCGGATCGATGCGCTGACCGGTCGTTCGCTGAAAGGCGTCGAGTGGAGGTTTGTCGGGGGCAGCGGGCCGTGCGGTCGGAGGCGTCATACGGCGTGTCGACTGGACAGCACCCGAATCGTTCCCTCTGCCGACTTCCCACGAGTAACATCAGCCTCTAAGGTTTCTCTCGGCACGCTTGTGGAGGTCCGCCGGAGGGGAAGCCGGCGCTGCACGCGTGAGTGTGAGATCGAGGAGAGATATGTCAACCGAGCGCCAGCTCGCACAGGTGCGGTTCCTGACCGTCGCCGAGGTTGCCTCGATCATGCGCGTGTCGAAGATGACGGTCTACCGGCTCGTCCACGCGGGGGACCTCCCCGCCGTTCGTGTCGGCCGCTCCTTCCGGGTTCCGGAGGACGCGGTGCACACCTATCTCCAGGGGTCGTTCGTCGACACCGCGTGACGATGCATCGTCACAGCTCGAAGGGGCGCCCGCCGTTGCGGTGAGCGCCCCTTCGGCGTTCCCGGGCAGCCCTGGCGTCGAGGTGTGTGCGACCCGCACCACCGGGTAGGCTCGCCAGGCACCGATGCACGGCGTCGACGCCTTGTCGGCGGGACCGTGCGCCGCACCAGACGAACGTGAGGACGACATGGGCTCTGTGATCAAGAAGCGCCGCAAGCGGATGGCCAAGAAGAAGCACCGCAAGCTGCTGCGCAAGACCCGTCACCAGCGTCGCAACCGCAAGTAGCGCCGTCGCCGGCGTAAGTTACCGGCGAGTAGGATCAGCTGTGTCGGGGACAACGGTCCGCGATGTCATGACTCGTTGGGAGGTGTCTCGTGCCTGAGGTGGTCCTCATCACGGGGGTCTCCAGGTATCTGGGTGGGTTGTTCGCCGCGCGGCTGAGCCAGGATCGGTCCATCGGGCGGATCATCGGCGTGGACGTCATCCCGCCGGCGCATCCCATCGGGCGCGCCGATTTCATCCGAGCGGACATCCGCGGGCCCATGTTGGGCCGCATCATCGCGCAGTCCAACGTCGACACGGTCGTCCACATGAACGTCATCGCCACCCCGACGGGTGGGCGGGTGACGCAGAAGGAAACCAACGTCATCGGGACGATGCAGCTGCTGGCGGCCTGCCAGAAGGCCCCCAGTGTGCGTCGACTCGTCGTGAAGTCGTCGGCGGCCGTCTACGGCTCATCCTCCCGGGACCCGGCCATGTTCACCGAGGACATGGGACCCAAGGTCATGCCCCGGAGCGGGTTCGGCAAGGACTCGGTCGAGGTCGAGGGCTATGTCCGCGGCTTCGCCCGCCGCCGGCCGGACGTCGACATCCTCATTCTGCGGTTCGCCAACGTCATCGGGCCGGGCATCCGCACGCCGATGACGGACTACTTCGCGCTGCCGGTCATCCCGGTGCCGCTCGGGTTCGACGCCCGGCTTCAATTCGCCCATGAGGTGGACGCGGTCGAGGCCACCTACCTGGCCGCGGTCGGCTCGACGAGCGGGATCGTCAACGTCGCCGGGGACGGAGTCATCACCGTGCTGCAGGGTGCCGCTCTGGCTCGACGCCCGGTCGTCTTCGTGCCGATGGCGGGCTCATCGGCCATCGGTGGGGTCGTCAAGCGTGCCGGTCTGGCCGACTTCTCACCGGACCAACTGCAGTTGTTGGCCCACGGTCGGGGCCTGGACACCACCAGGATGCGCGCCGCCTTGGGCCTCGAGCCGCGGTACACCACCCGGCAGGCGTTCGAGACCTACGCCGAGCACATCCACCCGCTGCTGCCGGGAGGGGATCACGCCATCGACGTGGCTCTGCAGACCGTTGCCGCCGGAGCGAGCATCGCCAGTGAGGTGGTCACCAAGGTCGGCGGGCTGGCCCGGGTGGCCGCTGCCCGGGTCGGGCTCGGTGGTGGCGGCGGGGGCTCCGCGGCCAGCGACCCAGCTGGCCCGACGGTTTCCGTCGGTCCGGCGGAGGTCACCCGCCCGGTGCCGGTCCCGGACCGCGACAAGGCCGCGCCGCGGGCCGCGTCGGCGGGGGCGCGACCGCAGGGCGCTCGCCCCTCGCGCCGGGCCATTGCCGACGCCCGCCGAAACCGCCCGTCGCTGCGCGTCGTCGAAGGGGAAGAGTCATGAACCGGCCGGCCAACGCCACCGACGCCTTGGCCCGGGGCGCCGCCCGCGCGACAGGGGAGCGGGCCCGCCGCACCCGCACCCCGCTGCTCATGCCGGAGCCCGGGGCGGTCGCGACGGAGCACGCCGTCGACGCTCCCGCCGTCGTGGACACACCCGACGAGACCAACGGTATGGCGGCCCTGCCCGCGGAACGGATCCTCGGCGGCGCCGACGGCGCGCGAGAGCTCGTCTCCCGTGCGGCCCGCCGCGCTGCGACCGCCCCGCGCCGTGCCACCGAGACCCCCGCGGACGTCCCGGCCGCACCGGCCGCCGGTGCGCCCCTGCGCAAGGTGCCCGCGCGGCACCGCCCGCAGCCGGCGCCGCTGACCGACCCGGCACCGGCTGGTGCGCCTCCGGGGCGGGCTCGCCGAGCCCCCGACGAGCAGCGCCATACCGCAGACATCTCCACGCCCCCCGGTCCCACCGATCTGGCGGCGAACCACACCGGCGCGCAGCATGTCTCGATGACCGCAGGTGTCGACCTGGCCGAGATGCTCGAGCTGGCCATCGCCATGCTGCGATCCCTCGGTGCGGCCGCCGGGCTCGCGCCGGACGAGGTCGAGGCGCAGGTCGCCGCCACGCTGGCCTTCGTGCGTCGGCGGGTGGCCGGCGAGTACGAAGTCGACACCTTCGGCTTCGACCAGGATTTCACCGAGAACGTCTACCTGCCGCTGCTGCGCCCGCTGTACAAGCGCTGGTTCCGGGTCGAGGTCCGGGGCATGGAGCACCTGCCTGCGTCCGGCGGCGCGCTGCTCGTCGCCAACCACTCGGGCACGGTCGCGTTGGACTCGCTCATGACCCAGGTCGCGGTTCACGACGAGCATCCGGCCAAGCGTCACCTGCGGATGCTCGGGGCCGACCTGGTCTTCGAGATGCCGCTCGTCGGCGAGGTCGCCCGCAAGTCCGGCTCGACGTTGGCGACGCAGGCCGATGCCGAGCGGCTGCTCAGTTCCGGTGAGCTCGTCGGGGTGTGGCCCGAAGGGTTCAAGGGCATCGGCAAGCCGTTCAGCGAGCGCTATCGGCTGCAGCGCTTCGGGCGTGGCGGGTTCGTCTCGGCGGCCATCCGCACCGGCGTGCCGATCATCCCGTGCTCGATCGTCGGCGCGGAGGAGATCTACCCGATCATCGGCAACATGAAGACCTTCGCCCGACTTCTCGGCGTGCCCTATGCGCCGGTGACCCCGACGTGGCCGTTGCTCGGCCCCCTGGGGCTCATCCCGCTGCCCAGCAAGTGGCTCATCGAGTTCGGCGAGCCCTTGGAGACGGCGCACCTCGGGATGGCGGCCGCCGACGACCCGATGCTCGTCTTCGACCTGACCGACCGCATCCGCGAGACGATCCAGCAGACGCTCCACGGCTTGCTGCGGCGCCGTCGCAGCGCCTTCTTCTAGGCCCTCCGCGTGGTCGCCGAGCCCCGCATCACCCTCCTTGGCCGTGACGGCTGTCATCTGTGCGACGTGGCTCGTGAGGTCATCGCCGAGGTCGCCGCGCAGGAAGGCGTCGGCTGGGTCGAGGTCTCGATCGACGAAGATCTGGACCTCTACGAACGCTACTGGGAGCAGATCCCGGTGACGCTCGTCGACGGACGTCAGCACGACTATTGGCGCGTCGACCCCGAACGGCTCCGCGCCGCCCTGCGCGGCTGAACCGCTCGAAAGGTTCGCTTGCATACCTTGTCTGCCTCGCGCGCAGGCAGATAGCGTCGTCGGGTGTCGGCGGATGCCGGTGAAGAGGGGCTCAACGAGGAGGCTTCGATGCTCATCGCCCGCGTGCGGGGCTCAGCGGTGTCGACGGTGAAGGATCCGAGCCTGACCGGGTTCAAGCTCCTCCTCGTCCAGGAGACCGACGAGTCCGGGACGGCCCGCGGGGACATCTTCGTCGCGGTCGACGGTGTCGGTGCGGGCACCGGCGAGCTCGTCCTGGTGGCCACCGGCAGTGCCGCCCGGTATGGCGAGCGCACCCGTGACCAGGCCTCCGACGCCCTGGTTGTCGGCGTCCTCGACTCGATGGACGTCGACGGCTCGGTGACCTTCCGCAAGAGCTGACGACCATCCCATGCCCGGCCCGAGTCGCGACGTCCTCTCCGTGGGGATCGACGTGGGGACCACGACCACACAGGTCGTGTTCTCCAAGTTGACCCTGCACGATGTCGCCCGGCCCGGCCAGGTGCCGCGGATCCAGGTCGACGAGAAGAACGTCCTGCACCGTTCCGAGGTGCACCAGACGCCGCTGACCAGCCCGGACGAGGTCGACGCAGCGGCGTTGGCGCGGCTGGTGGCCGCGGAGTTCGCGCGCGCCGGTGTGGACCCCGACGCCATCGAGACCGGGGCGGTCATCATCACCGGGGAGACCGCGCGCACCCGCAACGCGGACGCCATCCTGCACGCCCTGTCGGCCCGCTCGGGCGACTTCGTCGTCACGGTCGCCGGTCCGTCAGCGGAGTCGCAGATCGCCGGCCGCGGCTCGGGCGTGGCCCGCTGGTCCGCCGACCACTACGAGCAGGTCACCACCATCGATGTCGGTGGCGGCACGTCCAACGCGGCGGTGTTCTCCATGGGCACGCACGTCAGCTCCGCGGCGCTGGCGGTCGGCGGCCGTCAGGTCGAGCTCGACCGCAGCGGCCGGGTGCTGCGCATCGCGCCCCCCGGGCGATCCCTCATCGCCGAGCGCGGCCTGCAGATCGCCGAGGGCCAGGTGGCCACGCTGCCCGAGCTGCGCCGGTTCTGCGACGTCATGGCCGAGTTGCTGGCCGATCTGGCCACCGGCATACCGGTCACCTCCGGCCACGGTGTGGCCATCACCGCGCCGCTGACCGGCACCGAGCGTTCGACGTCGCTGTTCTTCACCGGCGGGGTCGGCTCGTGCTACTACGACCAGACCCCGGCCGGCAGCGTCGCCGAGGTGGCAGCGTATGGCGACGTGGGTCCGCTGCTGGCCGCGGCGATGCGCGCCAACGATCGGCTGCAGGCGCTGAAGGTGCGCACCCCGCCGGAGACGATCCGGGCGACCGTTCTCGGGGCCGCCGGTCAGACGGTCACCCTGAGCGGCTCGACCATCTGGGCCGACGGGTCCCTCCTGCCGCTGCGCAATGTGCCCGTCATCCGGCCCGCTCTGGAGGCCGCTGGGGGTGGGTTCCAGGAGCAGGTCCGCTCGGCACTGGGCCGCTGGGATCTCGACGAGCACGCCGTCGTCGCCATCGTCATCGAGCTGCCGACCGGGCTCGGGTATGCCGACATCACCGCTGTCGCCGCCGATGTCGTGGCCTATCACGATCGGGTCGGCACCGCCCAGCCGCTCGTCCTGGTCATGACCCAGGACTACGCGCAGGTCCTCGGCCAGACCATCCAAGCGGCCCGCCCCGGCCTACCGTTGCTCGTCATCGACCAGGTCGGCTTGGGCGAGGGCGACTACATCGACATTGGACTGCCGATGCTGGACGGACGAGCCGTCCCGCTGTCGATCAAGACGTTGGTGTTCTATGACTGACGGCATCCTGGCCACGCTACTTTTCGGCGAACGGTACGAGTTCCGCGACATCAAGGACCTCCTGGCCAAGGCCAACGAGGAGAAGTCCGGCGATCGGCTCGCCGGGATCGCGGCGCGCTCGGCGGCCGAGCGGATGGCCGCGAAGCACGTCCTGGCCGAGGTCACTCTGCAGACCCTGCGCGACAACCCCGCCGTGCCGTATGACCAGGACGAGGTCACCCGAGTCATCGACGACGCCGTCAACGAGGCGGTGTTCGGACAGATCAAGGGATGGACGGTCGGCGACTTCCGGGAGTGGATCCTTGCCGACACCACGACCGAGGACATGTTGCACCGGGTGTCCAACGGGCTGACCGCCGAGATGGTCGCCGCCGTCACCAAGATCATGTCGAACCTGGACCTCATGCTGGCGGCGAGCAAGATCCGCAACGTCAAGCACTGCAACAACACCATCGGGCTGCGCGGCACCCTCGGGTCGCGGCTCCAGCCGAACCATCAGACCGACTCAGTCGAGGGCATCCGGGCGGCCATCTACGAGGGCCTGAGCTTCGGCTCCGGCGACAGCGTCATCGGCATCAACCCCTCGGACGACTCGCTGGGCAGCGTGGCGCGGTTGCTGGGGATGACTCACGAAGTCATCACCCGGTGGGAGATCCCGACCCAGAACTGCGTGCTGGCCCACGTCTCGACCCAGATGGAGGCGATGCGACACGGTGCGCCGCTCGGCCTGGTCTTCCAGTCGTTGTCCGGTTCGCAAAAGGGTTGCGAGTCGTTCGGGATCGACGTCGGCATGCTCGACGAAGCCCACGCGCTGGCCAAGCGGTATGCCGTGGCCACCGGCCCGAACTTCATGTACTTCGAGACCGGGCAAGGCGCCGAGCTGTCGGCGGACGCCCATCACGGTGCCGACCAAGTCGTCATGGAGGCCAGGTGCTACGGGCTGGCCAAGCGCTACGACCCGTTCCAGGTCAACACCGTCGTCGGTTTCATCGGCCCCGAGTATCTCTACGACTCCACCCAGATCGCTCGAGCCGGTCTCGAGGACCACTTCATGGGCAAGCTCACCGGGCTGTCGATGGGCTGCGATGTCTGTTACACCAACCACGCGCGTTCGACGCAGAACGAGAACGAGAACCTCGCTGTGCTCCTCGCCGCCGCCGGTGTCAACTTCATCATGGGCATCCCGATGGGCGACGACTCGATGCTGAGCTACCAGACGACGAGCTTTCACGACGCGCCGAGCCTTCGTCAGTTGCTCGGGCTGCGGCCACTGCCCGAGTTCGAGGCGTGGATGGAAGACCTCGGGCTCCTCCGTGGCGGTCGCCTGACCGCTGCGGCCGGCGACGCGTCGTTCTTCCTGGGGCGGTGAGCAGATGACCGACACCCCGGATGTCCAGGCGATCGTCGCCGAGATCCTCGCCGAGCTGGGCTCCCGGCGCGGCCCAGCGCCCACCCCGGCGCCCCCGCCGACGCCCACGCCGGGTCGCGCCGTGGGGCCGACGCCGGCGATCGAGCTGCCGGACCCGACCCTTGCCCGGCATACCGTGGGGGTCGCCGAGCCGAGCAACCCGACCGGACTGGCCAACTTGGCCGCGTCGACCGGAGCCCGCCTCGCTGTCGGGCGCGCCGGCCCGCGGCCGCGCACCGCGACGATGCTGCTCTTCCACGCTGACCACGCGGTCACCCAGGACGCCATCTTCGGCGACGTGCCGCAGGGGTTGCTCGATGAGCTCGGGATGTTCCAGGTGCAGACCCGGGTGAGCAGCAGCGACGAGTTCCTCCTGCGTCCGGACCTCGGCCGGGCGCTGTCCGACGAGGCGAAGGCCACCATCGAGCAGCGTTGCCAGAAGCAGCCGACGGTGCAGATCGTCGTCGGTGACGGGTTGTCTGCGGCCGCCGTAACGAACAACCTCGGGAGGATCTACCCCGTGCTCCACAGCGGCTTCACCGCCGCCGGTATGACGGTGGGGACGCCGTTCTTCGTGCGCTTCTGCAGGGTCGGCATCATCAACGACATCAACGCCATCGTCGGCGCCGACGCCGTCGTGCTGCTCATCGGCGAACGTCCCGGCCTCGGGGTCGCCGACGCACTGAGTGTCTACTCCGGCTGGCGCCCCGGCCCGGGCAAGACCGACGCACACCGCGACGTCGTGTGCATGATCACCGAGAACGGCGGCACCAACCCCATGGAGGCCGGCGCGTTCGTCGTCGAGCACATCCGCACCGTCGTCGCTCACCAGGCCAGCGGGATCGACCTGCGGCTGGCCCTGGCGGGTGGTCGCTGATGGCCGTCCTCGACCCCATCCGGGCGACCATTCTCGCGACCCGGATCATTCCTCAGGTCGATCGAGGCCTGGCCAGCCGGTTCGAGCTGCGCGAGGATCAGCGCTCCATCGCGGTCATCACCGCCGACATCGACGACGTCCTGTACACCTCGCTCGACGAGGCGACCAAGAAGGCCGACGTCGAGGTCGTCTACGCGCACAGCTTCTATGCGGGGTCGGCCCACGCCAGCGGTCCGCTCTCCGGTGAGATCATTGGCATCCTCGCGGCACCGGACCCGGAGGAGGCCCGCGCCGGCCTGGCCGCGTGTGTCGACTACGCCACGACGAAGGCCTGGTTCGAGTCGGCCAACGACGACGGCACCCATGCCTTCTTCGCCCACCCGATCGCCCGCACCGGGTCGTTCCTCAGCAAAGAGGCCGGGGTCCCGCTGGGCACCGCGCTCGGCTATGTCATCGCCCCGCCGCTGGAGGCGACCGTCGCGCTCGACGCCGCCCTGAAGGCCACCGACGTCGAGCTCGCCGTCTGGTTCGCCCCGCCGTCCGAGACCAACTTCTCCGGCGGCTACCTCGTCGGCGACCAAAGCGCCGTCGTCGAGGCCACCCACGTCTTCCGGGACACCGTCCTGGCCATTGCCGCCGCACCGAGGGAGGTCTGACCATGGCCGACACGCTCGATGCCGACCTGCGCTCGATCCAAGAGGCCCGCGACCTGGCCCTGGCGGCCAAGGCCGCCCAGAAGCAGTTCGCCAGCGCCAGCCAGGCCGATGTCGACCGGATCTGTCTGGCCATGGTCGAGGCGATCATGCGTGAGGCACCGCGGTTGGCTCAGCTCGCCCACGACGAGACCGGGTATGGCGTCGTGGCCCACAAACAGCTGAAGATCGAGTTCGCGGCACGCGGGGTGTGGGATTCGATCAAGGACACCCCCACCGTCGGGGTGATCCGCCGTGACGAGGCCCGACGGATCATCGAGATCGGGTGGCCGGTCGGGGTCGTCGTCGGGCTGACGCCCTCGACCAACCCGAACTCGACGGCGATCTTCAAGACGCTCATCGCGGTCAAGGCCCGCAACGCCATCATCACGGCGCCGCACCCCTCGGCTGTCGCCTGCACGTCCGAGGCGGTGCGCGTCATGGCCGAGGCAGGGGAGCGGGCCGGCATGCCCAAGGGGCTGGTCTCCTGCATGACACAGGTCAGCCTGGCCGGGTCCCAGGAGCTCATGCGGCACCACGCGACCTCGCTCATTCTGGCCACCGGTGGCACGCCGATGGTTCGGGCGGCCCACTCGACCGGTAAGCCGGCGCTCGGGGTCGGTCCGGGCAACGTGCCGGTGTATGTCGACCGGTCGGCCGACATTCCGGCTGCTGCTCACGCCATCGTCAACAGCAAGGCCTTCGACTGCTCGGTCATCTGTGCGACGGAGCAGTCGGTCGTCGCCGACCGCCCGATCGCCGAGCAGCTGCGCGCCGAGATGGTGGCCCAGGGCGCCTACTGGGTGCCGCCACAGGACAAGGCAGCGCTGGCCCGCATCCTGTTCACCCCCTCCGGGGGGATGGACGCGGCCTCGGTGGGTCGCACGCCCCAGGCGCTGGCTGCCAAGGCAGGCATCACCGTGCCGCCGCAGGCCCGCATCCTCGTCGTCGATCTCGACCGAGTCGGTCGCGATGAGCCGTTGTCGGGCGAGAAACTCACGACGGTGCTCGGCTTCTATGTGGCCGACGGTTGGCGGGCCGGCTGCGAACGTAGCCTGGAACTGCTCAAATACGGCGGTGACGGCCACTCGCTCGTCATCCACTCCCGCGATGAAGAGGTCATCCTCGCCTTCGGTCTGGAGAAGCCCGCCTTCCGCATCCTGGTCAACACCTGGGGGACGCTGGGGGCGATCGGTGCGACCACCGGCGTCATGCCCTCGCTCACCCTCGGCCCGGGTGGGGTCGGCGGCGCCGTCGTCTCCGACAACATCACCGTCACCCACCTGCTGAACATCAAGCGGGTCGCCTACCCGCTGCGCGAACCACCCGCCGTCGCCTTGACGTTGGCTCCTGATGTCCGCCGGTCCGCCGGCATGGGGGCAGCACCCGCACCGGCCGTCGCTGGCCGGGCTGGCGAGGGGAGCGCACCCACCGACGAGCAGATCGAGCGGATCGTCGCCCGAGTGCTCGCCCAGCTGAGCAGCACGACCTGACCGACGAACCCGCCACCCGGCGGGTCTGACCGACCGATGCACGACACCAACGAAAGGAACCACCAGTGGCGAACCCACAGTTCATCGCCCTCGGGATGATCGAGACCCGGGGTCTCGTCGGCGCCATCGAGGCCGCCGACGCGATGGTCAAGGCGGCCAACGTCACCCTGATCGGCAAGGAGCAGATCGGCGGCGGCTACGTCACCGTCATGGTCCGCGGTGATGTCGGCGCGGTGAAGGCGGCAACGGATGCCGGTGCGGCGGCGGCGCAGCGCGTCGGCGACCTCGTCAGCGTGCACGTCATCCCGCGGCCGCACACCGACGTCGAGTCGATCCTGCCCTCGACCGGGGTGACGACGGCCAAGTGACCCGCGCGCCACGTCGGCACCTTCGGGGGTCGTCGTGAGCACGGGGCCGGCCCGGCGCACGTTCACGTCCGAGGACGTGCGGCGTGTCGCCGCATCGGGTGCGACCACGCTCGTCGTCGGCGCACACGACCGGCTCACCCCACTGGCCCGCGACCTCGCCCGCGACTGCGGGGTCACCGTTGTCGTCGAAGAAGCGACGGCGGGTTGGTCCGCATCGGCTGGTCCACCGACCGGCTGGCTCAGCGGACCACCGGTGCGATCGAGCGCGCCTCGGCTCACCCATGTGGCGGCCGTTGCGACGCTGCCGTTGCAGCCCTTCCCCGCCGATCTCGGCCGTCCGGAGATGGACGTCCGGCTCCGCGACGTCGTCACCGGGGCCGACGGGGTGCCGATGGCCGCTGGGGTGCTCAGCCTGCGCGAGGGCTCGTTCCCGTGGCACCTGGACTACGACGAGATCGAGTACGTCATCGAGGGCGAGTTGCACATCACCTGCAACGGGCAGCTGGTCGTTGGCAAGCCCGGCGACGTCATCGCCGTGCCCCAGGGCAGCTCGATCACCTTCGGCACGCCGTCGTGGGCCAAGTTCCTCTACGTCACCTACCCGGCCGACTGGAACGGGTGAGCATGCGATGACGACGACGATGCGCGCCCGGCCGACGCACCAGCAGCTCGACACCACGATGGCCGAGGTGGTCCTGGCTCTCGCCGGGCGGGCCGCGCTGCCGGAGCGCGTCGACCAGGTCAAGGTCGGCGTCGACCTGGGCACGGCATACACCGTCGTGGTCGTGCTCGACCCGGACGACCGGCCGCTGGCCGCCGCCAGCGCGCGGGCCGACGTCGTGCGGGACGGGGTGGTGACCGATTTCGTCGGCGCCGTCGACCTCGTCCGCCGGCTCAAGGCGCAGGTGGAGGACCAGCTCGGAGCCACGGTCATGGCCGCCCACGGCGCCTACCCACCAGGAGTTCCGCTCAGCGACGTGCGGGCGGTGCGCCACGTCCTGGAGGCCGCGGACCTGGAGTGCACCGGCCTGGTCGACGAACCGAGCGCGGCCAACGCGGTGCTCCGGCTCGACGACGGAGTGGTCGTCGACGTCGGGGGCGGGACCACCGGGATCGCGGTGGTGCGCGACGGCGAGGTCGTCCACACCGCCGACGAGCCGACGGGCGGCACCCACTTCACCCTGGTCATCGCCGGCGCCCTCGGGGTTTCCTTCGACGAGGCCGAGCTGCTCAAGGTCGACCGGGCCGAGCAGGCCAGGCTGCTGCCGTTGGTGCGCCCGGTCATGGAGAAGGTCGCGAGCATCGTGGTGGCCAACACGCGTGGCTACCCGGTGCCGCAGGTCCACCTGGTCGGCGGGCCCGTCGCCTTCCCGGGTTTCGCCGAGGTCCTGGCCGAGGCCAGCGGCCTGCCGGCGGTCGTCCCGGTCCATCCGCTCTACGTCACCCCGCTGGGCATCGCGCGCAGCGCCCCGTTGCGCTCGACCACTGCGCCCAGCGCCCCGCCGCGCTCGACCGGCAGCGGCACCGCCATACCCTGACCCCACCCACCCGACCCCAAGGAGACCCGACGACGATGGCCGAGAACCTCGAGCTGCGCGCCTACAGCTACATCGACCGGATGCAGCCGCAGTACGCCTCCTTCGTCGGCACAGTCACCCAAGGTGACCTCCCGACCGAGGGCATGGCGGCCCTGTATGTCGAGATGGCGCCGGGCAACCACGTCTTCCGGGTCGTGGACGTCGCGGTCAAGGCCACCGAGGCCCGCCCGGGGGCCCAGATCGTCGAGCGCCAGTACGGCATGTTCGAACTGCACTCGCACAGTCAGGCCGAGGTGCTCCAGGCCGGCGAGGTGGTGCTCCAGGAGCTCGGGCTGCAGGTCACCGATCGGATCCGCCCGCAAATCGCCTCGCTGCAGGTGATCACCAACGTCAGCCCCTACCAGTCGCAACTGCTCAACCGGTTCACCCGCGGCATGATGCTCGTCGCCGGACAGACCATGCTCGTCGTGGAGTGCACACCTGCGGCATACATCAACTACGCCGCCAACGAGGCCGAGAAGGCCGCCACGGTCAACCTCATGCACATCTCGTCGGTCGGGGTCTTCGGCCGACTCTGGATGGCCGGATCCGAGGCGGACATCATGACCGCCCGCGACGCGGTCGTCGCAGCGTTGGAGGGCATCGATGGCCGCAGTTGAGCCCCCCCGGAGGCGGTTCGTGACCCGCCGCGACGTCGAGGATGCCCACCGCGGTGGGCAGGGCATCGTGCTCGGCCCTCGTGACGTCCTCACCGACGAGGCGGCCACCCGCGGGCGGGACCTCGGGGTCTCGGTCACCCGCACCGGCGCGGCCCCCGCGACCAGCCGGTATGGCGCGCCGCCGGCGGCGCAGCCACCGGCGAAGGACCGGCTCCGGGCCATCGTCAAGGCCGCCGTGGTCGCCGAGCTCGGCCGCGAGGACCCGCAGGTAGAAGCGGTCATCGACGCGGTTCTCGCCCGACGAGGGATCGGCTGATCACCCGCTCGCAGCACGACGACCAGGTGGCCGCATGGGCGAACTTGGCCGCCCCACTTCCCCCGCCGTACCCTGGACCGGGCCGGACGTGTCCCACGTGGTTGACGGCGTCCGGTCGAGGAAGGAGCCAGTGACTGTCCGTGTGCGCCCATTCGAGCGTGCGCCGAGGCATTCCTGACGCGACCGTGTCGCGGCTGCCTGGTTACCTTCGCGTCCTGGTGGCCTTCGCCGACCGTGGGATCCACAGCGTCTCGTCGGAGGAGTTGGCCGACGCGGCGCAGGTGCGGTCCACCCAGTTGCGCAAGGACCTCTCGCTGCTCGGCTCGGCCGGCGTGCGCGGGGTGGGCTACGACGTCGCGCAACTGCTCACCGAGATCTCGGCAGCCCTCGGGATGGCCACCGACCGGGGCGTGGTCATCGTCGGGATGGGCAACCTCGGCCGGGCCTTAGCCGCGTATGACGGCCTGCGCTCGGGGGGCTTCGCCGTTCGAGCCCTGGTCGACTCGGACCCGACTCTGGCAGGCAAGAAGATCGCCGGGATCGTGGTCACGCCGCTGAGCGGCCTCGGTGAGGTCGTCGCGGCGCGGGACATCCGGATCGGCGTCATCGCCACCCCCGCAGAAGGCGCCCAAGAGGTCTGCGACCGCCTGGTCGACGCCGGGATCGGCTCGATCCTCAGCTTTGCGGCTGCCACCTTGCGGGCACCGGCGAACGTCGACATCCGGCGCGTCGACCTGGCCACCGAACTGCATGTCCTGGCCTTCCGGTCACGTCATGAGCACCGCCCCGCTGCGGCCGAGGTCCTGCCCGCGGAGGTGTGCTGACGTGCCCACCACCGCGCTTCGCCCCAGCCGCCAGTCGGTTGGCCCGGTCGTGTTCGTCGGGGCCGGTCCGGGGGACCCGGGGCTGTTGACCCGCCGGGGCGCCGAGTTGCTCGCTCGCGCGGCCGTCGTCGTCGCTGATGACATGGCCCTGCTCGGGGACATCGTCGACCTCACCTCGCCGACGGCCCGGCTGGTCGACCTGGCGCACGGGTCGGCTGAGGACGGCGACGAGGTGACCACGGCGGGGCGGGCCAAGCGGTTGGTCCAGCTCGCCGGTGCCGTCCGTCCCGGCCAGGTGCTCGTCCGGCTGGTCGACGGGGATCCGTCCTTCTTCGGCGGTTTCGCCGAGGAGGCCAGCGCGTTGGCCCACGCGGGGATCGGCTTCGACGTCGTCCCTGGCGTCACCGCCGTGTCGGCCGTCCCCGCCTATGCCGGGGTGCCGCTCGTGTCGACGCATCCCGGCTCGCCCAGCCACGGCGTCTATGTCGTGAGCATCACCGGATCGCACTCTCCCGACTGGCGCCCCAGCCTGGTCGAGGAGGTCACCACCGTCGTCCTGGGCATTCCCGAGCGTTTGGGTGCGGCATTGGGGGAGCTGCTCGACGCCGGCAAGGACCCCAGCACCCCGGTCGGGCTGACCCAGGACGGGACGACGGGACGGCAGTCGACGACAGTGACCACGCTCGGCGCCGCCCAGAGTGTCTTTGCCTCGACGCACGCGCCGATCTTCCCGACGCTGGCCGTCATCGGGCCCACCGTCGCGCTGCGCGAGCGGCTGTCCTGGTTCGAGACCCGGCCGATGCATGGGTGGCGGGTGCTCGTGCCGCAGACCAAGGATCACCCGCCGGAGCTCGTCGCGCGGCTGAGCGACTACGGTGCCGAGTCCACGGTGGTCCGCACCATCGGCATCGAGCCCCCGCGCACCCCTCACGCGATGGATCGGGCCGTCACTGGGCTGGTCACCGGCCGTTACGAATGGGTCGGCTTCACCTCGGCCCACGCGGTCCGGGCGGTGCGCGAGCGGCTCGCGTGCGTCGGTCTCGATGCCCGCGCCCTGGCCGGGCTGAAGGTCGCGGCCGCCGGTCCGGAGGTCGTCGCCGCCCTGCATTCCTGGGGCATCGAGCCGGATCTGGTCGGCACCAGTGAGGGCGGCGCGGTCGGTCTGCTCGACGCCTGGCCCGACTACGACGACGTCCTCGACCCGATCAACCGGGTGTTCCTCCCGCGAGCCGACATCGCCACGGACACCCTTGCCGCTGGACTGCTCGAGCTCGGCTGGGAGGTCGACGACGTCACGGCATACCGGACCGTCCGGGCGGCCCCACCGCCGGCTCCGGTCCGTGAGGCCATCAAGGGCGGCGACTTCGACGCCGTGGTCTTCGCCTCCAGCTCGACGGTGCGCAACCTCGTCGGCATCGCCGGGAAGCCGCCCGCGAGCACCATCGTCGCGTGCATCGGGCCGCGCACCGCGCAGACCGCCGAGGAGCTCGGGCTCCGGGTCGACGTCATCCCCACCGAGGCGACGCCGTCGGCCCTGGTCGATGCGCTCGCGGCACATGCCGCGGACCTCGTCGAGCGGGCCGGCCGTGAGGCGCGCCCCAGCCTGGTCCGAGCCGCGCGGCGCCGGTCGACGTGACCGGCGGGTGACCGGGCACGTCATACAGTGAGGCACACCAGGGACCGGGGAGGAGGTCAGCGCATGGACACCACGAGCGACGTCCGCTGGCTGGATGCCGAGGAACAGCACGCCTGGCGGGCCTATCTGCTCGGCGTGCGTCGTCTGGAGCGAGCCCTCGACCGAGACCTCCGCCGCTACGGCACGCAGCTCAGCGAGTACGAGATCATCTCGATGCTGTCCGAGCAGCCCGGGGCGTCGATGCGGATGTCCGCGCTGGCCGATCTCGTCGTGCAGTCCCGCAGCCGGCTGACCCACACCGCGGCGCGGTTGGAAGAGCGCGGCTGGGTCACCCGGTCGCCCGCCGACGAAGACCGCCGCGGCGTCAACCTGGCGCTCACCGAGACCGGGGCCCGGTTCGTCGCCGAGCTGGCACCCCACCACGTCGAGAGTGTGCGTCAGCACCTGGGCGACGTGCTCGGCCGCGACGACCTGCTCGCCCTCGGCCGGCTCATGGACCGGGTCAGCGATCACCTCGGCGAGGACGAACGGTGACCGATCGCACCACCGTCCACCTGCTGCGCCACGGCGAGGTCCACAACCCCGACGGCATCCTCTATGGGCGACTGCCCGGGTTCCACCTGTCGGCGCTCGGGGTGCAGATGGCCCAGGTCGTGGCCGACCACCTCGCCGACGCCGATATCACTGCCGTCGTGTCCTCGCCCTTGGAGCGGGCCCAGGAGACCGCGGCGCCCATCGCGGCCCGGCATGGGCTGGTGATCTCGCTCGACGAGCGGGCCATCGAGGCCGCCAACGCGTTCGAAGGGCAGACCTTCGGTCGCGGCGACGGCGCCTTGTGGCGGCCGCGGACGCTGCGCCTGCTGCGCAACCCGTTCCGCCCGTCGTGGGGCGAGCCGTTCGACGCCCTGGCGGCGCGGATGCTGCGGGCGGTCGAGGCGGCCCGGGACCTGGCCCGCGGACACGAGGTGGTCCTCGTGTCCCACCAAGCCCCCATCTGGACGGTGCGGCGATTCCTCGAGGGACAGTCCCTGTGGCATGACCCGCGTTCGCGCCAATGTGGTCTCGCCTCGCTGACGAGCGTCACGTATGACGGCACGGCCGTCGCGTCGGTGGCCTACTCCGAGCCGGCGGGGGAGCTGGCTGCGCGCGGCAAGGGGGTCGGCGCATGAGACGCACGGCCCGCCATACCGGTGCCGTCCTGGCGGTGCTGACCGGTCTGGCGCTGGCGGCCTGCTCCGGCCCTGCGCCCGGGTCGATCGCCGATCAGGCTGCCTCTGGCGACCGGAAGGGCTACGTGTCAGGGGATGGCACCGTGACCCAGCTCGCCGTGGCCGACCGGGCGGCGCCGGTGGACCTGTCAGGCACGCTGCTCGACGGCTCGTCCTGGTCGGCTGCAGGCGAGCGCGGCCGGGTCGTCGTCCTCAACGTCTGGGGCTCCTGGTGCCCGCCGTGTGTCGAGGAGACCCCGACCCTGCAGAAGGTGTGGGACACGGCCGATCGCGCCAAGGCCCCGGTGCGGTTCGTGGGACTCAACGTGCGCGACAGCGTTGCGTCTGCGACCGCCTTCCTCGAGGCCCAGAAGGTGACCTTCCCCTCCCTGCGGTATGACGACGGCGCCGCTGTGCTGGCCCTGCAGGGGAAGGCCTCCGCCATCCCGTCCACCCTGGTCCTCGACGGTCAGGGCCGGATCGCCGCCCGGGTGCTCGGCCCGGTGACCGAGACCGTTCTGCAGGGCCTGATCGATGACGCGGTCGCGGAGTTGACGTGAGCGTCGCCGCCCTGGACGGATCCACGGTCGCCGGCGGCGCCCTCCCTCTCGCCGCACTGATTGCCGTGGCCGCGGGGTTCGTGTCGTTCGCCTCGCCGTGCGTGTTACCCCTCGTCCCGGGCTTCCTGGGTTACGTGACCGGGCTGAGCGAGCCGACGGCCGACCGGCGCCGCGTCGTCCTCGGAACCGCCCTGTTCGTGCTGGGGTTCACCGTCGTCTTCGTGGCCGGTATGGCGACGCTCGCCGCGGTCAGCCAGGCCTTGCTGGATCATCGAGCCACACTCATGCGGGGCGGCGGTGTCGTCGTCATCGCCTTGGCCCTGGTCTTTCTCGGCTGGGGCAGCCAGCTCCAGGTCAAGCCGCGCTGGCGCCCCGCCGCCGGCCTGGCGGGCGCGCCGTTGCTCGGCGCCGTGTTCGCCGTCGGGTGGTCCCCCTGCAGCGGCCCGACGCTCGCGGCGATCAACGGCCTGATCGCCCCGTTGTCCGAGTCCTCCGGCACCGTGGGGCGCGGTGTCGTCCTGGCCATCTGCTACAGCCTCGGCCTCGGGGTGCCGTTCCTCCTCCTGGCGGCCGGGTTCGCCCGCGCTGGGCGCATGAACGCGTGGTTGCGGCGCCATCAACGCGGCGTGCAGCGGGCCGGGGGCATCCTGTTGCTCGCCGTGGGGGTGCTGCTGGTGACCGGCTGGTGGGACGCCATCGTCACCGCGCTACAGAACGGCCTCATCGGGCGCTTCGGGACGGTCTTGTGATGACGCCGACTCATGGGCTGCGTTGGGCCTGGCGGCTGCTGACGAGCATGCGCACCGCGCTGTTCCTCCTCATGCTCCTTGCCGTCGCCGCCGTGCCCGGCTCGATCTTCCCGCAACGGTCCATCGACGCGGGGCGGGTGGCCGACTATCTGGCGGCCAACCCCACCACCGGCCCGTGGCTCGACCGGCTCGGGTTCTTCGAGGTGTTCGCCTCGCCGTGGTTCTCGGCCATCTACCTACTGCTGATCGTCTCGCTCATCGGCTGCATCATCCCGCGCACCCGCCAGCATGTGGCCGCCTTGAGGCAGCCGCCGCCGAAGGCGCCGGCACGGCTCGATCGGCTGCCGTCATACGCGCACGGGCAGTGGGCCGACGATCGCACGCCCGAGCAGATCCTCGACGCGGCCGCGGCGATCCTCAAGCGGCGCGGGTTTCGGGTGACCCGGCACGACGCGGCCTCGGTCAGTGCCGAGAGCGGCTACCTCCGCGAGACCGGGAACCTGCTCTTCCACATCGCCTTGTGCGGCATCGTCCTCGGCGTCGCCTTCGGGCACCTGTACGGCTGGCGCGGGGACGTCATCGTGCCCGTCGGATCCGGTTTCGCCTCCACCGCCACGACCTACGACTCGTTCGCCCCGGGCGCGCTGGTCGACGCCGAGGCGCTGCCACCGTTCCGGCTCACCGTGGACCGGCTCGACGTCGCCTTCGAAGAGCAGGTGGCCAGCCAGCTCGGCGCCCCACGCAAGTTCGAGGCCACCGTCACCACGGTGGCTGCGCCGGGGGACGCCCCCGTCACCGAGCCGCTCAACCTCAACGCGCCGGTCACCGTCGACGGCGCCGACGTCTTCCTTCTCGGCAACGGCTACGCCCCGGTCATCACGGTCAAGGACGGGCGAGGTGCGGTCCGCTACCAGGAGGCGACCCCGTTCCTGCCCCAGGACGGCTTCTACCGCTCGGTCGGCACCGTGAAGGTGACCGCCGCCGCGCCCCAGCAACTCGGGCTCTCCGGACTGTTCCTGCCCACCGCGGACCCGCGCGACGAGGCGGGCCCGGTCTCGGTGTTCCCCGACCTGCGCAACCCGACGCTCGTGCTGGCGGTCTGGGAAGGCACCCTCTTCCCCGGTGGTCGGCCGCAGTCGGTCTACACCTTGACGACGACGCAGATGACGCCGGTGCTCGGCGACACCGGCAAGCCACTGGTGTTGCGCCTCCAGCCGGGCCAGAGCGTGGCGCTGCCGGGTGGGCGCGGCACGGTCAGCTTCGACTCGGTGGTGCGCTGGGCCGGCCTGTCGGTGCGTCACGACCCCGGCAAGGGGGCCACCCTCGCCGCCGCCATCCTGACGATCCTGGCCCTGTTGGCCACCCTCCTCGTGCGCCGCCGGCGGGTCTTCGTCCGGGCAGGCGCAGCGCATGGGCAGGGTTCGACCGACGCTGCCACACCGGTTACCGTGGTGGGAGTCGGTGGGCTGAGCAAAACCGCTGACGCCACGTTGGACGACCTCGTCGAGCAGGTGCGAGACGAGCTGACGAAACGGACGCCAACGACATGAATGCCACGCTGGCCAGCTACGCCAACCTCGCGCTGTACTCCGCGATGGTGGTCCTCGCCCTCGCCATGCTTGCCTTCACGCTGCACCTGGCCGCGCTCAAACCGGCGCCCGCCGCCCAGCGGCGCTCGCCGGTGCTCGTCGGGTCAGGTGCCCGAAGCCGCACCGGTATGGCGATCGCCGACGACGACGCGAGTGCCGCGGAGCCGGCCGACGTCCTCGAAGACCCTGCCGGACCGCGGGCGCGCCGGTTCGCCGGCACCGGGTTGTCCCTGACCTGGCTGGGCACCGTGCTGCTCGTCTGCGCCGTCGTCCTGCGCGGCGTGGCGGTCAGCCGACCGCCGTGGGGCAACCTGTTCGAGTTCACCACGGCCGCCGCCTGCGCTGCCGCCGTCGGCTACTCGGTGCTCGCCAAACGCAACCACTGGCAGTGGCTGGGGCTGTTCGTCGTCGGTCCCATCCTGCTCACCCTCGGCCTGGCGATGACCGCGTTCTACGTCGAGGCGAGCGAGCTCAACCCGATCCTCAAGAGCGTGTGGCTCGTCATCCACGTCATCGTTGCGATCATCGCGGTCGCCGCGTTCACCATCGCCCTGGGGCTGGGCCTGGCCTATCTCGCCCGGCTCCGGCGCGAGAGCGTCGTCCTGGCCAGCCCGGACGCCAAGGCGTCTTTCCTCGACGCGCTGCCGCGCTCGGCGGCCTTGGAACGCGCCGCCTACGCGCTGAACATGGCGGGGTTCATCCTGTGGACCTTCACCCTGGTGGCCGGCGCGATCTGGGCCCAGAAGGCGTGGGGCAGTTACTGGACGTGGGACCCCAAGGAGGTGTGGACCTTCGTCGTCTGGTGCATCTACGCGGCCTACATGCACGCCCGAGCCACCGCCGGGTGGGAGCCACGCAAGGCCATGTACATCGCCCTGGCCGGCTATGCAGCCATCGTCGTCAACTACGCCGTCGTCAACGTGTTCTTCGTCGGCCAGCACAGTTACGCGGGGATGTGATGGCGCGCTACACGGTGCTGCGCCTGCTGGTCTTCCTGGGCGCCCTCATGGTCTGCTACCTCGTCGGCCTGCGGGATTTCGCCATGGTCGCCGTGGCCGCGCTCGCCTCCGGCGTGCTGTCCTACTTCATCCTCCGGCTCCCGCGCGAGGAGATGACCGAGCAGGTCGTGCAGCGGGTGGACCGTCGGCGCCAGCGTCGGGAGGCGGCCAGCGCCGCCGACGATGCGGCCGAGGACGCCGAGGCATCCGGGTCGTAGCGGGCCGGCGGCCGGCCTACGAGAGGGCCAGAGCGCCCGCGAGCAGCACGCCATACGCCAGCAGGAGCACGTTCGTGCCCGCCAGCACTTTCACCAGCGTCGGGCCGAGCGCACCGTCGCGCACGAGGCGCACCGGTGCGATGGCGAGCAGGTATGCCGCCAGAACCCCCCAGCACAGTGGGTGGCGCACCGCGATGGCGATGACCGCGACGGCCGCTGCGGCGAGCATCGCGACGAACAGCGCCCGAGTGCGGGCATCTCCGAGCCGGACCGCCAGGGTGACCTTGCCGCTGACGGTGTCGGTGGGGATGTCCCGCAGGTTGTTCGCGACGAGGATGGCCGAGGCGAGCAGGCCGACGCCGGTCGCGCCGGCGAGCCCGACCCAGGTGAGCGAATGCGCCAGGGCGAAGTGGGTGCCGAGGGTCGCCGCGAGGCCGAAGTAGACGAAGACGGCGACCTCACCCAGCCCGCGGTAGCCGTAGGGCCGCCGGCCGCCGGTGTAGAACCACGCCGCAGCGATGGCCGACAGGCCGATGGGAATGAGCACCCAGGACCGGCTGACGATGACCACCACCAGCCCGAGGGCCGCCCCGACTCCGAAGCAGGCCCAGGCAGCGGCCTTGACCTGCGCGGGGTCGGCCAGTCGCTGCCCGACGAGCCGCACTGGCCCGACGCGCTGCTCGTCCGTGCCGCGGATGCCGTCGGAGTAGTCGTTGGCGTAGTTGACGCCCACCTGCAAGAGCACCGAGAAGACGAGGGCGAGCAGCATCAGCGCGACCGACACCTCGGCGACGAGCGACGCGGCGCCGGCCCCGACGAGCACGGGCGCCACTGCGGCGGCGAGAGTCCGGGGCCGGGCACCGCCGACCCACTGGGCAAGAGTGGCCATGTCCTCAGACGCGCCGCATGAAGTCCGGGTCGTCCTCCGGCCCGCGCGGGCCGCGTGGCCCGCGTGGCCCTTCGGGGCCCGCGGACGGGCCGCGACCGCCTCGCGCGGCCGGCGGGAGGAGGGAGCGAGGGCGACCGGCGATGAGCCAGGCGATCGGTCCGAGGAACATGATGACGATGACCAGGACGAGCCAAAGCGGCTTGGGCAGGTTGCGCACCTCGGCGTCCGGGGTCTGGGCGCAGTCGATCAGTGCGTAGACGGCCAGCGCGAACGGCAGGACGTAGAGGAACAGCACGCGGAGCACGAGGTCACCTCCTCACGATAAGTCTGACTCGATTCTGCCACCGGCGAGGAGCAGCCGGCGCGCGGCCGGACGGTCGGGCTTGCCCAGTGCCGTCAGCGGCAGGTGCGGCACGGCTCCGACCCACCAGGGACGGGCGTAGGGAGGCAGGCCCGGCAGCGCGGCGCGGACCTGCGCCGCGGTCAGCGCACCGACCGGGTCACGCCACACGAGCAACGCTCCGACGGCGTGACCCCAGTGCGGGTCGGGCACGCCGACCACGAACGCATCGGCGACCCCGTCCAGGTCGAGCAGGGCGCGGCGGACCAGCTCGGGACGGACCTTGTGGCCACCGGTGACGATGACGTCGTCCGCCCGGCCGAGCACCTCGAGGAGCCCGTCGGGGCGGATCAGGCCGACGTCGGAGGTGCGGAACCACCGCCGCCCGTCGGCGCCGGTGGAGAACCCGGACGTGTCGAGCGCCCCCTCGGGGGTCAGGTAGCCCTCGGCGAGGGTCGGCCCACCGACGCTGATCACTCCATCGGCTGCGACGTCGAAGGCCGAGCCGGGCAGGGCCTGCCCGTCATACACGCATCCACCGGCGGTCTCGGACATGCCGTAGGTGCGCACGACACGAATCCGCCGGTCAGTGGCTTCCTCGGCGATCGGGTAGGGCATCGCGGCGCCGCCGACGAGCACCGCGTCGAAGCGGGCCAGGAGGGCCGTTGCGGCGGCGTCGGCCAGGATGCGGGCCACTTGGGTGGGGACGAGTGCGGTGTATGCCGGTCCGCCGCCAGCGAGGACGCGGCGTGCACCGTCAGCGAACCGTTCGGCGGTGAACGGGCCCCCTGCTGGGAGGACCGCCAGATCGGTGCCGGCCCGAAGTGCCCGGACGAGCACCTGAGCCCCGGCGACGTGCTGGATCGGCAGCGCGAGCAGCCACGAGCCCGGCCCACCGAGTGCTGCGTGGGTGGCGTCGGCGGAGGCGCACAGGGCGGCTGTCGACAGGCCGACGCTCTTCGGCTCGCCGGTCGTCCCGGAGGTGGGCACGGTCACGGCGACACCCGCTGGAATGCGGGTGCGCGGAACGGGTGGAGGGGTCACGGTGGTCGGCTCACCCCAGGCGGCCAGATCCACGGGCGGTCCGCCGTCCAGGGCCCGCCGCAGGGCCTCCTGCAGCGCCAGCGGGTCGGCCGTCATCCCGCGAGGAGCGAGGTCACGGCCACCGCAGTGGTCGAGGCGATCTCGCCGATGCCGATCTGCGGGGGAGTGAGGGCCAGCCGGGGGACAAGGGCGGCCCGAGCGGTGAGCGCAACGAACACGGCGACCACGGCCCAGCTCAGGCCCGGCCAGTGGCCGCCGCCGGCCAGGAGCGCGGCGGCGGCGATGACCGTGACCGCTGCGTGGTAGCCGATGCTCACGGCGCGGAAGGTGAGGTCGCCGCGGGCTCGGATCATCGACTTGACGTAGAAGACGGTGCCACCGAAGTAGGCCGCTTGCACCGCGGCCAGGGTCCACGCGCGGCCCCAGTCACTGCCGCCGCTCACGTCATAGGCCACGACGGTCATCAGTGACGAACCGGCGGTGGTGGCCAGGCCGCTGAGCAGGGACCGTTCGGTGCGGTGGGCCGATGCCCACAGGCCGACACCGAGGGGCACCAGGAAGGCCGGAACCCACCGCAGCAGGTCCGGGCGCGCGATGACGAGGATCAGAGCCGGGGGGAGGGTCAGCACGGGGTAGGCCAGTGCGGGTGGCGCGTAGCTGGCGCGGCGCCCCGACTTGAGCCACAGCGAGAGCGCGAAGAAGGCGAAGTAGCCAAGGAACCAGAAGACGGTCAGCGCCAGGTGCAGCCAGGTCGGCCCACCCGCCAGGGTGCCGAGCAACAGCGGGCTGGCCAACATCGCCCACGCCCCATGCTGGTTCGGGACCCACCCGGGGCTGCGCCGAGCGCGCCGGGCCCGCCCGCGGGGGCGAGTGCCGGGTTCGCCGGTCGCCACGGCTGGTCGCGGTTTCGGCGCGGTGTGGGCACTCACCGGACTAGGGTATGCCGCCGCCGCGGCCCCCCACGGTCGCCCGCCCGCTCGCCGCCCGGCTCCGAGACAGCAGGCAGGTTCTTGGCGACCCTGAACCCCGCCTGACCTGCGGAAACGTCCAAGTGTCAGAAGTACCAGGGGAAGCGCGGCACGCTCAGCGGCTGTTGGTGGTCATTGACGGCATTGTGGGGCTGACCTGCGGAAACGTGATTGGCGGCGTTGGTGGTTGACGACCGCTGACGACTCTCCTGCCACACATCTGCCACGCACGCACTGCTCGCAATTCCAGTTGCGAGCTGCCGAAGATCGAACCAGCCGAACGTCACGGGGACTCGGACGCCTCCTCCTCGGCCGACTCGTCGAGCCAGCTGAAAGCTGCGGACACGGCCGCGTCATCGGTGCCAAGAATGCCTAAGGCGGTTCGAACCAAGGAGTAGAACTGATCAACCCATGACGACGCCAGCGGGACGTTGCCACCGAAGCTCAGCGAGAGACTCGGAATGAGGTGGAGACCGTGAAGCACATTCAGGCAGGGCTCCATCGCGTGCGTCTCGACTGACCACCATTCGGAGTGGGCGACCCCACTGGCGAGCGAATACGCCTGACGGTAGAAGTCCAACAGCCCGGTCTCCTCGGCCATCGCTCGGATCGACTTCCCGCCCGCGAACGTGTCTCGGGTGTCAACGACCCGGTGATCGAAGACGTCATGGTTGTGACTCAGACGCTCGAACTCCTCGATGGCCTCCTGGAATCCGGCCTTGCGCGCCTCCGCCGGCACCTCATCTGAGATCCGGGCGTAGAGCTTGGCCTTGCCTGCGCCGTACTCCTGAAACTCTCGATAGATGGACGGGTCCTGCTGGGCCATCCAGTGGAGGTAGATCTTCGTTTCAACCAGCATCCGGACGATGTGCGCGCCGTGCTCCATGCACCAAAGGTCAGGCGCGGTCAGCACCGCGATGAGGTCGCGCCCAGCGCGGGCGACGAGTCCCGAAATGACCTCCTGCCGCTCGTTGTCGTGCAAGCGCACCGGTGCTGTTTCGAGTGCCTCCACGAAGCTGCTCAACAGATCCAGCGCGAGCCCACGAAGGTGCGCCCCGTCCGCCGGGACGGGAGTAGCCGCAGCCGTGTCACCAGAAGGCTGGTCGGCTGGCAACTCGTGCACGGCACTCCCGTCCTTTGGAGCTTCCATGTCGTCTTCACCTTCCGAGTCCCGCTTGCGGACGCACCTCGATGTCATTGAGTTGGCGCCCCAGAACACCCGCGCCCACTTGATCGCTTCATCGAAGTGGTTTGGATCGTCGACGAGCACCGCGCCCTTGTGCGCACCCCACATGGCTCGAACCGTCGTGTCGGCGGCTGATCTGGTGCTGTTGTCGCCCGGGTAGTTCTTCAGGATGTCGATGGTCTTCTCGTCTGACCTGAAGGTGCCTGCCTGGACCGTGCTCCAGGTGTGCAGACACTTGAGAAGCGCTTCCCGGTGACCATCCTTGAGGACACCGAGCAGGGCGCTGCGAATCAGTTGCAGTTCGGCCAACTCCGCAGGACGGACCTCTCCCTGTCCGGCGAGCCATGGCGCTGGCATGTAGGGATAGGACCCGAGCGCACTGCGGACATCCTCTGACAGCAAGCCATATTGAGTTGCCTCGGCGACGATGAGCTCCGCCGCGTCCGAGAACTTCGCGGCAAGAACCGCGAGGTTCGTCAGGCGCCCGTCCAACGACTCCGCGACAAGGGTGGTTTCGCCGTGAGCACCGAGCCCATCTTGAACCGCCTTCTGCCACCGAACGAAGCGATGGACACTCTCGTTGCCTTGCTCACTGAGAACAAGCGCCGGCCACAGGAGATCAGGAAGATCGTCCTTGAACCAGTCGTGAACCTGTAGCGCACCGGTTGCGGCGAGCGGGGAACTGTAAACGCGTCCCTTCCCAACGTGGCCAGCCATCGGTCCAGCGTGCTGATTCGGCTTCGGGACGGTCACGAGAACAACGTAGTTGTTGGGTCCGACAGTTCTGTGAGGTCGCGGGGCGGCCAGTTGTCCTTCATGCGCCTCTGACGATTCGCTGGACAAACTCATTGACCCACGCCACGGCGCCATCGACATCGGTAAGCACGTCGATGTCCTCGACTGCCGCCTCATAAAGAGTTCCCCAGCCGTCGTCCACGGCCACGGCCGGCGGCCAAGGATGCTGACGTCGGTAGTCGAAGAGTCGCTCGCATGTGGCCCGGACCTGGGTCAGGTCGAGATCCTCACCCCTGTCGAGGAGTTGCAGGTCGACGAGATCGCGCATCCGTTCGCTGCCAGGCTCCGAGAGGGCATGGAGCTTCTGCGCGATCTGATGATCAGCACGCATGACCCGGACTGGCTTCGGCGCTTCGAGCCCGAGCTCTGTGAACAGTTGAGCGAGGTCGTCGGCGAGCTGGTACTCCGGCTCGTCGGCGTCGCCGATCTCGTTGTGGCCGAGCTCAAACTTCACCGTGCACCACGGTCGGCCGCGGTAGTCGAGCTTCACGTCGAAGGGTTGCATGACGTAGGCGGTCGGGACGCCAGTCGGTCGCGGTCCCGCCTTCTCGACGAGTCGGCCGGTGAACCCGCCCCAGCCCGAAGCCAACGCATCTTCGAAGTCGCTGCGGAAGCGTGCGAGCGGCTGGACCCGCGCTGCGTCGAGGTCGTGGGTGAACCGTGTCCCGCGTCCATAGCGCAGAGCCATCGCGCTGCCGCCCTTGATCGCGCCCTCGGGCAGCATCTGGCCCACGACGACCAGCGCCATGCCGACCCGCCGTCGAATGGCGAGATCCTCACTGCCCTCGAGGTTGCGGATCCGCTGCTCCAACGACCGGACACTGTTCGGCACATCGGTGTAGCTCACGACCGGAGTTCCTTCCTGACCCGCTGCCACTCCTTGGTGGTCACCAGGCCCTCCTTCCGTGCTTCCTCGGCAGCATCCATCAGGCGGCTCCGTTCGATGCGCCCTCGGCATTCGAGGATCGCATCCGCAACACGCTGCGACTCCAGGCCTTCGTACTGCGTCGTCGCGACGTCGCCCTTCACGAGCGTCAGGTCGATGAACGGCGGTAGCTTCGGCCGAGTTCGCCTCCGGACCGCTACCCTGATCCGCCGAGGATTCACGTCGGCGAGGCCGAACAACGCCAGCACCGATTCACCGTGGAGGTACGACCCCTCGCCCGCACGCAGCAGCGCCTCGGCGAACTGATCGAAAGCGCTGGCAGGCGCATCCGGCAGTCGATAGAGCCCATAGGCAACGTTCTCCAGGCCACCGCGAGCAGCAAGCTTCGGAAGCTCGACGGCTGGGACACCCGCCTCGGCCGCCTGCTTCGTGGTGACGTAGCCGTACTGATCGAGCGCGATCTCGCGCACGACATCCCGGTACTTCGCCTCGGCGGCCATGTCACGACTATACCGAAAACGGTAGTGTTGTGACACGCAATCTGGATCGGGCCCATGGCCGATTCGGCTCCCTCCGCCCACTTCCTCCACTTCGGGGCGCGGTTCTGCGATTCCCTCTGCGCCTCCACACTGAGACGCTCATCATGCGCGTAGAGGGCGTCGCCATTGGCGAACGCCGTCAGCGATGAACGTCTCGATGGGAATCTCGCGCTCCTCGGCATCGAACACCGCGAGGTCGTCAAAGGTGACCGTGCCCTCGATGCAGAAGGCCTCGGTCTCGCCGTCCCTCTCGACGCCGCATTCGTTGAACCAGTAGAACGAGTGCGCGCCACCTTCGGCTCGAACCGGGACGCGCAGACTCGGATCCGCCGGCCAGTCACTGGTCAGTCCGGGCTCATCGAAGAAGCGCCAGCCGTAGATCGAACCGCCCCAGGCGAGCGAGTCGAAGAGGTGCTCGACCGCAGCCTCGTCAGCCAGAGGGATGGCGGGCTGGATCGCCGCCTGCTCGCCGATCGGATCCCGCCGCAGCAAGAACCGCAACTCGGCAGGCCGCTTGAGCCGCATGATCCGGCGACCGTCCTTCGTGAGCGGGCCAGACTCTGAAAGTGCGATCACGTGAAGCAGAACGTCGACGTGCGCACGGGCGGGGTCGAGCCGCACTCCGACCACGTCGGACTCGTTGAGCGCGACCCCAAGCCTCTCCCGGATGGCGTCGTCCCATTCCCTGCGGCCCATCCTCACGCAGAGCGTCGACGCATCGACGAGATTGGCGCCGGCAGCGCCGTAAACCGGTCGGGGCTTCACGGGCGTCCGCCGTAGATTGCCGCGATGGGATTCGGGCGCGAGGCGAGGCGGGTGCGTGACGAGACGCTGCCGCACGGCCAGCGCCTTCGAGCACTCGCCCATTGTCTGGAGTGGGCGCAGCCAGTTGGATTCCACCCGTCGTGGCACTACTTGGAAGCCAAACTCGGCGCGCCGCGCGAGAGTATCGAGTTCCTGGCCCCGGCGATCGACCTGCTCGAGCGAGAACGCAACCTGCATCTCGAACTAGATCAGCGCTATTCGACCCTTCGCAGACGGCAGAAGACGCGGGGCTCAAGATCACCGCGGCTCGACGCGGTCACTCCGCGTTCGCCAGCTCGGTGGCATGGAGACGAACGAGAGGCAGCCGCGCACGCCTTGCGGTGGTGGCTCCAACGTCATCCGTTGGAGGACTTCGTCGACCAGCCCGAAGCCAAGCTCGCCGTCGACGTCGCGCGCGTCCTCGCGCCTGGCGAGACGATCTTGGAGTACTGGATCCCAGCCGAGGATCTGGACGAGTTCAATGCTCACATCGTCGGACTAATCGAGGTCATTGCCGAGTTCCGCTGATCAGACTCAGCTGACCGCTTGATCGACCAGCGTCAGTAGGTCCTCGTAAGTGATGCCTGGGTATCCGTGGAGCGGTGTGCGCCAAGGCTGCGGGACCGATGCCGCACCCCATCGAGCGCCGAGGAGACCGCCAGCAATCGCGGCGACCGTGTCGGTGTCGTCACCGATCCGGATAGCGGTGTCCAGGGCATCGGATAAGTGTCGGTTCGGAGCGTCCTCAGGAATCGGCGTGTGCACGATCGCGGACCATGCGGCCTGAAACGCAGTGACCACCCAGCCGTTCGGGTTGAAATCACCCGGCTCCCGCCGTTCGGCTTCGTCGATAAGTTCAGCCCAGTCCTCGGCAGCCGCAGGCTCGAGATAGGCCAGACCGGCCCGGAGGTGGAGGTCACCAGTCACAATCGCGTGCCTGATCGCCAGTGACCAAAGCGCACAGGCATCCTGAGCTTGCCGGTCATAGTGCGTGAGGGCACTGATCCGCCGCGCAGCCGCGGTCAAGCCCTGGGGGTCACCGAGGTATCTCAGCGCGACTGGTGCTGTCCTCATGAGTGACCCGTTACCGGCAGTGTGACCGGTCCGCCGATGCAGGTCGAAGGACGTCGCGGTCAGCGCCGCGCCAGTCGGGTCTGGGCCGACTGCTCCAAGAATCATTCTCGTTTGATTGCCAATGTCCGCGGGGCCGGTCTCGTACCACCGGATGAACCGTCTAGCGATCTCGGTCAGCGCATCATCACTTCGGAGATCGTCGTGGCTTGCTGCGACATCAAGGATGCACCACGCCATCGTGGTGTCGTCAGTCCACTCACCAGGCGCAAAGCCACCGAGGCCGCCGCCCAGCATCTCTGGACCGTTGGGCCCGACAGCCCTGCATTCGAACTCGTAGGGCGCCCCGAGCGCATCTCCGACAGCAGAGCCGAGAACTGCGCCCCGCGCTCGGTCGACCTGGTCGGGACTCAACGTCATCTCCACGTTCCTCCGACTCGTCGATCGCGATTCTTGCCACGCATCTGCCACGCACGAGGCCGTAACAAGCCTCTGACCTGCGCAAACGCGCCAGATCAGAAATACCAGGGGAACGGGGACCAGTCGGGCTCGCGTTTCTGGAGGAACGAGTCGCGGCCCTCGACGGCTTCGTCGGTCATGTAGGCCAGGCGGGTCGCCTCTCCGGCGAAGACCTGCTGCCCGACCAGGCCGTCGTCGACGAGGTTGAAGGCGAACTTCAGCATGCGCTGGGCCGTGGGTGACTTGCCCATGATCTCGGCCGCGACCTCCAAGGCCGTGTCCTCGAGGTGCTCATGGTCGGCGACGATGTTCACCGCCCCCATCCGGTGCATGGCCTCGGCGTCATACGTGCGGCCGAGGAAAAAGATCTCCCGGGCGAACTTCTGCCCGACCTGGCGGGCAAGGTATGCCGAGCCGTACCCGGCGTCGAAGGACCCAACGTCGGCGTCGGTCTGCTTGAACCGGGCAAACTCCCGGCTGGCAATGGTCAGGTCGCTGACGACATGCAGCGAGTGGCCGCCGCCGGCGGCCCAACCGCTGACGACAGCGATGACGACCTTCGGCATCGTGCGGATCAGGCGCTGGACCTCCAGGATGTGCAGGCGTCCGCCCTGGGCCCTGACCCGCGCGGCATCGACCGTCTCGGCGGTCTCCCCGTCGGCGTACTGGTAGCCGGAGCGGCCCCGGATCCGCTGGTCGCCGCCCGAGCAGAACGCCCAGCCGCCGTCGCGGGGGCTCGGGCCGTTGCCGGTGAGCAGGACGACCCCCACGTCGGGCGTCATCCGGGCGTGGTCGAGGACGCGGTAGAGCTCGTCGACCGTGTGCGGCCGGAAGGCGTTGCGGACCTCGGGACGGTCGAACGCGATCCGCACCGTGCCGCGCTCGGGACCAGGGCGCACGCACCGGTGGTAGGTGATGTCGGTGAGGTCGAACCCCGGGACCTCCTCCCACGCCGAAGGGTCGAAGGTCTGGCTGACGAGATCGGGCCCGGTGCTCACGGTCGTGAGGATAGTCGGAGCCCGGGCCTACGCTGAGCGGCATGAGCCTGCACTTCTATGCCGTCGTCGTCGACAGTCGCGATGCCCACGCCCAGGCGCGGTGGTGGGCCCAGACCCTCGACTACGTCATCGTCTACGAATCGGATGAGGGTGCGGTCATCGTGCCTCCCTGGGTCGACGCAGGCGCGCACATCGGCGTCGAGGAGTGGCGGCGCCAGCCGCAGGGTTTGATCTTCGTGCCCGTGCCCGAGGGCAAGACGGTGAAGAACCGCCTGCACATCGACCTGGCGCCGCACCTGAGCGAGGACCGCGAGGCGGAGATCGCCGCACTGCTCGCCCGCGGCGCGACGCTGGCCGACGTCGGCCAGGACGTCGATGGGGTGCCGTGGACGGTGATGGCCGACCCCGAGGGCAACGAGTTCTGCGTGCTGACCGCTCGCGACCGCTGACCGCTCACACCGGGGCGCCCGCGATCACCGCAACCGATCCGACGACGCCCGCCGCCACCAGGGTGCCGACGACACCCCATCGGGCCATGAAGAGCAGGAGGGCAGCGGCGGCGAGCACGGCATACTGCCAGCCGGCCTCCAGACCCGCCGCCAGCGGTATGGCCGATCCGAAGATGGCCCCGATAGCGGCCGGTCCAGCACCGTCCAGGAACGCCCGAGCCCGCCGATCGCTGCGGATCCGATCGAAGCGACGTGCCCCACCCAACACCAGGACGAAGGACGGGGCGAACGCCATACCGGCCGCGAGGAACGCACCCCCGAGCCCGGCCGCCGCGTAGCCGACGGCCGCGATCGTGCAGACCACCGGGCCGGGCGTCACCTGGCCCAGGGCCACGGCGTTGAGGAACTGCGCGTCGGTCATCCAGGCATGGTGTCCCACGGCGTCGGACTGCATGAGCGGGACGATGACGAAGCCGCCGCCGTAGGACAGCGCTCCGACCTTTAGGGCGAGCCACGTCAAGGCGCCGAGGGCCGTGGCACCGGCTCCCGATGCGAGCAGGATCGGCGCCGGCAGCAGGGCGATTGCCGGTGGCCCGTCGTCGCGAAGCCGCAGACCGAGCTCGACCAGCCCGCACGTGAGCAGCACCACCACGAGCCAGGGGCCGACCGTCGCCGTGGCCACTAGCCCCACCACGAGGTATGCCGTCCAGCGCCGAACCCCCGTGCCCCCTTCGGTCGCTTCGGCCCGCCGCCGGCTCGGCCCGATGAGCCCGACCCCAGCGTGCACGGCGACGGCGGCGACGGCGGCACCAGCTCCGGCCCCGGCCCCGAGCACCCAGCGAGGTGGCGCGTCGGCGAGGAAGACCATGGCGAGGGCCACGATGGCCAGCAGCCCTGGCACGATGAAGGCCAGCCCGCCGAGGACTCCTCCCCCCAGCCCGCCGACTCTCCAGGCGCAGTAGACAGCCAGTTGGGTCGAGGCGGGTCCGGGCAGCAGATTCGTCGTCGCGATGGCGTCCTCGAACTCCTCGGCATCGATCCACTGGCGCCGCTGCACGCACAGGTCGCGCAGCAGGCGGATGTGGGCGGGCGGGCCCCCGAAACCCACGACACCGAGCCGGCCCCATTCCCGCAGGACGGTCGCTTTCCCGACCAGGGGCTGCGGTGGCCGGCCCGGCTCGGCGGCCGGGCCGTTGGCGTCGCGTGTCGACACCCCCTCATCCTGCCGGGTATTCGGAACGCTGGGGAGGCCGCGCCGCTGGGCGCCGCAGCGGTCCAGGGCATACCGTCGGGGTCTGTGGACAGGCGCGAGGCGGGGGTTACGGCCGGTGCCCGGGCCGTCGCGCCGGACATCGGCGCGGTGCCGGACATCGGCGAGGTGCTGGCTTCCGCGCGGGTGGTCGCCATACCGCTGCGGGTGCCGTTTCGAGGGGTGAAGGTGCGCGAGGCGGCGCTCGTGCACGGCCCGGCCGGGTGGGGCGAGTTCTCACCGTTCGTCGAGTATGGCGACCACGAGTCGGCGCGCTGGCTGGGCGCCGCGATCGAGTCGGCGTGGTCCGGGTGGCCCACGGGGGTGCGGGACCGGATCGCGGTCAACGCCACCGTGCCTGCCGTCCCGGCCCACGACGTGGCGGCCGTCCTGGCCCGGTTCGACGGCTGTATGACGGCCAAGGTCAAGGTCGCGGCGGTGGGTCAGGGGCTCGACGACGACCTCGACCGGGTGGCGGCAGTACGTGAGGCTCTGGGCCCGTCGGGGCGGATCCGGGTGGACGCCAACGGGGGGTGGTCCCTCGACGACGCGGTCACGGCGCTGCGCGCGCTGGCGCCATACCGGATCGAGTATGTCGAACAGCCCTGCGCGACGGTCGAGGAGTTGGCGCGCCTTCGTCGGCGGCTGAGATCGGCCGCTGTGGACATCGCGGTCGCCGCGGACGAGTCGGTGCGCAGGGCCGAGGACCCGCTGCGGGTGGCCCGGGCTGAAGCGGCGGACCTCATCGTCGTCAAGGTCGCCCCGCTCGGCGGGGTGCGCCGGGCCCTGGACATCGTCGCCGAGGCGGAGTTGCCCGCTGTGGTCTCCTCGGCGCTGGACACGTCCGTGGGTATGGCGGCCGGAGTGGCGCTCGCCGCCGCGCTGCCACGGCTCGAGCACGCCTGCGGGCTCGGCACCGTCGAGTTGCTCGCCGGGGACGTGTGCGACCCATCGGTGGTCCCGGTGGCCGGCCACCTGGCTGCCTCACGCACCCCCGAACCGTCCGAAGGCCTGCTGCACACGTGGGCGGCCGAGGACGAGCGGCGGCAGTGGTGGCTCGACCGGATCAGCCGGTGCCACGCGATCCTCGACTCCGCCTGACGGCGCGATCCCCCAGTTCTCCTCCACTCGATGCGAAATGGGGGGGCCGCCGGAGCCTCGGCGTGGTGACAGAGGGCGTCGAGTGGAGGGTTGCTGCGGGTGGTTTCGGCCCGGGATCAGGCGAACAGGCGTCGGCCCGTACTCGGTACGCATGAAGGAGCGCCACGTGACGATGGACATGACGGTGAGCACGAGGACGACCCCGGCGAGCAGCGCCATACCGGGGATCATTCCGCCGGCGGCGCACAGCAGGGCGACCACGGCGATCGCGGTCAAGCGCTCGCGGGCGAGCCGGCGACCGATCTGCCACTGCAGGCCGAGCAGACCGCCGACGAACAGCAGCACGGCCGACCCCAGCACCACTCGATCGGTCAGTTCCATGGCCCCGCCGGGGTGCTGCACGAGGTGCTTGGCGACCACGGCATACCCGATGATCCCGAAGATGATCGGCACGTGGCCGAAGGTGAAGACGTCGCGGGCCACCTGACCTCGATCGCGGGGCGAAGCCTCGTGCAGCGCCCACTCGGTGACCCGAGGCACGTAGGCGAAGTAGCACCACCACAACGTCCCAGCGCCGGCGGTGGCGATGACCAGCGCCGCGAAGGTCGGCAGACCCAACCCGGTCTCCCCGGCCGTGGTGGCGACATTTGCGCCGATCGCGACGAGCACCTCGCCGAGCGAGATGATGACGAACAGCGCGTGTCGTTCGGAGAAGTGCACCGGGTCGACCTTCCACTGGCCTTCGCTGCTGCCCGCGGCCACCGAGGACACCACGTTGATGACCGCCACCAGCGCCCAGACCCAGATCCGGATGGACGGCGGCAGGAAGCCGCCGATGACCAGGATGATCGGCCCGATCGCGGCACCCGGCGCGTACTTGAGGAAGGCGGTCCGGGTCTTCTCGTCCCCCCAGGCCGCGGCGGCCTGGACGGCGAGCACCCACAGCTGGACGACCGCGTAGGCGATGGCGAACCACGGGCCCTGCGTGGTCAGGGCATAGGGCAGGACGGAGACGACCAGCAGCAGCGCGGGGATCATGCCGAGCACGAAGACCCGCGTGCCGTGGTGCCGATCGAGGTCGATGGTCGTGCCGGCCCAGGTGAATGCGGTCCACAGCCACCAGGCGAGCCACGCCATGAGGGCGGACTGGAGCGCCCCGGTCCAGGTCACGTGGTGCGCGAACATGCCGGTGATCTGGGTGATGGCGAAGACGAAGACCAAGTCGAGGAAGAGCTCGAGGTTGCTTGCGTGTCGGCCCGGTTCGGCTTCGGGGATCGACTCGATGGCGGCGGAGGTGTCGGTCACGCAGCGATGGTAGAGCCTAGACCCAGCTCGGGAACCACATCCGCAGCTGCCAGTCGCTTTGCGGGATGACCTCGGCGATGTAGATGGGGTAGAAGAAGCCGCACAGGGCGATGGTGACCACGACGAAGGCGCCCGTGGCGGCCCAGCCGTTCCGTCGACGCCGGTATGGCGCGTCCGGCCCGCCGATGAGCAGGCCCAGTCCGTAGACGACGCTGAGGATCACCCACGGCACAAAGGCGACGGCGTAGAAACTGTAGATGGTCCGGTCGGTCAGGGCGAACCAGGGCAGATAGCCACCGACATACCCGGCCAGGATCGCACCGGCCCGCCAGTCGCGCCAGAGCGCCCAGCAGAAGACCAGGACGGGCACCATGAGCGTGGCCGCCCACCAGATCGAGGGTGTGCCCACCGAGAGGATGGCGCGCGAACACTGATCGACCTGGCAGCCCAGTTCACCTCGGGTGGGGCCTTCATAGAAGAACGACGTGGGGCGCGCCTGGATGAGCCAGACCCAGGGGCTGGTCTGGTAGTCGTGCGGCTGGTTGATCCCTCGGGAGGTGGAATACATCTCGGCCTGGCAGTGCCACCACGACCGTAGCGACTCGGGCACCCAGCCGAACGTCGACGAGGGGTGGGACGCGGCCCAGAACCGGCCATACCCCAGTGAGCCGGCGAACCACCCCCACCAGGAGAGCACGTAGGTCGCCGCTGCCGTGACCACCATCGCGAGGAAGGCGAAGAAGCCGTCCTTGACGATGGCGCCGGACAGGTAGGACGGGACACCGGCGGTGCGGCGGGCCGAGGCATCCCACAGCACCGACATCACGCCGAACGCCGCGAGGAACAGGGCTCCGGACCACTTCGTGCCCAGACAGAGGCCGAGCATCACGCCGGCCACCCAACGCCACGGCCGCCAGCCGAGCCAGGGGCCACGACGACCGAACCTTAGGGCGACCTGCGCCGGCTCGACCGACCCGACGATGCGCGCCAGGGTGGCCCGGGCCGCATCGCGGTCGAGGAGCACCGCGGCGAAGCCCAACAGCGCGAAGAACATGACGAAGATGTCGAGCAGGCCGGTACGCGAATGCACCAGGTGGTGTCCCTCGAAGGCGAGCAGGACGGCGGCGACCGTGCCGAGGTAGGACGAGCGGAAGAGTCGACGGGCGACGCGGCCGAGGACGAGGATCGAGAGCGTCCCGGCGATGGCGGCGGCGAGCCGCCAGCCGACCGAGTTGGTGATGCCCAACCACTGCTCACCCCAACCGATGAGCCACTTGCCGACCGGCGGGTGGACGACGAGGTCGCCCACCGTGTCGAAGACGTCCTGGTTGGTGCCGGTGAAGTTCTGGTCGACGCTCTTCAGCTCGGACAAGGTGGGGTCGTTGCGCAGTTCGACGCCCCAGCGGATCATCGACCAGCCCTGCTTGACGTAGTACGTCTCGTCGAAGACCAGCTGATGCGGGTTGCCCAGCTGCCAGAACCGCAGCACCCCCCCGACGAGCATCGCCAGCAGCGGCCCGACCCAGCCGAGGACCCGGTGTCCGATCGGGCTTCCGAGGAGGCGGCGGCGCAGCTCCTCCTCCCGGGTCACGACGGTCATCGTATGTCGCGAGGCGGTGGCATCATGGCCGGGTGACAACGGACACGTCGAATGGGTCGGCTCGCGCCCCGGGCAACGGGGCTCGTGAGGACCTGAGTCGGTATGCCTGGTTGGCCATCGCCGCAGCGATCGCCACCATCGCCTTGAAGTCGGGGGCGTGGTTGCTCACCGGCTCGGTGGGGCTGCTCTCGGACGCCGCCGAGTCGGTCGTCAATTTGGTCGCCGCGTTTGTCGCCCTCGTCGCACTGCGGGTGGCCGCCCAGCCGGCCGATGACCAGCACCAGTTCGGCCACGCTAAGGCGGAGTACTTCTCGGCGGCGATCGAGGGGGTCATGATCTTCGTGGCCGCTGTCGTCATCATCATCTCCGCCGTCCAACGGTTCCTGGCCCCCGAGCCGCTGGAGAACGTCGGCGTCGGCCTGGGCGTGTCGGTTGCCGCCTCGGTGCTTAACGGGGTGGTCGCTGCGGTCCTGATGCGGGCCGGGCGCGCCCACCGCTCGATCACCCTGACCGCCGACGGGCGCCATCTCCTGACCGACGTCTGGACCTCGGTCGGGGTCGTCGTCGGAGTCATCGCCGTCGCACTGACCGGCTGGCTGCGACTGGACCCGCTCATCGCCATGGTGGTCGGCGTCAACATCGTCGTCACCGGCACCAAACTGCTCATGGAGTCGGTCTCCGGCCTGATGGATCGGGTCCTGGACGCCGAGGACGTTGCGGTGGTCGAGGACGTGCTCGGCGAGTTCCGCTCCGATGAGGTCGAGTTCCACGGGTTGCGGACCCGGCTGGCCGGCCACCAGCGTTTCGTCTCGATGCACGTCCTCGTGCCCGGTGCATGGTCGGTGCAGCAGGGGCACGATCTCCTTGAGGATGTCGAAGACCGGTTGCGCGCCCGGCTGGAGCACGTTCACGTGGACACCCATCTCGAGCCGCTTGAAGACCCCCGCGCCTACGAGGCCGCGGACTACCCCCAGCCGGTGTGAGCTGGGTCTGAGCCGTCGGCCGGTCAGTCCGTCGGCTGCTCGGGGAAGTGACAGGCGACCAAGTGACCGGGCCGAGCCGGCACCAGGGGCGGTTCCTGCGCTCGACAGAGGTCCTGCGCCTTCCAGCACCGCGACGCGAACCGGCACCCCGGCGGCGGGTCGATCGGCGAAGGCACGTCACCGGTCAGGCGGATCTGGTCCCGCTGGGTGCGCCGCTTGGGGTCCGGGATCGGGACGGCAGAGAGCAGTGCGACGGTGTAGGGGTGCATCGGCCGTTCGTAGAGGTCGTCGCGGTCCGCGAGCTCGGCGACCTTGCCGAGATACATCACCGCCACCCGGTCCGACACGTGCCGTACGACCGACAGGTCGTGGGCGATCATGACGTAGGTCAGGCCAAACTCGTCCTGGAGGTCCTCGAGCAGGTTGATGACCTGTGCCTGGATGGAGACGTCGAGGGCCGAGACCGGCTCGTCGGCGACGATGAGCTTGGGTCGAAGGGCCAGGGCTCGGGCCACCCCGATGCGCTGGCGCTGCCCGCCGGAGAACTCGTGCGGGTAGCGGTTGTAGTGCTCGGGGGACAGACCCACGAGTTCGAGCAACTCCTGGACGGTCGCCTTGACCGTCTTGTCGGTCTTCAGCCCCTGGATGCGGAACGGCGCACCGACGATCGTGCCAACGGTA
Source organism: Actinomycetota bacterium (assembly GCA_052034115.1). GTDB lineage: Bacteria > Actinomycetota > Actinomycetes > Actinomycetales > Dermatophilaceae > Lutibacillus. The sequence goes on from JBPOIZ010000061.1 coordinate 78,843, forward strand.
TGCCGTGGATTGAGCGACCCGTAGGGGTCCTGAAAGATCATCTGCACATCGCGGCGCAAGGGGCGCAGCTCGCGTGGGGACAGATGAGTGATGTCGCGACCGTCGAGGACCACTGAGCCGGCCGTCGGCTCGAGGAGCCGGGTCACCATCCGGCCGGTGGTCGTCTTGCCGCAGCCGGACTCGCCGACCAGGGACAGCGTCTCGCCGCGGCGGACCGAGAAGCTCACGTCGTCGACTGCCTGGACCGCGCCGACCTGACGCTGCAGCAGGCCCTTGCGGATCGGGAAGTGCTTGGTCAGCCCGCTGACCGCCAGCAGCGCGTCTCCGTCTCGGCCGAGCGCCGGCGTCGGGGAGGCGGAGTGGGACTCGGTTGTCATCGCCACCTCACAGCGTCGGTCGGATATCGGTGTCGAAGGCGGCCGAACGCTGCGCGCCGGACAGGTGGCACGCGACCGCATGGCCCGGCGAGCCGTCGAGCAGTGCCGGCCGGTTGGTCCAGCACGAGGCACCCACCTGGTCGACATACCCGCACCGCGGATGGAACGGGCAGCCCTGGGGCACCTGGATCAGGCTCGGTGGTTGACCCTTGATGGGACGCAGCCGGGTCGTGCGGGCCCGGTCCATGCGCGGCATCGAGGCCAGCAGCCCCCACGTGTAGGGGTGCTGCGGCTGCTCGAAGACCGCCTCCGCCGAGCCCCGCTCGACGCTGCGGCCGGCATACATGACGAGCAGGTCGTCGGCGAGCTCGGCGACGACGCCGAGGTCGTGGGTGATGATGATGACCGCGGAGTTGTACTCGCGCTGCAGGTCGCGGATCAGGTCGAGGATCTGCGCCTGGACGGTGACATCGAGGGCGGTCGTCGGCTCGTCAGCGATGAGCAGGTCGGGGTTGCACGACAGGGCCATGGCGATCATGGCCCGCTGGCGCATCCCACCGCTGAACTCGTGCGGGTAGTGGTCGACCCGCTTGGCGGCCTGGGGGATACCGACCCGGTTGAGCATGTCGATGGCGTGCTCCCGGGCCACCTTCTTCGAGACGTCGTTGTGCAGGCGGTAGGCCTCGATGATCTGGCGGCCGACGGTGTAGAACGGGTGCATCGCCGAGAGCGGGTCCTGGAAGATCATCGCCATCTTCTTGCCGCGCATGAGCCGCACGTTCTCGGCGCTGGCCCCGACCAGCTCGATAGCGTCCACGCGGATCGAGCCGGACATCTGCGCGGTGCCGCGCTTGTGCAGCCCCATGATCGACAGGCTCGTCACCGACTTGCCCGATCCGGACTCACCGACGATGCCGAGTGTCTTGCCTCGGGCGAGGTCGAAGCTGAGGCCGTCGACCGACTTGACCAACCCGTCATCGGTGGGGAAGTGCACCTGAAGGTCTCGGACCTGCAGGTATGGCGTGCCAGACGTCGAGGCGCTCATGACAGGCGCACCCGCGGGTCGATGACGGCGTAGAGCAGGTCGACGACGAGGTTGGCGATGATGACGAACAAGGCGGCGACCAGGGTGACCCCGAGCACCTTCGGCAGGTCGTTGAGGCGGATCGCCTGGACGGCATACTGACCGATCCCGGGAAGGCCGAACGTCGACTCGGTGAGGATGGCCCCGCCGAGGAGCAGCCCTAGATCCATGCCGAAGATCGTCATGATCGGGGTCAGCGCGGCCCGCAGCCCGTGGGTGACGACGACGTCGCGTTCCTTCAGGCCCTTGGCCCGCGCGGTGCGGATGTAATCCTCGTTCATCGTCTCGAGCATTCCGGCGCGGGTCATCCGGGCATACATGGCGGCATAGAGGAAGGCCAGGGTGATCCAGGGCAGGATCAGGCGGTAGGCCCATTCGAGCGGGTTCGACGCCTCCATCGGGTTGGCGCCGCCCGGCGCGGTCCAGCCCAGTGTGTAGCTGAACACCGTCAGGGACAGCAGGCCGGTGAAGAAGATGGGCAGCGACACTCCTGCTAACGCCGTGGTCATCGCAGCCCGATCCAAGAACGAGCCGCGCCGCAGGGCCGAGATGACACCGGTTGCGACGCCGCCGATAAGCCACAGGATGGCCGCGCCGAAGGCCAGCGACGCGGTGACCGGGATGCGGTCGAGGATCTCCGGGAGCACCGGAGTCTGCTGGATGAACGAGTAGCCCAGGCACGGGGCGGGGCAATGCTCGACGGCCGGGCCGTAGTCGTAGTCGGCGCCGACGACCAGACCCTTGGCGAATCGGCCGTATTGCACCCAGATCGGGTCGGTGAAGCCGAGCTTGACCGCCGTCTGATGGATCTGCTCGGCGCCGGCCGACTTGCCGACATACCTCGAGGCGAGGTCGTCGGCCGTGGCCCCACCCAGCCGTGGGACGTAGAAGAAGATCGAGAAGGTGACGGCGGTGATGACGAGGAGCAGGACGACGGCAGCGATGAGCCGGCGGATCAAGTAGGTGACCATCGCGCGCGCACTCCTCTCGGCAGGGGTTCAGGGGTTGGGGTGCCCGGCCGGCGGACCGGCCGGGCACCACCCGTTCTGTTACCGGCTACTTCACGCCGAGCGTGGTGTAGTCGTACATGCCGAACGCGTCCGAGACGAACACGTTCGTCAGGTTGGCCGGCCGGTAGAGCAGACCCTTGCTCCAGACGCCTGGCAGAACCGAGGCGTTCTCCATGACCAATTTGTCGACGTCGCCCCAGATGGCGTCACGAGCCGCGGCGTCGGTGGTGACCAGGGCCTTGTCGATGGCCTCGTCGACGGCCGGGATCTTGATGCCGAGGTTGGTGTTGCCGGCCGGACGGATGGTCCGGCTGTCGACGATCTGGGACAGGAAGCCGTAGCCGTCCGGCCAGTCAGCACCCCAGCCGTAGGCCATGATGCCGATGCCCTGGCTCTTGGTGAAGTCCGGCTTGCCGGCGTAGAGCTTGAAGTAGTCACCCGAGGGGAAGCCCTTGAGGTTGACCTTGATGCCGACCTTGCTCAGCGACTGCTGGATCGACTCGGCCATCGCCTGCTCCTTGGGCCGGTCGGCGCGGAACGACATCGTCGTCTCGAAGCCGTCCGGCTTGCCGCATGCCGTCAACGCCGCCTTGGCCTTGGCCTCGTCGCCGGTCGGGTTGGCCTTGAAGTCGTACAGGTCGATGTCGACGTGGCCCGGGATCATCGGCGGCATGAGCGAGGTGGCGATGTCGCCACCGGTCTTGCCACCGTAGGCGCGCTGGTAGCCCTCCTTGTCGTAGGCGTAGAGCACGGCCTTGCGGCACTCGATGTTGTCGAACGGTGCAACGTCCGGGTTCAGGACGGTGAACCAGGTGCGGGCGATCGCCGCGTTGTCCGTGCGGGCCAGCAGTGCCGGGTCGGCGAGGATGCGTGCCTGGGTCTCGGCCTGGACACCCGAACCGGCGACGTCGACGTCGAGCGTGCCGGCGATGAGCTGGTTGTCGATGTCAGCGGCGTTGACACCGAGTGCGATCTCGATGCTGTCGGGCAGGGCGAGGCGACCCGAGTCGGGGTCGGTCGCGGGGTCGTAGTTCTCGTTGCGGGACAGCACGTAGCGCTTCTTGGCCTCGTAGGTCGTGAACTTGTACGGCCCGGAGGAGACGACCTTCTCCTTGTACTTGGTGCCGGTGTCCTTGGCCTGGGGCACCGGTGCGGTGGCAGGCAGCTGGGCGAGGTAGTCCATCCCGGAGAAGGACTGCTTGAGGTGGAAGACGATGGTCTTGTCGTCCGGCGTCTCGACGGACTTCAGCTTGGCCATGTCCTTGTCGTCATACACCGAGTAGCCCTCGGGGACGTCGGCGAGCAGGTCGTTGAAGTAGGTCGGCCCATTGGGGAAGGTGTCCTTGTCGAGCTGGCGGGCGACGGCGTACTTGATGTCCTTGCTGGTGATGGGCGTGCCGTCCTCGTACTTCAGGCCGTCACGCAGGGTGTAGGTCCAGGTCTTGGCGTCGTCGCTGGGCACACCCAACGAGGTGGCCAGGTCGGGCACCAGCTTGGTGCTCTCGGTGCCCGGGCCGGACTTGAAGACGACCAGGGTGCGGGCGTAGTTGCGCAGCAGGTTCCACGACATGCCGTAGTAGGTGTCGCCGGGGTCGACGGAGTCCCAGTCCTCCGAGACGGCCATACGCAGCGTGCCGCCCTTGGTCGTCGACGCGTTGAAGACCTTGCCGACGCCGTCGTTCTGGGCCGGGGCGGCGTTGGTCTGGCCGCCGCCGGTGCCGGAAGAGTTCCCCGAGGGGGTGTTGCTGCTGCTGTTGCAGGCCCCGAGCGCCAGGGCCGCCGTGGCGACGGCCACGACGGTGAGTCGGGTTCTTCTCATCTTCTCTCCTTGTGAGTTGGTGATGCGTCAGCGAGATCGAGGGTCGAGGGCATCGCGCAGCCCGTCGCCGAAGAGGTTGAAGGCCAAGACGGTGAAGAAGATGGCCAGGCCCGGGGGGAACATGAACTGCGGGTTGACCTGGTACCACTGACCGGCCTGGGTGAGCATGCCACCCCAGGTCGGGGTCGGGGGCTGGACGCCCACGCCGAGGAAGGACAGCGCCGCTTCGAAGAGGATGTTCGAGGGGATGAGCAAGGTGGCGTAGACCAGGATCGGGGCCACCAGGTTGGGCAGCAGTTCTTTGAGCAGGAGGTGCCGAGGCGTGGCGCCGAGGCTGACCGCGGCGTCCACGAATTCGCGGTTGCGGATCGACAGGGTCTGGCCGCGAACGATCCGGCCGATGTAGGGCCAGTTGAAGAAGCCGATGATGAAGACGAGCAGCGCGATGCGCAGCGACTCCCCGCTCAGGCCGAAGGCCTTGTCCGGCAACGCTCCGACGATCGCCAGGGCGAAGACGATCAGCGGGAAGGCCAAGAAGATGTCCATGAGTCGCGCGATGGCCGAGTCGATCCATCCGCCGAAGAACCCGGCCACGATGCCCATGATCGTGCCGATGACGACCGAGAGCATGGTCGCGAGGAAGGCGATGATCAGCGAGATGCGAGCGCCATACAGGACTCGGGCGAGCAGGTCGCGGCCGTTGATGGGCTCCACGCCCAGCGGGTGATCCCAGCTCATGCCGCCCCAACCGCCCTTGGGCATCTGGGTGTCCGCGTCGACGAGTTTGTAGTTGAACTCGGTGGGGGACAGGCCGAGCAGGTTGCAGATGAGTGGCGCGAAGATCGCCAGCACGATGAGGACGACCACGACGATGCCGCCGGTCATCGCGACTTTGTCACGGCGCAGCCGCCGCCAGGCGATCTCACCGAGCGAGCGCCCGCGGATGGCTTCCTGGACCGGTGGCCCACTCGACGGTGACCCAGCCGGTCCGGGAGCGAGCACGTCGAGCTCGGCGGAAGTGTCGGGGCCGGGAACGGCGCTCAACGTCGGCTTCCTCCTCCGCACGGGTGGCGCCGCTGGCGGCGCGAGGGGCGGCCCACGGAACTCGTGGGTTGCCAGAGGGCCATCATGTCCGACGGTGCGGCGTGCGCCACACCCCCTGGGGCATCGCGTTGCGGAATCGTGACCGCCTCGCGCCCAGATCTTGAGGGTATGGCGTGCCAGCCGCGATCCGGCGGAGGTCTTCTCGTCGCCGGGCTCAGAGCCAACCGACTTTGCCGCGAAGCAGGCTGTAGCCGACAAAGGCGACGACGTCGAGGACGGTGTGCGCGACCACCAGGGGGCCAACTCGCCCCCACCGTCGGTAGGCCAGGGCGAAGACCCCACCCATGGCGAGGTTGCCGACGAACCCCCCGAAGCCCTGGTAGAGGTGGTAGGACCCGCGCAGGGCCGCGCTGACCCCGATGGCTACCGGCAGACTCCAGCCGAGCTGTCGGGCCCTGGTGAGCAGATACCCGACGACGAGCACCTCCTCCAGCGCGGCGTTCTGGGCCGCCGCCAGGATCAGGACGGGCACCGTCCACCACGCGCCAGCGAGGTTGGCGGCCGCGATCGAGGTGTTGACGCCGAGGGCTCGGGCGGCCAGGTAGAGCCCGAGCCCGGGGATCCCGATGAGCGCAGCGAGCAGCAGCCCGCGCCGCGCGTCGGTCGGCAGCCCGCGCGCGTCCACGCCCAGACCGACGAGCGGTCGTTGCGGGAACGGCGGCGCGATCCGGGCCAGCAGGTACAGCGCGATCCCGACGGGCACGAGCGCCAACGCGATGCCGGTCAGCTGGTAGGCCAGGTCCAGCCACGGCCGGTCCGGGGTGACCGAGGTGTTCATCGAGGTCGTCTGCTGGTTGAGGGCGACCTGTCTGGTCAGCTTGTCGGCCAGGCTCAGGATCGACCAGATCGCCGACGCGCCCAGCGAGACGCCGAAGACCAGGAGCAGCTCACGGCGCAGCCCGGGTTGCGTGGGGGCATCGACCACCGAGACCTCGGGCAGCCGGTCCGGCCCTGGCAGGGTGCGCACGGGGGCACGCTACCGACTCCTGCTGGGCGCCCGCTGCGGCAGGATGGACGGGTGCGCCCTACCGGAGTCCTCGTCCTGGCCGCGACCCCCATCGGTGACGTCGGGGACGCGTCGCCGCGTCTGGTGGCCGAGTTGTCCGGTGCCGAGGTCATCGCGGCGGAGGACACTCGACGGTTTCGCCGGCTGTGCGACCGGCTGGGCGTGGCGATCACGGCGCCGGTCGTCAGCTACCACGAGCACAACGAGGCGACCCGGACCGCAGACCTCATCGAGCGGCTGCTCGGCGGTGCGCGCGTCGTCCTGGTCACTGACGCGGGTATGCCGTCGGTGTCCGACCCCGGATATCGGCTCGTCACCGCTGCGGTCGAGGCTGGCGCGCAGGTCACCGCCGTGCCCGGACCGAGCGCGGTGCTCATGGCCCTTGCGGTGTCGGGGCTGCCGGTTGACCGGTTCGCCTTCGAGGGATTCCCGCCACGCAAGGGCGGCGATCGGCGCCGGGTGTTCGCTGCACTGGCAGGCGAGCCGCGGACCATGGTCTTCTTCGAGGCCCCGCACCGGGTGGCCGCGACCTTGACGGATTTGGCTGCCGAGCTCGGCGACGATCGGCCTGCCGCGGTCTGCCGGGAGCTGACCAAGACGTATGAGGAGGTCCGGCGCGGTCCGCTGGCCGAGCTCGCTGCGTGGGCCGCAGACGGAGTGCTCGGTGAAGTCACCCTGGTCGTGGCCGGGGCGCCGTCAACCGGGCCCGGCCCGGCCGACCGGGCGGCGGCGGTGGCCGAGGTGCTCGAGCGCGTGGCGACCGGAGAACGGCTCAAGGATGCATGCACGGTGGTCGCGGCCCGGCACGGCATACCGAAGCGGGATCTTTACGAGGCGGCGGTGAGCGCGCGGGGTCGGTGACACCGGTCACGACTCGTATGGCGCGCGCCTGCGCGGTATGTCGTGAGACGCTGTCCGCGGTTCACCGCCGCAGCCCTGCGCTCGAGAGGAACGACCGTGTCCAGCACCACCCGCCGCCGAGCCTTCGCCGTGGTCCTGTCGCTGTCCCTGGCGCTGCTCGCAGGCTGTAGCGGCGGCGGCTCGGGCAGCACGCCCACCGCAGCCGAGCTCTACCAGCAGGCCCGAGACACAGCCAAAGCGGCGACGAGCGCCCACGTGACCGGCTCGATGGCGCAGGGCAATGAGAAGGCCGAGATCGACCTGGCCGGCACCCGCGACGGCAAGAACCAGAAGCTGATCCTCAAGACGGCCGGGGTGACCATCGAGATCATGACGGTGGACGGCAACGTCTTCATGAAGACCGACACGGCGTTCTGGGAGCAGAACGGCGGCGCCGAGGTCGCCGAGCTGATCGGCGACAAGTACGTCACCGGTCCGATGGCGTCTTCGGCGGTGTCCTCGGACATGAACCTCGGCTCGCTGCTGGACGACATGTTCGCCGAGCAATCGCTGGCCTCCACCGATGCGGCGGCGAAGGTGGAGAAGTCGACCCTCGACGGTGCCGATGTCTATGTGCTCAGCGACCCGGGCGACGCGGCGTCGACGATCACTGTCTCCGCTGACGGCAAAGCCACGATCCACAAGATCAAGGCCACCCAGGGCGAGCTGACCTTCACCGACTGGAATGCCGTCACACCGTTCGCCGCCCCGAGCAAGGACCAGATCGCCGAGATTCCCGGCATGTGATGGATACACCGGCCCTGCCGGCGAAGGTGCGCACTCAACGTCTGCGCAGCGGGTCGTCGGACTACCTCTCGACGTGGTCCTTCTTCGATGCGTTGGGGCAGCCGCGCCAGACTCAAGCGGTGTCGCCCAACGGGACGGATCTGACCGTGCTCGTCAACACCAGGTTTGACGAGCGTGGAAACCGCGAAGCGGTCAGCCAGCCCGTGGCAACAGCGGCCACGGCAGGTGAGGAGATGACGATGGACGTGCTCGGCAGGGTCGTGACCCGCACCGAGGGCACGGGAACAGCCACCCCAGCGACAACGTCGTACACCTACGATCGACTGGGACGGGTCCAGACCATCACGGATCCGGCGAGCCACGTCACGAGCTACACCTACGACCGGGTCAGTCGGGTGATCAGCAGCACCGACCCCGATGCCGGGACGACAACCACCTCGTACGACGCGAATGGCAACCAGCAGAGCGTCACCACGCCGATGGGAACCGTCGCTACCGCGTATGACGTTCTGGACCGCCCCGAGACGATCACCCAGGGCGCAACAGCCCTGGCGTCATACACCTACGACACCGCCACATTGGGGAAGGGCAAGCCAGCGACCTCGACAACAACTGTTGACGGACGGGCCTACACGCAGACAGTGACCGGCTACACGAGGCACGGTCAAGCAACAGGTGCGACATACAGTTTTCCGGCAGAGGGCAACGCGCCCGCTGCCACCTACACGATGAGCGCGACCTTCGACGGAGGTGACCGGCCGTCCACGGTCACCTACCCCGGTGCGGGGGCGCTGTCGTCAGAGACGGTGACCACGACATACAACACCGTGTCGAGTCCGGAGCGGCTGACCAGCGACCTCGGAACTCCTGCCTCGTACGTGACGGGGACGTCGTATTTCAACAATGGAGCGCTGGAGTCGAGGACCCTCAACGCCAGCACCAACGCCGGTGCCACCCCGCTGACTCGCGCCTACACCTGGGAAACCAACACGCAGCGCCTGGCCACGGTCAGGACGACGCTCGGCTCCACTCTCATCGAGGACGACTCCTACACGTGGTATGCCGGTGGGCCGTTGTGGAAGGTGCTTTCGGCCGCTGTGCCCGGCAGGAACGCGTTCGCTTCGTGCACGACGTATGACGCACTAGCTCGTCTCAAACATGCCTGGACCGCGCCCTCCGGATGCACCGACGCGGTGACCTCGGTGGGCTCGGAGCCAGGTGCGTTCAACCGGTCATGGACCTATGCGGCGGATGGCAACATCCAGTCCGTGCGCGACGGCGCCAGCACGACTAACTACACGTATGGAAGTGCGACGCATCCGCACGCTGTCACGGCGGTTGGCGCTGCGTCGTTTGCGTATGACGCTGGTGGCCACCAGAAGTCGCGGACTCGCGCCGGCACGACGAGCAATTTGACGTGGGATGTGCTGGGGAGACTCACACAGTCGGACGGTGTGGGCGGCAATGCATCATATGTCGACGGCATTGATCGGACTCGACTGTCGCGGACCATCGGATCCACCACCACGCGGTATCTGCCGGGGCAGGAGATCGATTACGTCGCAGGTGCCGTGACGGCGGTGCGGCGCTACTACTCGATCGGTGGCACGACGGTGGCGGTGCGCACTGTGACCGCCGCGTCAAACACACTCACCTGGCAGGTCAACGACCGTCAGGGCTCGGTCGCCCTGCAGGTGACCGAAGGCACTGGGTCATTGTCGCGGGCGTATACAGATCCCTATGGGTTGCCGCGGACAGGTGCTGGGGTCTTGGCCACCGATCGAGGATGGCTGCAATCGACGGCCGATCCGACTGGTCTAACTGACCTGGGGGCCCGTTACTACGACCCCGCGCTTGGACGGTTCCTGTCACCTGATCCGCTGAACGTCCAGGTCACGGCCCAGTCTGCCAACGCCTACGCCTACGCCAACAACAACCCTGTTTCCTTCACCGACCCAAGTGGGTTGGAACCCCTCCAGATAGGCGGGGAGTGGCACGACAACGGCGTCAATCTCACACAACAGTCGAGGGTCGCCGCCAACAATGCCTCAAATGCTCGCGAAACGCGGCGACTTCTGGAGGCCGTTCCAGCATACGAACCGTACGAACCCTTTTCTGCGATGGATGGCTACGCCAGTGAGCCGTGCACTGGTGCCTGCATAGCCGTCGTGGCCGCCGCCGTGGCGATTCCTGCCGGAGTGGCCGTCGTAGCCTTCTGCAGCGGCGCAGCCTTCTACTGTGGACTCAAGCTCTTAGAGGGCGTGACCGTGGCCGGGACCGCCCTCTTGGATGACGCGGCT
>JBPOIZ010000073.1:0-32824 GCA_052034115.1 Actinomycetota bacterium
CAGTACACCTCGGCGGTGGGGGTATGCGGCCCGACCTGCACCTCGCTCAGGCCCCGGTCGCGGACCGGGTCCTGAGCGATGACCCGTTTGCGTTGCTCATCGGCATGCTCCTGGACCAGCAGTTCCCCATGGAGCGCGCCTTCGCCGGACCGGCCAAGGTGCTCGACCGATTCGGCACCCTCGACCCGGGTGCCATCGCGGCGGCGGACCCGGAGCCTTTTGCCGACCTGTGTGCCACCCCGCCGGCCATCCACCGCTACGGCCGTTCGATGGCCGGGCGGATTCAGGCCCTTGCGGCTGTCATCACCACCACGTATGGCGGCGACGCCTCGGCGGTGTGGGCCGATGCCGCCACCGGCGGTGACCTGAGGGCCCGGCTCGAGGCCCTGCCGGGCTTCGGAGCACAGAAGGCCAAGATCTTCACGGCGCTGCTCGCCAAGCAACTCGGCGTCCAGCCCCCTGGGTGGCGGCAGGCGTGTGCGCCCTACGGGGAGGACGGCGCGTTCCGCTCGGTCGCCGATGTCGTGGACGAGGAGTCGCTGCTGAAGGTGCGGGCGACGAAACAGGCCGCCAAGGCTGCAGCGAAGGCGGCCCAGGGGTGAGCCAGCCCGGCCCGGGCGCGGCGACCCCGGTGTGTGCCACCTGCGGTCGGGTCGCCGAGGACCCGGACCTCGCCCGGCTGACCTGGTCCTACGGCGTCGAGCACGGGCGTCCCGGCTGGGCCTGTGAGCGGTGCAGCCGGGAGTTCTTGCGCAGCATCGAGGGCCGGCTCGCGCCGGAGTGGTGGTAGCAGGTCTGCGGCCGAGAGGGAGGCCGGATCGACCCGCGGCGCTCAGCCCAGGGTGGGCAACGCCGCGCCGGGCATGAACTGGTTGATGAGGTCGCGTCCGCGGACGGTGCCCCCCACCTGGCACAGCACCCCGATCCCGCCGAGCCAGACCCGGTGAATCAGGAGGTACTCCGGTGGCAGGTTGAGCTTCATCCCGACCGTGTAGTTGGGCCGACGGGGGTCGTTGATGTGGGCGAAGACGTCACGCAGCCAGGCCCGGGAAAAGGTGAACTCCTCCTCACGCAGCGGGTCGAGGAACGGCTCGAGGTATTCCAGGAGGCGTTCGGCGTCGAGGTCGATCGTCGTGCGCACGAAGCCGAGCTCACGGAGCCGGTCGAGCACCTGCTGGGCCTCGCCGGTGACCGCAAGGGTGACCAGCTCGCCCATCTGCGGGGGCAGCCCGGCCGGCAGCCGGTTGCAGGCGCCGAAGTCGATCACTCCGAGCCGACCGTCGGGGGTGATCCGGAAGTTCCCCGGGTGCGGGTCGGCGTGCAGGACACCGGCCCGGTCCGGTCCGGCGAGGAGGAACTCCAGGTAGAGCGAGGCCGCGCGGTCCCGGTCCGCCGTGGTGCCGTCGGCGATGACCCGCGAGAGCGGGTCGCCGTCGATCCACTCACTGACGATGACGTGCTCGGTGCCGTGGACGACGTGCGGCACCCGGACGTCCGGGTGTCCGTCGAAGGCCTCGGCAACGGTCTCCTGGTGCACCGCCTCGATCCGGTAGTCCAACTCCTCGGCCATCCGGTCGCGCAACTCGTCGAGAATCGGCTTGATGTCGATGCCGGGGACCCACGCCGTCGCCACCCGGGCGACCCGGCTGATCTGCTGCAGGTCGCTCATCAACGCCTTGCCCGCGCCCGGGTATTGGATCTTCACCGCGACCACCCGGCCGTCCTTCCACACGGCGCGGTGGACCTGACCGATCGAGGCCGCCGCAGCCGGGATGTCGTCGAACTCGGTGAACCGGCTGCGCCACCCGGGCCCGAGCTCGCGAGCCAGCACGGCGTGGACCCGGTCCGGGGGCAGCGGCGGGGCGCTGTCCTGGAGCTTGGTCAAGGTGGCCCGGTAGGGCCCGGAGATCTCGTCCGGCAACACCGACTCGAAGATGGACAGGGCCTGGCCGAACTTCATGGCGCCGCCCTTGAGCTCGCCGAGCACGGCGAACAACTGCGCTGCGGTGCGGGCCTGCAACTCGGCTGCCACCGCTTCGGCCGGGGCCCCGCCGACCCGCTTGCCCAGCCCCCAGGCGGCACGCCCGGCATACCCCACCGGCAAGGTGGCCAGCTTGGCAGCCCGGGTGACCGCCTTGCGCGGGATGTCGCTCACCCCGCCATTGTCGCCCCCGCCGTCGCGGGCCGCGCTCGGTATGACGTTCCTCGCACCGGCGCGCCGCGAGGAACGTCGGTCGGCGCGTCCCCCGCGTCCACCGGGTGCGCCGGGCAGGCAGGGTGCCGGCCCCAATACCGATAGCCGATCTCCGGCCATGGCAGGGTCAGCTCCAACGAGACCCCGTCCGGCACCGGCTGGCCGGCGAGCACCCGGAAGATCACCATGGCGACGGCACCGGCGGCCATCTGCGTGATCGAACTGTCCGTCCCGACCTGTGGGGGCCGCCGCAGCTGACCGCCGATGAGCTGTGCGGCAATGTGCGGCCACCAGACGTCCCGCTCGGTGCGCAGCAGATGCTGACAGCGCACGCAGGCACCGGTGCCGCCGAGCCCCATGACCGGGCCTACGTCGATCCGGTGTGCGTCGGCGACAACCGGCAGATGGGGGACCCCGCGGCGCTGCCAGGGGTCGGCGCGGCCTGGATCGAGCGCGCCCGCACCGACGAGGACCACCAGATCCGGCGGGCCGGCGCGGTGAGCGCCCGAGCGGTCCTGGTCATGTCGCAGCGCGAGCTCGCTGTGCGCTGCCACATCGGTGCCACAGTGCACGAGGCCGACCCCGCCCGAACGCAGCACCGCAGCCGTCGCCGCCGGAAGCGGCCCGGAGCCATCGATGAGGACCTGCCACGTCGTTCGGTCGGCGACGTGACCTCGGCCGGCGTCGGGGGAGTGCAGGTCGACAGCATGGATGTCGAGGTCGAGCTCGGAGACGGTGGTGGTGCGGCTGGCGCGACGGTCGGCGCCCACACCCGGGCCGCCGGCGAGCAGGCCATGTCCGTCGAGCGCGGCCAAGACGGCCCGCCAGCGAGTCGCCGGGATACCCGCCGAGGCGGCTGCCGCGTCGAGCCAGGGCACATCGCGGGTGCCGTCGAGGGAGAGGACCAACTCCACCTCGGGTTGGGACAGGCCGCTGAGGACGACCCCGGTCGGGCCGGGGTCGGCGGAGAACTGGAGCGCCCCGTCGCCGCGCCGCACCGGGTGAAGGTGTGGCCTCAGGCGAGGACGGGGGGTCATGCGGTCAGGCTGCCACGCGGTGGTCCGGGGTGATCAGTTATCCACAGCCACCGAGGATGAAGCGGGCAAAAGGTGTATAGCCGACAACGGCCGGGCTGTGGACAACCCGGGGACGACAACGGGGTGACCGACCGGTCAAACCGGCGGTCACCCCGAGTGTCGGGTGAAACTCAGGCCTTGCCGAGGATCCGGTTGAGGTTCGTGCCGCAGTCGGGGCACTTGCCCTTGGCCATGCGCCGACCGTTCTCACTCACCACGACGTCGCCTTCGGCGGTCTTCTTCGCCTTGCACTTCACGCAGTAGAACTCGCCCTTGTACGTCTCCTTGGCCATGAGCCCCTTCTCCTTGGTGTGCGTCCCGCCATGGGCGCGGAACCTGCCCCAACCCTAGACCAGCGCGTCGCCGCAGCCGTGCACATCCGGCTCGTGGCGTCCGGCGTGCCAAAGGGCCCCGTGCCGCGGCTCGGCGACGGCATACCGTGGTGCCGTGGACAGTGTCGTCGTGCGGCGCAGCGCCCGACGACGACGCACCGTCAGCGCCTACCGCGACGGTGGGCAGACCATCGTTCTCATCCCGGCGCGGTTCACCGCCGCCGAAGAGCGGCACTGGGTCCAGGTCATGCTGCGACGACTGGAGGCGGGGGAGACGCGGCGCCGGCCGACCGACCAGGCCCTGATGGCTCGGGCCATCGAGTTGTCGGACAGCTACTTACGCGGACGGGCCCGACCGTCGTCGGTCCGCTGGGTGAGCAACCAGCAACGTCGCTGGGGGTCCTGCAGCCCGGACGACGCGACGATCCGGCTGTCGACGCGCCTGCGGGGTATGCCGACCTACGTGCTGGACTACGTGTTGCTGCACGAGCTGGCGCACCTGGTCAACCCCAACCACGACGCGGCGTTCTGGGCGCTGCTCGAGGGGTATCCCAAGGTGGAGCGCGCCCGCGGCTACCTCGAGGGTGTCGCGGCGGCGGCCGGCCTGTCCCTCGACGAGGAGCAGACCTGCGACTGACGCCGTAGCAGCGTGGGCCGGCCGGGGGCCGGGCTCAGCCGCCGAGCCGCCGCGCCAAGGCCGCAGTCACCAGGGGGCCGACGTCGCTGGCAGCATCGGGGAGGTCATCCACGAGGAACCAACGCACCGCTTCGGACTCCGCGCTGACCTGTGGCACCGCGGTGTCTGCGGCCGTGGCCAGGAAGCGCACATCGAGGTGTTCGCGGCACGACCCGAACGCAGCGCTCAGGGTATGGCGATCGAGCTGCACCGGCACCGGATCGATGACCAGGTCCTCGATGCCCGACTCCTCCCGGGCCTCGCGCAGCGCGGCACCGACGACCCCCGCATCACCGGGCTCCACGTGCCCGCCCATCTGCAGCCAGCGGCGGGCCTTGCCGTGAAAGGCGAGCAGCGCCCGCTCGCCCGACGCGTCGAGGATCAGCGCGCTCGCCGTGAGGTGCCTCGGCGGCCCGTGGCGCCACAGGGCACCGTCATACCGTTCGCAGTGGTCGAGGAAGGCGAGCCGCAACTGTTCCTGCTCGTCGGTCGGTGCCGACCAGTGGCCGAGCAGCGCGACGGCGTCGCCGCGCAGGCGCACCAACTCCAGCGGGGTCGGCGACGTCACCGGACCCCGTCGGCCGGGCCGCGACCCGGGTCGCCGTCCAGCAGCGCGGCGAGCTCGGCATCGACGTCGTCCGGGGTCGTCCCGGCGCGGCTGCGCTCGACGTACCCGAGCGGGTCGTCCAGGTCTGTCGACGTGGGGGCGACATCGGGGTGCTGCCACCGACTGTCCCGGTGAGCCGCGCCACCGTCCGCCTCGATCGCGGCCCACAGATTGGCGGCATCGCGCAGGCGCCGCGGCCGCAGGTCGAGACCGACGAGGGCCTGGAAGGCCTTGTGCGCCGGCCCGCCGACCCGGCGACGTCGCACCGCCTCGGCCAGCGCCTCGGTGCTCGGCAGATGCGGGGCCACGGCCCGCGCCGTCACATGGTCGACCCAGCCCTCGATGAGGGCAAGCAGCGTCTCCAGCCGACCCAGCGCGGCCTGCTGCTCTCGGGTCGGGGCCGGCTCGAACAGGCGACCCTGGACGGCCTCGCGCAGGGCATCCACGTCGCCGGAGCCGAGCGAGGACATATCGATGGAGGCCACGGCCTCCTCGATGCCGGCCGTGTCGATGGTGATCCGGCGGGCGTAGTCCTCCACGGCGGCGAGCACCGCTGGGCCGAGCCATGGCGTCGCGTGGAACAGCCGCACCCGGGCCGACTCGCGCACCGCGAGGTAGAGGCGGACCTGGGCCGAGTCGAGGCCCAGATCGGCGGCGAAGGCGTCCACTGCCGCGGGCAGGAGGGCGACGACCCCGTCGGTGAGCAGCGGCAGACCCACTTCGGTGCCGGTGAGGACGTCGGCCGCGAGGGTGCCGACCGCCTGGCCGGTCTGCGCCGCGACGAAGGCGCCGCTCATCTGCGCCATGAACGGTTCCATCCGCCCGACGAGGTCGGCCAATGCGGCGGGGTTGCGAAACAGTTCACCCAGCTGCTCGGCCCCTGGCAGGTGGGCCAGCTCGGGTGGCAGCTCGAGCTGCTCGACGTCCTCCGGCCCGAGCCGGGACAACTGCTCCAGCTGCCCGGTCATCGCACCGGTGATGGCGGCGCCGAGCCCGTCGGCGACCGGGGCGACCAGTGCCGACCACTGGGTCATCGTGGCCTCCACCCAGTCGGCCCGGCTGAGGGCTCGGACCGAGTGGGTCGGGGCACCGATGGTGGTCACCGGATCCAGCCACAGCTGAGCGACGGACACCGCCTGCTCGGCCGCCCGGCGCGCCACGTCCGGGACGACCGGGTCGGCACCGAGCCCGGCCGTGGCGGCCCGGGCCGCGACCCGGGCCGTCTCCTGCGTGGAGGGCCGGGTGCGGGGGTCGAGGAAGGTACGCAGCTGTGAGGTCATGGCGGACATCACGGCCGGGTCGGACGGGTCGACGCCCAGGGACCGCAGCGCGTCGGCGACAGCGGGGTCGGCGGCGCCCTGCTGCATGAACTGCTGCAGCAGCGCGGCCAGATCGGGCTCGCCGGGCCCCTGCGGCGGGGTGGGCGTGGTGCTCATCGTGCTCCTGACGTCGACGTGTCCCCCCAGAGAACCACCCTGCGTCGTGTTTCGTTCCGGCGGGTCCTCGGTCAGTACCGTGAGGCACAATGTGCCGACGCGCCGGCATCGCCGCGTCATTCGGGTCGACATACCGGGCTGGCCCGGCGAAGGAGGTGCTCGGTGAGTCCCGTGACGCAGCCCGAGGTCGCCCTCGTCGGCATCCGCGCGGAGCCGCTGTCGCTCGACGAGGTCCTCGCTGCCGTCGAGCATCCGCGGGCGGGGGCGGTCGGGCTCTTCGTGGGCCAGGTCCGTGACCACGACCACGGGCGGGGGGTGACCTCCCTCGACTACTCAGCGCACCCGTCGGCCGCCGACCGGGCCGCCGCGGTCGCCGCCGAGCTGCTCACCTCGCTCGGCGCCGAACGGGGGGTGCTGCGGGCTGCGGTGCTGCACCGAGTGGGCGCCCTCGGGATCGGCGACCTGGCCATCGTCGCCGCAGTCAGTGCCGAGCATCGCGCCGAGGCCATGACGACGTGTCACGCCCTGGTCGATCGGGTCAAGGCCGAGGTGCCCATCTGGAAACACCAGCGGTTCGCCGACGGCACCGAGGAATGGGTCGGCATGCCGTGACGCTGCTCCCGGACCCGGCGCCCGCCTCCCGCAAGGTCGTGCGCCGCGCGGTGTTCTTCGGTCTCGTCCTCGTGGTGTCAGCACTGTCCACCCTCATCCCGTTGCCGTATGTCGTGCTCAGCCCGGGCCCGGCCGTCGACGCGCTCGGCTCGATGTCGCGAGACGGCAAGCAGGTCGATGTCGTGACGGTGCCGGCCACCGTGGGCCACCCGACCACGGGCTCGCTCGACCTGACGACAGTGCGGCTGCTCGGCGGGCCAGGCGCCCGGGTGTCTCTGGCCGATCTGGTGTACGCCTGGATTGACGGTCGTCGCGACGTCTACCCCCGCGACCAGCTGTTCCCACCGGAGGCGACCGAGGAACAGGTCCGCGAGGAGAACGCCGCCGAGATGCACGACTCTCAGGAAGATGCTGCGGCGGTGGCCCTTGCCGAGCTCGGCTACCCCATTGCCACCGAGGTCAGCATCCGCGAGCTGGCACCCCAGTCGCCGGCCGCCGGGGTGCTCGAGCCCGGGGATGTGGTGCTGAAGATCGACGGCGTCGAGGTGACGTCCGCTCAGTCGCTGCGCGATGCCATCCAGCAGGTCGACGCCGGCGCGACGCTGGAGATGGTGGTGCGGCGCAAGGGGATGAACCGCACCGTCCTGGTGCCGACGAAGGCCTCGGAAGACGGCAAGACCGTGGTGGGGGTGTTCCTGGCCACCCGGCTCGACCTGCCGATCGACGTGACCATCAACGCCGGCGACATCGGTGGCCCTTCGGCGGGGTTGGTCTTCGCGCTGGCCGTCTACGACAAGCTCACCGAGGGCGCCCTGACCGGCGGGGCCACCATCGCCGGCACCGGCACCATGTCGTTGGACGGCACGGTCGGCCCCATTGGGGGGATCCGGCAGAAGATGTACGGCGCCCGCGACGCCGGGGCCCAGTGGTTCCTCGCGCCCGCAGATAACTGCGGGGAGGTGGTCGGCGGGGTGCCCGAGGGCCTGCAGGCCGTCAAGGTCGCCACGTTCGATGAGGCGATTGCCGCCGTCAAGGCCATCGGGTCCGGCGCCGGACCGACGCTGCCCACCTGCTCGGCCGGCTAGCCCTCGGCGTCGTCGAAGCCGGCCGCGAGCGCCGCGACGAGGCCCGGGGCCAGGTCCGGCCCGGTGGCCACGAGGTGATCGGCGTCGTGGGCGCGCTGACGCACCAGGCAGACGTGCTCCCCGCTGCGCAACACCGCCGCGACGACCCGGACATCCTGTCGCCCAGGGTGGGCGGCCAGGGCTGCGACGGCCGCCTCGGGGTCGTCCGGCAGGTCGCGTTCGGCGTCCGGCGGGACGACGATCCGTTCGACGGCGAAGGCCACTCCGAGGACCTCCGGCGGCCACGCCAACCGGCCGAGCATGGACTCGATCGATGTGGTGTCCGGCATCCCCTCCTGCTCGACGGCGGACAGGTCGCCGGGGCCGGCACCGGCCAGACCGGGCCGCAAGGATGGCTCGTGGGCGAGCAGGTCAGCGGTGGCTACGAGGGCGAACAGGCGGGGGGACTGGTCCCAGCCGGCCCGGGCGACGTGTCGCTCGGTCTCGGCGGCGACACGAACGAGAGGGGTCGGCGCGCTCACCTCAGCATTCTGGCCGCCGGCGGAGCCCGGTGTGGGCACCGCCGCGCGGGGAGGAGCATCCATGGGCCGCAGGTAGGCTGAGGTTTCCATTCCGAGCTCATCGACGAGGACTCGCCGTGACCGACTGGGATCCACCCACCACACCCACCCCTCCCCAGCCGCCGCAGCCGGCTCCCGGCGCCGGCTACCGGTTGCCGCGTCGGCGCAGCCCGCTCGCGCTGACGGCCGCGGTGCTCGTGGTCGTCGGGTTCCTGCTCAGCTCCGGGGCGGAGCTATGGACCGAGGTGCTGTGGTTCGACTCGGTCGGGTATCGCTCGGTGTTCATGACCGAGCTCGGCGCCAAGCTCGTCCTGGGGATCGCCGCGGGGCTGATCACCGCGGTGCTCGTCGCGGCCAGCATCATTGTCGGCTACCGCACCAGGCCCATCTACCCTCCGTCGACACCGCAGCAGGAGGCGCTGGACCGCTACCGGGAGGCGCTCGACCCGCTGCGGCGCGTCGTGACGCTCGCTGCGCCGATCGTCGTCGGCGCCATGGTCGGGCTCGGGGCCGCGTCCCAGTGGCGCACCTTCCTGCTGTGGCGCAACCAGGCGCCGTTCGGGCAGACCGACCCGTACTTCGGTGAGGACCTCGGCTTCTTCGTCTTCACCGTGCCGTGGCTGGCCTTCGTCGTCGCCCTGCTCACCGTCGTGCTCATCGCGGCGATCGTGGCGGGTGCCTTTACGCACTACGTGTATGGCGGCCTGCAGCTCACCGGTCCGCAACGCCATACGACGACCGCGGCGCGGGTGCACCTGTCCGTCCTGCTGGCGCTGCTCGCACTCGTGCGGGCCGGGGCCTACTGGCTGGAGCGGTTCGAGCTGAGCACCCAGTCGTCGAACCTCATGACCGGTCTGCAATACACCGGGTCGACGGCGGTGCTGCCGGCGAAGGCGATCCTGTCGGTGGCGGCCGTGGTCTGCGCGGTGCTGTTCCTCGCGGTCATCTGGACCAAGACCTGGCGGCTGCCCATCGTGGGAGTCAGTCTCCTCGTGCTCGTCTCGATCGTCGTCGGCGGTGTCTACCCCGGCGTCATCCAGTCGCTGAAGGTCCGACCGAGCGAGAAGTCGCTCGAGGCGCCCTACCTGAACAACCACATCGCGGCGACCCGGTCGGCATACGGGCTGGACAAGGTCGAGGTGACCCAGTACGCCCCCAAGACCGAGGCCGACGTGGCGGCGCTGCGCAAGGACTCGGCGGCCATCCCGGGCATCCGGCTCGTCGACCCTAACGTCGTGGCCCGCACCTTCCAGCAGTTGCAGTCGCTCAAGGGCTACTACCAGTTCGCCGACACCTTGGACGTGGACCGCTACCTCATCGACGGCAAGGAGGAGGACACCGTCATCGCGGTGCGCGAACTGCAGCTCGACGGGCTGCCGGCCAGCCAGCGCAACTGGCTTAACGACCGCACCGTGTTCACCCACGGGTATGGCGTGGTCGCCGCCTACGGCACCCGCCGTGGCCCGGACGGCGAGCCGGTGTTCATCGAGCAGGACATCCCCAGCCGGGGCAAGCTCGGGGAGTATGAGCCGCGCATCTACTTCGGCGAGAACTCCCCGGAGTACTCGGTGGTCGGTGGCCCGCAGGGTGCCGCAGCACGTGAGCTCGACTACGCGGCCTCCGGTGGGGACAAGATGTTCACCTATGCCGGCGTGGGCGGCGTGGACGTGGGGTCCTTCCCGCGTCAGGTGGCCTACGCGCTGAAGTATCGCGAACTCAACTTCCTGCTCTCCGACGCCGTGACCGACAGCTCACGGGTGCTCGACTACCGCACCCCACGGGAGCGGGTGGCCCGGGTGGCCCCCTGGCTGACCCTCGACGGCAACGCCTACCCGGCCGTCGTCGACGGGAGGGTGCTGTGGATCGTCGACGGCTACACGACGAGCGATTCCTACCCCAACGCACGGATGACCCTCATGCAGGACGCGACCGAGGACACGATCACCCAGACCCGGCGCAGCGTCGAGGCGATCCGGGCCGGGCAGGTCAACTACATCCGCAACTCGGTCAAGGCGACCGTCGACGCCTATGACGGAACGGTGCGCCTTTATGCCTGGGACGAGACCGACCCGGTGCTCGCCGCCTGGTCCCGGGCGTTCCCGGAGACGATCAGCCCGCGCTCGCAGATGAGCGCTTCACTCATGGAGCACGTGCGCTACCCGGAGGACCTCTTCAAGGTCCAGCGACGGCTGCTCTCGCGCTACCACGTCACCGAGGCCGACCAGTTCTACGGCGGTCAGGACTTCTGGCAGGTGCCCGACGACCCGGCCCGCGAGGACGCGCAGATCGACCAGCCGGCCTACTACCTCACCGTCGGGATGCCCGGCCAGGACCGCACGTCGTTCTCGCTGACGACGACGTTCGTCCCGGTCGGCAAGGCGGTGCTGGCCGGCTTCTTGGCGGTCGACTCCGACGCCGGGTCCTCGCAGGGCACCGTGCGATCGGGGTATGGCGCCTTGCGGCTGCTCTCGCTGCCCAAGGAGAGCAACGTCGACGGTCCAGCGCAGGTGCAGAACCAGATCAGTTCGTCCAACGACAACTCGGCGCGGTTCAACAACACGTTGAGCCAGTTCATCAACCTCAACAAGCAGCAGGGCTCGACGGTGACGCTGGGCAATCTGCTCACCTTGCCCGTGGGTGGGGGACTGCTCTACGTCCAGCCGATCTACGTGCAGGCCAAGACCGACACGTCATACCCGTTGTCGAAGGCCATCGTCGCGGTGTTCGGCAAGAAGCTGGCCTGGTCGGACACCTTGGACGGCGCCCTCGACGAGCTGTTCGGCAAGGGCGCGACCAACGGCGGGACGACACCACCGCCGGTCGACCCGGGCACGGGTGGCACCCCGGCCGATGGCGACCTGGCCAAGGCGTTGGCCGATATCCAGACCGCGTATGCCGAAGGTGAGGCCGCACTCAAGGCCGGCGACTTCGCCGCGTATGGCGTGGCGCAGGACAAGCTCAAGGCGGCCATCGCCAAGGCGATCGCGCTGCAGGAGGCTGCCGGGGTCCCGACACCGACGCCGACCGGCACGGCGACCCCGACCGGCACGGCGACCCCGACCGGGACAGCCACGACTCCCTAACCCCTGGCGGTCGGTGAGGTGGGGCCAGCTGGTGCATGCGGGCCACCTCACCGGCGTCAGCTCGTCAGGGTGCCGATCTTGAACTCGGCGAGCATCTCGTTGGGTTCGCCCTGCGCGTCGTGCTGTGCCTGGAATTGCCTGGACCCGTCGCGCCCGCAGAGCTGTTCGATCTCTCGCGACCCGCCGGGGTGGCGCGAGATCCACGTCGTGAGGTCGTAGACCGATGAGCCGATCGCCGACCAGCACGATGCGGTCGTGTTGTGCTCACCCACCTGAGCGAGGGAGTAACTGCCCGACGACGTCGACCGCGCGGCGGAGTCGGGGAGGCGGCCCGACCACACGGCTTCGGCGCCGGAGTGTCCGGTCAGCGCACTGAGGGCCAGCACAGCGACCGACGCCGCAGCGGACAGCCCCGCCAGGACGGTGGTGGACCCGGATCCGGTCGCCGCGCCACTGCGCGTGCGGCGAATCCACAGCCCGCCGACGGCCAGCAGCACGAGGGCAGCCAGCGGGAGGATGTCGCCCCACCTGGCGTGGTCCGCGGGCAGGCCGATCTTGGCGGCCAGCGCCTCACCGGACTCCTTGGCGACGAAGGCGGCGCCGGTGCCGACGAGGAGGCCGACCAGGGTGATCGCGCCATACTTGGACCGCCATCCGGGGCGCGCGACCAAGGCGAGCAGGGCTGCCGCCGACAGCGGGAGGAGCACCACCGCAGCGTGGACGGCGAGCGGGTGCAGGGGCAGCCCGAGCACGGTGTAGAAGAGCGAACCCTCGGTGGGGGCGACAAGCGGGGCCATCGTCAACGGGGACATGGCGGGACGGTAACAGGAGAACCTTCGCCATCCGACCGTCTAACCGCTGGCCCAGAATGCCCATCCGGGCAGTGGCCGTGCCCAAGAGTCCTACGCCTGCCGGAGGTGTCGCGATTTGGTGGGTCGTCGCGGGTCACGTAGAGTAGGCGGGCCGACGCGGGGTGGAGCAGCTCGGTAGCTCGCCGGGCTCATAACCCGGAGGTCGCAGGTTCAAATCCTGCCCCCGCTACCCAGGTGATGTCTTCAGACATCGGCGACAGGGCGAACCCTTACAGGTTCGCCCTGTTTCGCGTTGTGGGGCGTCTGCCAGTGGTTCTCGACGGGGATGTCGCGGGGGAGGCGATCGGTTTCTCGCCGCTCGTGACGTCGACGGGGGTCGTCAGGGGCCAGGCGATGGCGGCTCGGCCGCAGGGGCCGGACCGCTCGTCGGGGCTGCAGGGCCGGACCGCCCGCAGGTGGCGCGGCGCCGCGTGGACGAGGGCGGTGAGCGGGCGGTCCTTCGAGGTGTCGGCGCGAGGGATGGGTTTTTGTCGTCCTTTCTCGCCGAGTGATGGGTATCGGTCGCTGTGCGGGGGCCACAGTGCCGGATCGCCATACCTGGTGGTGGGTGAGCGACGGATCCCCATCTCTGGGCCACCCGCGACCGCTGATGTGGCCGGCGGCCCGCCGGGCCGCAGGGCCGGACCGCTTGCCGGGGCTGCGGGGCCGGACCGCTCGCAGGTGACGCGGCGCCGCGTGGACGAAGGCGGTGAGCGGGCGGTCCTTCGAGGTGTCGGCGCGAGTGATGGGTTTTTGTCGTCCTTTCTCGCCGAGTGATGGGTATCGGTCGCTGTGCGGGGGCCACGGTGCCGGATCGCCATACCTGGTGGTGGGTGAGCGACGGATCCCCATCTCTGGGCCACCCGCGACCGCTGAGGGGCCCGGGTCGCATGTCGGCGACCGCTACATGTCAAGGACCGCGATGGCCGGTTCGTGCAGACTCCCCAGCCAGACCCGGCCTTCGTGCTCCCGCACCCCGGTGACCATGTGGTAGTTCGTGGCCTCCGCGCCCAGATCGTGCACCAGGGTGCCGGTGGCGTCATAGGCCTGGACGCGCACCGTCCGCTTGGGCTGAGGCTGAAGCGCTGCCGGGATGCGGGTGGCCAACCCGGCCAACCATGCCGGAGCCTTCTGGAGCGCAGTCACGACGGGGTCCACCGGTGAGGCGATGGTCACCCAGATCAGGCCGTCGCTGCCCCGCGAGATGTTGTCCGGGTATCCGGGCAGCCCCGCCACGAGGTCGTCGCGGGTGCCCGCCTTCGGCCCGGTGAGCCAGAGGCGTACGACGGTTCGCCCCCCGGTCTCGGCGACGGCGACGAACGATTCATCCGCGGCGAGAGCGACGCCGTTGGCGAAGTCCAGCCCGTCGAGGACCGGCTCGGGTTCGGTGCTGCCCGGGTCGAGCCTGAGCAGCCGACCGGTGCGGGTGCCCTGGAGGACCTCGTCCTTCCATCGGTCGATCCCGAACCTGGTCGAGGAGTCGCTGAACCAGATGGTGCCGTCCATCGCCACCGCGGCGTTGTTGCAGAACTGCATGGGCACGCCGCCGACACTCCCGGCGAGGGCCCGCACCGTGCCCGTCGCGGTGTCGACGCGCAGCAGTCCGCGCCGTGCGTCGCAGACCACCAACTCGCCTTCACCCACCCACTCGATCCCCAGCGGGCGACCACCGGTATGGGCCACGCACGTCGTCGAGCTCCCGTCGTGGCTGACCCGGACGATCGAGCCGTCCTCGGTGCCCGTGAAGACGAACCCCTCGTCGCGCCCGTCCAGACCGACGGCGACGTCCTCGGCGCCGGGGCCGGGCACCTCGTGCCGGGTCAGGCGTGATGTGGGCATGGTCGGCGCCTGGCACTGGGTCGCTGCACCTCACCACGATGGCACATGGCCTGGCCGAGCAGTGGGGTTCCGTCCCCCTCGTCGGACTCGGCACCATGGACCCATGGCTGCTTCGTCCTCGATGGTCCCCCTGGGCACCGCGCTGCCCGATGTCGTCCTGCCCGACCTCGACGGGTCGACGGTTCGCCTGCACGGGTATGACGTTCCAGCCCTGCTGGTTGCCTTCGTCTGCAACCACTGCCCCTACGTCAAGCACGTCGAGCAGGTCCTGGGGCAGCTCGTCGCGGCAGCCGGTCCGAGCCTGGCGACGGTCGCGATCTGCACCAACGACGCCACGGCATACCCCGAGGATGCTCCGCCGCGGCTGGCCGAGCAGCGGGTCCGGGCCGGCTGGGAGTTCCCCTACCTGCTCGACGCCGACCAGAGCGCGGGGCGTGCCTTCGCGGCGGTGTGCACACCGGACTTCTTCCTGTATGACGCCGGCCGGCGCCTGGCCTATCGCGGAGCGATGGACGCCTCGACGCCGGGCAACGGGGTGCCGGTGACCGGCGAGCTGCTCCGGGGCGCCATCGCCGCAGTCATCGCCGGTCAGCCGGTGCCCGAGCCGCACCGACCCTCGATGGGCTGCTCGATCAAGTGGCGGGAGTAAGGCTCAACCCCCGGGCCAGCTCCAAGGCCCGCTCGGCCATCGGTCGCGCCACCTGAGCATCGCCCTCGACGAGGGACAGCCGGGTGCGCCGGGCCAGCAGGTCATCCGCGGTGAGCGCCCCTTCGGCGAGTGCGCCATAGAGCAGCTCCACACCGAGCGTGGTCCGCCCCGGGACGACCGGCCCGGCGAGCTCGGGGGCGACGTCGGCCAGCGCAGCGACCTCCGAGGCGAGCCGACCGAAGCGGCGGACCAGCTGTTCCGGCGCGGCGATCGCGGCGAGGTCGGCCCGCGAGGCGGCACCCAGCAGCGGTAGGTCCGCCGTCCGACACCGAAGATCCGTGCCCATCCGCGCCACGACGGCGTCGACGGCGTCGCGAGCCATGACCCGATACGTCGTCAACTTCCCGCCGGCGATGGTCACCGGCCCCCCGTCGGCGGTGAGCAGGAGGTGACGCCGGGAGACGTCTGCGGTCGGGCCGTCGCCTGAGGCAATGAGCGGACGGAGCCCGGCGAACCGCCCGACGACATCGCTGCTGGTCAGCGGGTGGTCCAGGGCTCGGCTCAGCACCTGGAGGAGGAACCGTTCATCGGTGTCCGGCACCGGCGGCTCGACGCCGTCGACGCCGGGGGCGGGCTCGTCGGTCAGCCCGACGACGACCAGCCCGTCCGGCTGGGGGATGGCGAAGACGAATCGCCCGATCGATCCCGGCACCGGCGTCGCGACGACCGCCCTCGGCCAACCCAGTGCCGCCGCGCGGACGACGATGTGCGACCCACGACTTGGTGTGACCCGCAGGCTCGGCTCGTGCTCGCCGGCCCACACGCCGGTTGCGTTGACGACATGCCCCCGAGCGACGAACGACTCCCCGGTCAGGTGATCGGTCAGGGTCACCGAGCGAGCGGTGAGATGGCTCGCCGCGCACCGGGTCACGATGTCCGCCCCGTATGCCGCTGCCGTGCGGGCCACCGTGACGACCAACCGTGCATCGTCCTCGAGCTGCCCGTCGAGATAGAGGATGCCGCCCCGAAGCCCGGCCGACCGCAGGGCCGGAGCCAGGGCCCGGGCCTCGGTCGCGCCGACCCGACGGGGCCGCGGGAGCAGGGCATGCGGTGTCCGGGCGCCGACGCGCAGCGCATCTCCGGCCCGGATGCCGACGTCCAGGACGGCACCGACCACCGGCCCGGTGTGCTCGTCCAGCGGCACGAGGAAGGGCACCGGGCGCACCAGGTGTGGGGCGATGATGGTGAGCAGCCGGTGGCGCTCGAGCGCGGACTCCCAGGCCACCCCGAGTTGGCCGCTGGCGAGATAGCGCAGCCCGCCATGGACGAGCTTGGAGCTCCAGCGGCTGGTCCCACTCGCCAGGTCACCGCGCTCGACGAGGGCGGTGCGCAGGCCCCGGCTCGCAGCGTCCAGCGCGACACCGACACCGGTGATACCTCCGCCGACGACGATGAGGTCGTAGCGCTCCTCCGCCAGGCGCTGCAGTGCGGCTCGGCGGGTGGCCGTGGTCAGCCGCGAACGGCTCAGGTCAGGACGCATCGGGATCGGGCCTCAGGTAGTTCTCCACGAGGGTGCGCAACTCGGCGTCATGGGTCTGGGGGTCGAGTTCGCCGCGCAGGACGGCCGCCGAGATGACGAAGCTCTGCACCGAGTGCAGGAGGACGACGGCCATCGGCCGGGTCGGCATCCGGCGGATCGAGCCCTCCGCCATGCCGGCTTCGAGCATGGGGATGACCACGCGCAGGAACGACTGCTGGCTGTGGCCCAGACGTTCGACCAGATAGGGCAGCAGCAGATCGGCATCGTGCTGGAGGAGCGCCTCGACCAGCGGTGCCGTGGAGAGCTCCTGGACGCCGCGCACGACCCCGTCGGACAGCGCCTCGCGGATCGTCGCCCCGGTGGAGGTCGTGGCCACCGAGGCCAGCCGCACGTCGAACTCGCGGGTCAGCGCGTCGAGGATGAGCTGTTTGATGCCGCCGCCGCGCCGATAGACCGTCATCCGGGACACGCCGGCGCGTTTGGCGATCGAGGTTGCGGTGGCTCGGCGGACGCCGTACTCGATCACTTCGTCGCGGACCGCCTGAAGCAGGCTGTCCTCCGGTGTGTGCGTCATGGGACCCCTGTCGCCCGAGTGGAGAGGATGTTACAACTAGTGTTAAAGTGTAACACATGAGCGACGCCCTGACCCGGTCCATCCCGCGCTCGGTGTGGTGGGGGTGGGGTGACCCACGCGACGCGCGGCCGCTGCCCGATCACGCCTGGCAGTACCTCGAGGCGCGGATCGGCGCGCACCGCCGCCCCGAGCTCGAGCTTCCCGTGCCGCTGGACGACGTCCTGCTTCCGCAGCCTGCCTTGTCCGACGGCGCCAGGGAAGCCCTCGAGGGCGTCGTCGGTGCGGAGAATGTGCGCGACGACCGGCTGACCCGGGTGGAACACGCCGGTGGGAAGAGCTTCCCGGATCTGGTGCGGATCCGCCGCGGCGACGGCTCCCACGCGCCGGACGCGGTCGTCTTCCCGGGCACGCCGAGCGAGGTGCAGGCCGTCATCGAGACCTGTGCGTCCTACGCGGTGGCGGTCGTGCCCTTCGGCGGCGGCACCAGCGTCGTCGGCGGGGTCAGTGCGCTGCGCGGCCGGTTCGACTCGGTCATCACCCTCGACCTGCGCCGCCTCGACGAGCTCGTCGATGTCGACACGATCTCGCGCACCGCGACGCTGCAGGCCGGCATGCGCGGGCCGGACATCGAAGCGGCGTTGCGCCCGTTGGGATTCACCCTCGGCCATTACCCGCAGAGCCACCAGGAGGCCACCTTCGGTGGGTATGTCGCCACCCGCTCCGCCGGTCAGGCATCCACGGGTTATGGGCGCATCGACGACGTGGTCCTCGGGGCGAAACTGGCCACCCCAGCGGGTCCGCTCACCGTGGGGGGTCACGCCCCCGCGAGCGCGGCTGGACCGCGCCTGCTCGACCTGGTCGTCGGCAGCGAAGGAACCCTCGGGGTCATCACCGAGGCCACCGTGCGGGTCACCCGGTTCCCGGACGTCGTGCAGCGCGGCGCCTGGTCCTTCCCGTCGATGGAGGAGGCTACCGCCGCGCTGCGCGAGATGGCCCAGGACCTCGGCCACGGGTTGACCCCGGACGTCTGCCGCATCTCCGACGCCGAGGAGACGCGGATCTCGCTGGCGCTGGCCGGTCGGGCCGGCGCGGGTATCCAGCGCTACCTGGCCCTGCGCAAGCACAGCGAGCCGGTGCTCGGGATCTTCCTGTGGGAGGGTCACGACCGGGAGGCGGTCTCCAGGCGGCGCACCGCCGGCGAGGACGTGTTGAGCAGGCACGGCGGTGTCCGGTTGCCCAAGGGGGTCGCCCAGGCCTGGGAACACGGCCGGTTCTCCGGCCCTTACCTTCGCGACGAGCTCCTCGACCACCACATCCTGGCCGAGACGTTGGAGACCGCGGCCACGTGGTGGAACCTCGTCGACACGTATGTCGCCGTGCGCCGGGCACTGCTCGACGCCTTCGACACGATGGGCACGCCGGCGATCGTGCAGTGCCACGTGTCGCACGTCTACCCGAGCGGAGCCTCGCTCTACTTCACCTGCGTGGCCCGCGGGGCCGAGGATCTGAGCCAGCAGTGGCTGACCGCGAAAGCGGCAGCTTCGGCGGCCATCGTCGCGGCCTCGGCGACGATCACCCACCATCACGCGGTCGGCACCGACCATGCGCCCTACCTCGCGTCCGAGATCGGGGAACTGGGGGTGGCGCTGCTCCGCTCGGCGAAGCAGACCCTCGACCCGACCGGGATCCTCAACCCCGGCAAGCTCATCGGCTGATCGCGCCGAGGGTGGGCGCCGGGTGGGCCACGATGTCGGTATGACGTCCGCCCGCCGCTGGCTGCTGGCCCTGGGCGGCACCGTTGTCCTGGCCGCCCTGGCCTGGCCGATGCTGGGCTGGCTGCGGCTCGGCCAGGTGGCGCCGGCGACCTGCGCCCCGTCCGGGTGCTTCTGTGAGGCACCCGGTGTCGGCGCCGTGGTCCAGCCGGTCAACTCGATCTCCTCCTTGGCCTTCACGGTTGTCGGCGTGCTCCTGTGGCTGCGGCGACGCCAACTCGCGGGTGGCACCGAGCGGGCCGCCACCGCCGCCTTGGCGGCGGCCCTGGTCGTGCTCGGCATCGGCTCGGCGGTCTACCACGGCACACTCTCCTTCGCCGGACAAGTAGCCGATGTCGAGGGCATGTATGCCGTCGGCGTGGTGCTCGCCGCAGCCGCCGTCGTGCGGCGCGGCTGGCTCACCGCCCGGGCCGCGGTGCTCTGGGGCGGCGTCGCGCTGATGGCCCTGGCGCTGCTCCAGATCGCGGTGCCGGACTCCCGGCGGGTCGTCTTCGCGGTGGTCCTGCTGCCCGGTGTGGTCCTGGAATCGGCTCGCCCCTGGCGCACCCGCGCCGTCGTCCGGGCGGTCCTGCTGTTGACGGTGGCCTACGCCGTGTGGTTGCTCGATGCCTGGGCGGTGCTCTGCGCGCCGCAGTCGTGGCTGCAGGGGCATGCGATCTGGCATGTGCTGGGGGCGGCCGCGGCATACCAGCTCGTGGACCACTACCGTGCCTCGCCCTCCCACCCGCCGCCGGCCCGGCGCGAGCCCGGCCTGGGACGGGGCTAGCCGACCGGTTCGTCCGGTCGGACCGCTCGCACCGGTTGGCGCAGCACGGTCTTGAGGCGCTCAGGTGGCACGCGCCGCGGATCGCTGAGATAGATCTCGTGGTGGCGGCCGTTCCAGGTCAGCCCCCGGGCGGGCATGACCTCGTCATGCAGCCTGGCCAACGTCGGCCCCTCGTCGTCATACGAGCCCACGTGCATGATCTGCAGGCATCGTCCTTCATCCAGGACCAGGCGCCGCACGCGCTCGATGGGCAGGTCCGGTTTCTTGACGCCGGCCGCACTCAGACCCGCGGCCACGTCGTCGGCGCTCACGTGGTCCGGCAGCGCGATGAGCATCGTCCAGTCCCACGCCGCCTTGTCGCGGGCCACGAAGACCGACGGGTCGGGGCTGGACCACAGGCCCTCCAACGGCCCGACGACGACATCGGCCCCGCCGCGGCGGCGGACCGCGAACTTGAGCGTGTATGCCGTGGCATACAGCGCGGCAACCGCGGCGGCGTAGTCGGCGGAGGTGTTGGGGTCGCCGTGCCCGTCGATGGCGAGGTAGATCATCGGGGGGACGACCACCTCGGCGAAGTCGTCCGACGGCGGGCGATAGAGCGCCGGGAAGTCCTTCTTCAGGTCGATGGCCACGGGCCCCCCTCACGCGTCGGACGCATCTGTCCCTAGTCCAGGCAGGCCTGCGGCAACGCAAACCAACGCAGGGCATCGAAGTCGGACGACACCTGGGCGTCGAGGTCGGCCACGGCGGTGCTCCGCTCGGCCACCAAGGCCTCGGCCCGCTCCAGATAGGACGGCAGCGCGTCCACGCCGGCCCGCGCGGTATGCCGCGGGTAGGAGAGCGTGCCGTCGGCATAGTCGAGCTGGTGCAGCCGCAGCGGGGGCTCGACGGGGCCACTGCGGTGCTTCCACAGCCCGGTCTCGGGGTCGAAGCGGTAGTCGGGTAGGAACCGCCAGCCATCCCGAGCCACGAACCGGACCGCCGCGATGACGTAGTCGGCGACCGCGTCGTCGAGGAAGTAGTTGAAGTTGACCCGCACCCAGCCGGGTTTGATGCCCTCGCAGCCCCGCGAGATCTCCCGCTCGAACTCGTGGCTGCGTGCGATGTCGATGCCGAGCAGGTGGTGCCCGTACGGTCCCGCGCAGGAACAGCCGCCGCGCGACTGGATGCCGAAGAGGTCGTTGAGCAGCGCGACGACGTAGTTGTGGTGCAGGTAGCGTCCGGACGGCGCGGTGACGACGAACGACACGATGGACAGGCGCGGGGCCTGGAGGTTGCCGAGGATCTGCAGCGTCGGCTCGCCGGCCCATGCCGCGAAGGCCCGTCGCAGCAGCGCATCCTCGCGCGCATGGATCAAGTCGACGCCGACCGCGGCCTTGAGGTGGAAGACCAGTCCGGCCCGGATCGCTTCGACGATGGCCGGGGTGCCGCCCTCCTCCCGGTGCGTCACGTCGTCGAGGTAGCGGTGCTCCTCGGGGTTGACGTAGGCCACCGTCCCGCCGCCGGGCACGTCGGGCACCCGGTTGCGCAGCAGCTCACGTCGGACGACGAGCACGCCGGGCGTCTGCGGCCCGCCGATGAACTTGTGCGGGCTGAGGAACACCGCATCCTTGTAGGCCCGCGGGTCGTCGTCCGGTCCGGCCGCCATCTCGATCTCGACATACGGTCCGGCCGCGGCGAAGTCCCAGAACGAGAGCGCGCCGTGCTCGTGCAGGAGGGCGGCGATGCCCTTGGTGTCCGACACGATCCCGGTGACGTTGCTGGCCGCGCTGAACGTGCCGATCTTGATCGGGCGGTCGGCGAACTCGGCCAGGCGCTCCCGGAGGGTGCGCTGGCAGATCCGGCCGTCCAGATCCTGCGGTATGACGACGACGTCGGCGAGCGACTCGCGCCAGATCAGTTCGTTGCTGTGGTGCTCGTACGGACCGATGAAGACGACCGGACGCTGCTCGCGCGGCACCCGGTCGGACAGGTGGTGGCGGTCGTCGAGCTCGGAGGGGATGCGCAGGCCCAAGATGCCCACCAACTTGGCGATGGCGGCCGTGCAACCGGACCCGGCGAAGATGACGACGGCGTCGGCGCCGCCGTGGACCTGGTCGTGAATGATGGCCCGGGCGTCCTCGCGCAGCCGGGTGGTCTGCAGGCCGGTGCCACTGGACTCGGTGTGGGTGTTGGCGTAGCGGGGGAGGACCTCGTCGCGGATGAAGTCCTCGAGAAAACCCAAGGCCCGCCCGGACGCGGTGTAGTCCGCATAGGTGATCCGGCGCGGGCCATAGGGGCCGTCCATCACCTGGTCCTCACCGATGACCGCGTCCCGGATCGTCGAGAGCAGGCGCTCCCTCGCTGCGGACGTCATCGGGTCGGCCATGGAGTCCAGGATAGGACGGGGTTTGTCGTTCCCGGTGGGGCATCACCCCGACGTATCGCGGGGGCAGGCGATCGGTCACCGTGGGCGGACGTCGCGCGGGCCACCGGGCCAACCCATCGTCGCGACGACGCGCTCCTCACCTCGGGCCACCGCTGCGGAGGTGGCCTCCGAGGCGATGCCGACACCGAGGCCGGCGAGAACGATCAGGGCTGAGGTGACGAGGCGGCGCATCTGTGGACCTCCTGCTGGGGAGCCGGTGACTGGCTCGGTGCTGCCCATCGCAGCACCCCCGTGGTGTCAGTGCACAGGACCATGGCATGGCACAGTGGTGCCACTGCACAGGTAGGACAACGGGGGTGGGGCCGGCGATGCTGGCGGAGTTCGGGATCGGACCGGCCGAGGAATCGGTCTATCGTGCGCTGCTGCGCTCCCCAGACGCCTCCGCGGCCCAGGTCGCCGCCGATCTCGACGTGCCACCGGACGAGGTCGCGGCCGGCATCGATGCCCTGGCGGCACTGGGCCTGGCCGTCGTCGACGAGGACCGCCACCTCGTGCATGTGCTGCCTCCTGACCAGGCGGTTTCCCGTCTCGTGGAACGAGAGGAGCGACTCCTTGAGGAGAGGCGGCAGCTCATCCGGCGCAACCTCGACGCGGTGCCTGAGCTCGTCGATGACTACGTCGGGAACCGCCGCCAGTTCGTCTCGGACCGGGTCGAGCTCCTCACCGAGCCGGCTCACGTGCGATCCCGGCTCTTCCAGTTGACGTCGCAGGCCCGCAGCTCGGCGTGGGCCATCCATCTCGGACCGGCCCTGGACCGGGAGGGGATCGCCTCGGCGCGACCACTCGACGTCGCCCTGGCCGAGCGTGGTATCGACTGCCGGATGGTCGTCGAGCGATCCTCGCTGGGGCCGCCGCACTGGAACGCCTACCTCAACGAGCTGTCCGAGATCGGTCACGCCGTGCGGGTGGCGACCGCCCTGTCGCAGCGGTGCATCATCGTCGACAGCCGCACCGCGGTCGTGCCGAGCAGTTCG
Source organism: Actinomycetota bacterium (assembly GCA_052034115.1). Taxonomy (GTDB): domain Bacteria; phylum Actinomycetota; class Actinomycetes; order Actinomycetales; family Dermatophilaceae; genus Lutibacillus. The sequence goes on from JBPOIZ010000073.1 coordinate 23,055, forward strand.
CTGGAGCGCCCGGGCGCGTACGTCCTCAACGGCACCTCGCTGGTGGCGCCCGTCGTCGCCTTGTTCGAAGAGGTCTGGGCGCGCGCCGAGGTGGTCGGCCTGGACGGCGACGACGACCAGGCAGTCACCGAAGCGCGGATCCGCAAGGTCGCCGCCCTGCTGGCGCGCGGCCTGAAGGACGAGACGGTGGCCAGGCGGCTCGGGGTCTCGGTGCGGACGGTGCGCCGGCTCATCGCCGCCACCATGGATGCGCTCGGCGCCGACAGCCGGTTCCAGGCGGGCGTCCTGGCCGCGCGCAACGGGTGGCTCGACACCGAGTAGGGCACCTGCGCCGTGGCCACGACAGGCCATGGCATCCCTCGGACGCCGCAATCCCTTTCCTTCGCCACCTGGCGGGACGAGAGTCGAAGCAGAGTCGATCACGTCCCGACGATGCGAAGGAAAAGGCCATGTCAACGGCTACGTTTCAATCTGGTGTCCAGCAGGTGTGCATCGGTGCCGACCCGCGCCGGCCGCGCTCTGTCACCCGTCGCGACCTCGGGCGGGTGGCGGCGATGATGGCCGTTGCCGTTGGGGTCGTCGGCTGGCCGAGCTCGGCCTCTGCCGCGCTTCCGGTGGTCGACATGGAGGCGGCCGTCAAGGCCGCCCAGTGGGACCCCACCAAGTCCGGCACCGGCCTGACTCCTGGGGCCAAGGCCAGTGTCCTGCTCGTCGAACAGGCTCTGGTGGCTCAGGGGCTGCTGGCGAGCAGCTACGTGGACGGGCACTTCGGCACCAAGACCGTCGACGCCTACGCGGCCTGGCAGCGCGCCCAGGGCTTCACCGGCCTGGGCGCGAACGGCATACCGGGGCGGGCCTCGCTCACGGCGTTGGGCACCGGCCGGTTCACCATCACCCGGGCGCTGACCCCCGGCGCGAGGACGACCTTCCGGGGGTTCCCCCTCAACACCCGCACGCGGGACATGCTCCTGGCTGCGGAGTCCATCCTGGGCTGGAGCCTGGTGCTCACCCAGGGTTCCTACAGTCCTGAGGTCGACCCGACGTCGGCGCACACCCATGACGGTGGTGGCGCCGTGGACCTCGATGCGGTGTCGCTGACCAGCAGCAAGCGCACCGCGGCCGCCAAGGCACTGCGTCGGGTCGGCTTCGCCGCCTGGGTGCGCAGCCCGCAACAGGGGTCCTGGCCCTGGCATCTGCACGCGGTCGCCATCTCGGACACCGACCTGCACCCGAGCGCGGCCAACCAGGTCGGCGACTACTACGAGGGCCGCAATGGCCTGGCCAACGACGGGGCCGACGACGGTCCCCAGGTCACCAAGGTCACCTACGAGGAATACCTGCGGTCGATCTAGACCGCCGCACGTCCAGCACGACTGATCACCCAACCCACCACAAGGAAGGCACGACCATGTCCACATTCACGATCCTGCGCCGCACCAGTCGAGCCGCTCTGGCCGGCGCCGTCATCGGCGTCGCCGTCTTCGCCGCCGTCCCGGCCCAAGCCGCCGGACGCAACGGGGTCTGCGAGGCCGGCGAGTTCTGCCTCTACTACAACAGCAACCACGCCGGCTCGGTCTCCGACTTCACCACCTCGATCCCCGACTACGGCGCAACCCAGCCGGACTGCTACGAGTTCAAGGGCGCCGGCGCCGGCCAGGGTCAGTGCGTGAAGAACAACGCCGCCTCGGCATGGAACCGCACGTCCGGCTCGGTGACGGTCTACTTCAACAGCGGGTATGGCGGTGCCTCGCAGACCTTCGCGGCCGGCGCCAAGGTGAACCTCAACGCCACCTTGAAGAACGAGAACGCCTCGCACAAGCTCGGTGGCAGCGACACCTCCGGCGACGTCAAGATGTCGTACGCCCTGTATGACGCGAGCGGCGGCTACCTCAGCTGCCCGTTCGACGGCTACGTCTCCACTCCCGGACGCCACGAGGGCATCGACTTCACCCGCTCCGTCGGGTCACCGGTCTACGCACTCATCGGCGGCACGGTCATCAACGTCGTCCCCGGCGCCACGGGCAGCAGCGGGCTGTCGACCATCGCCGTCTACAACTCGACCTACGACAAGACCGTCGTCTACCTCCACTCGGCACCGACGATCGCCGAAGGGGCGACGGTGACCCGCGGCCAGAAGATCGCCACCGAGTCCTGGCGCGGCGTGTCCTCCAGCAGCGGGGCGCACACCCACGTCGAGATGCGGCTGGGCCGTCAGCTGCTGGCCGCCAAGAGCGTCAACGACTACACCCTCGACAACCCGGACCCGACCTCGTTCTGGAACGCGCGCGGCTACGTCGAGAAGTAGGAGTCCACGGCCCGACGGTGGTGGGGGGGCGCCGGCGCGACCCGGGCCCCCCCCCCCACCACGTGTGCTGCAGGGTTCTGCGGCCGCCGCGGGCCCGGGAGGGGTCCGGCGGCCCGGTCACGCGGCGGTCTGCTCGAACCAGGCCAGCGCTCGCAGGACTCCCACGTCGTCCCACCGTCGCCCGCTGACCTGGATGCCGACCCGGCGTCCGTCCGGCAGGGCCCCGACATCGACGGTGCCCGCCGGTTGCCCGGACATGTTGTACGGCACGGTGAAACCGATGTGCGCCATACCCAGGTCCTCCTCCGGCCCCCACGGCATCGGCCAGTGCGCCGGGAAGGCTGCCATGGGAGCGACCGGCGAGACGACCAGGTCGTATGGCGTCGTCGCGCGCAGCGTGGCAGCCCGGATCTCCTGGGTGCCCTGGTAGCCGCGCAACACCTCGATCCCCGTCGCCTCGGCGCCCCCGGCCGCCCAGCGGACGACGAACGGGAGCGCCCGCTGCCGAGCAGCGGGAGACAGGGCGCTCAGGTCGTTCCAGGACCGGACCCGCCAGAACAGGTCAAGGCCCGCCAGCCACTCCTCGCGCATGAAGGGGTCGAGGACTTCCACCTGGGCACCGGCGCCGGCCAGCCGCTCGCCGGCCGCTCGGACCAACTCGGCCACCGCCGGGTCCACGCCGAGCCCGCAGCCGGCGTCGAGGTGCAGCCCGACGCGCAGCCCCCGCATGGCTGTCTCCGGGTCCATCGTGGCGACCGACTCCCAGTCCAGCTCGGTGGCCGGCAGGGCCGACCAGTCGGCATCATCCGGGCCGGCCAGGACCTTGAGGTAGAGCGCCGCGTCGGCCGCCGAACGGGTCATCGGCCCGGCCACCCGACCCAGGTAGGGCACCGCCAAGGGCACTCGGCCGGCACTGGGCTTGAGCGTCGTCAGGCCGAGCCAGGTGCCCGGGAGGCGGATCGACCCGCCGATGTCGGTGCCGATGTGGAGCGGCCCGAATCCGGCGGCGGCCGCGGCACCGGCTCCGGAGGACGACCCACCGGTGGTGAGACCCCCGTCGAGCGGGCTGCGGGTGATCCCGTGACGGCTGGAGACGCCGGAGGAGAGCATGCCCCAGTCCGGCATGACCGTCGAGCCCAGGACGATGCCGCCGGCGGCGAGTGTCCGCGCGGTGACCGGGGCGTCCTGGTGCGGGAGCACCGGCTCGACGGCGGCCGTCCCGCTCACCATGGGTACGCCGACCCGGGCGATGTTCTCCTTCAACGTCACGGGTATGCCGTCCAGTGCCCCGAGGGGCTGCCCGCGCCGCCACCGCTGCGTGCTGTCGACCGCGGCGGATCGCGCCGCGTCGAGATCGAGATGCCAGAAGGTGTTGAGGGTCGGTTCGAGCGCCTCGACCCGCTGGGCCACCGCGTCGACGACGTCCACGGGCGAGAACGCCCCGTCGGCATACCCCCGGAGCAGTTCGGTCGCCGACCGGTCGGCCAGTTCGCCGCCACCGACCACCGCGATCACCTCCCGACGACACCGTCTGCGCCGACTCTACCCACGGCCCTTGACAGCGACAGCGGCCCTCGCAACGGTAGCCACTGCGGGGGCCTGTCCTCGCAGGTCAGTCGCCCACCCGACGGGAGCCCACCATGAGCGTCACCACTCGCCGCCTCGTCGCGGTCCTCCTCGGGGCCGCCCTCGCGCTGACGGGCTGCACCGCTGGATCGACGACGACACCCGGCGACGGTGCCAGTGGCACCTCGGGCGGCGCGCCGGCGGACACGACACTGGCGATCGGCTTGGTGCTCGAACCGGTCAGCCTCGACTTCACGACGAACGACGGCGCGGCGATCCCGCAGGTCCTGCTGACCAACGTCTACGAGGGGCTGGTCAAGCTCGACGCCGCCGGCCAGATCGTCCCCTCGCTGGCGAAGTCCTGGACCGTGAGCAAGGACGGCAAGACCTACACCTTCGACCTGGTCGACAACGCCACCTTCACCAACGGCGCCAAACTCACCGCCGACGACGTCGTCTTCTCCCTCAACCGGGTGCTCAGCGACTGGACGACCTCGCTGAAGGCCAAGATGGCCGGCGTCGACAAGGTCACCGCGGTCAGCCCCACCCAGGTCCAGGTCTCGCTGGCGTCGCCCAGCAACGAATGGCTCTACAGCATGACGACGCGGGTCGGTGCGATCTTCAGCGCGACCGGAGTGGCCGACCTGGCCACCAAGCCGGTCGGCACCGGCCCCTACGTCTTCGACTCGTGGAGACGGGGCGACTCCATCACCCTGAAGCGCAACGAGGGCTACTGGGGCACCAAGCCGTACTTCTCGGCCGTCACGCTGAAGTACTTCAAGGACCCCACCGCGTTGAACAACGCGTTGCTGACCAAGACCATCGACGTCATCGGCACCGTCCAGGCCCCCGAGTCGCTGGCCCAGTTCGACACCGCCACGTATGACGTCATCGAGGGCTCCACCAACGGCGAGGTCGTCCTGTCCTTCAACAACGGCAAGGGTCTGCTCAAGAACAAGGATCTGCGGACGGCGATTCGCCACGCGATCGACCACCGAGCCCTCGTGGACACCTGCTGGGCCGGGCACGGCCAGCTCATCGGCTCGATGGTCCCGCCCACCGACCCGTGGTACGAGGACCTCACCGGGGTGACGCCCTACGACCAGGCCAAGGCCAAGGAGCTCATCGCCAAGGCCGGGGCGGCGGGCAAGACGCTGCGCCTGCGGGTGCCCGTCGTCCCCTACGCGACGTCCTGCGGCACGGTCGTCAAGAGCCAGCTCGAGCAGGTCGGCCTCAAGGTCGACCTGGAGCAGATCGAGTTCTCGGTCTGGCTCGAAGAGGTCTTCACCAACGTCGACTACGACATGTCGATCGTGGCCCACGTCGAGCCGCACGACCTGCCGGCCGTCTTCGGCAACCCGGACTACTACCTGCGCTATGACAGTGCGGCGGTTCGCGACGCCGTCAAGGCAGCGAACCAGGGCACCCCGGAGGAGCAGATCACCTCGATGAAGGCTGCCGCCCGCACCATCGCCGAGGACGCGGCCGCCGACTTCCTCTTCCTGCTCCCCAACCTCATGGTCGCCGAGAAGGGCATCACCGGGCTGCCGAAGAACGCCGTCGGGGAGTCCTTCGATCTGACGCTGCTCGCGAGGTCGTGACCCTTCGACTCCTCCTGCGCACCGCGGTGCTCCTCGTGAGCCTCGCGGTCAGTTCGGCGCTGGTCTTCGGGTTCATGGCGGTGCTGCCGGGCGACCCGGCCCGGGTCGCCTTGGGTGTCAACGCCTCGGAGGCGGACGTCGCGGTGATGCGGGCGCAGTACGGCCTCGATCGGCCCGTCGCGGTCCGGTATGTCGACTGGGCCACCAGCCTGGTCCGTTTCGATCTCGGCACGTCATACGTGAGCAAGGCCGAGATCGGGCCACAGGTCGCCGACCGATTCCAGGTGAGCATGTGGCTCGTCCTGGTCTCGATGGCCATCGCCGTGCTCGTCGCGGTCCCGCTCGGCACCATCGCAGCCGTCAGACACCGCTCGTGGGTGGGGGCCTGGCTCAGCGCGGTGTCGCAGGTGGGCGTCGCCATACCCGCGTTCCTGGCCGGCATCGCCCTGATCACCGTGTTCGCGGTCCAGCTGCGCTGGCTGCCGGCCAACGGGTGGACCCCACCGGCGGAGGACCCGGTCCGGTTCCTGCGCCAGCTCGTCCTGCCGGCCCTGTCCCTGGGCGCGGTCCAAGGGGCCGTGCTCACCAGGTATGTCCGCTCGGCGGTTCTCGACGTGCTCCGGGAGGACTACCTGCGGACCGCCCGGTCCAAGGGGCTGACCTCCTGGGCGGCGCTGGTCAAGCACGGCCTGCGCAACGCCTCGATCCCGGTGGTGACCGTGCTCGGGTTGCAGCTGGCCACCTTGCTCATCGGGGCCGTGGTCATCGAGCGGGTCTTCGTCATCCCCGGTCTCGGGTCGTTGCTCCTCGATGCGGTCTCCACCCGGGACCTCATCGTCGTCCAGGACGTGGTCATGCTCCTCGTCCTGGCCGTCCTGGTCGTCAACTTCGTCGTCGATCTGCTCTACCTGGCCATCGACCCGCGGCTGCGGACGGGCAGCCGATGAGCGCGACCGGATCCGCCGGCGCTGCGACGCGGCGCGAGGCATGGGGTCGTGCGGTGCGCCACCCGGGCCTGGTCGTGGGTGCGGTCATCGTGGCGGCGGTCGTGCTGTTGGCCCTGGTCAGCTACGTCTGGACGCCCTACGACCCGACCTTCGTCGACGCCACGGCGCGCCTGCAGAAGCCGTCCACCGCGCACTGGTTCGGCACCGACAAGTTCGGCCGGGACGTGTTCTCCCAGATCCTCATGGGCGCTCGCACGACCCTGTTCGTGGGGTTCGTCGCGGTCGGTGTGGCGGCTGCCCTCGGCGTGCCGATCGGCATCGTCTCGGCGATGGCGCCGCGGTGGGTCGACGAGCCGCTCATGCGCGGGACCGATCTGTTGCTCGCGTTCCCAGCGCTGCTCCTGGCCATCATGGCCAGCGCGATCTATGGGTCGAGCACGACGACGGCGATGATCGCCATCGGCATCGCCACGATGCCCAGCTTCGCGCGGGTGATCCGCGCCGGAGCCCTCCAGGTCATGCGTTCCGAATATGTCATGGCCGCTCGGGTCGCCGGTCGCGGACCGCTGGCCATCGGGTGGCACCACGTCCTGCCCAACGTCACCAGCCTGGTCATCGTCCAGGCCTCGGTGTCGTTCGCCATCGCCGTGCTCGCCGAGGCGGCATTGTCCTTCCTCGGTCTGGGCACCCCACCGCCGACACCGTCCTGGGGGCGGATGCTCCAAGAGTCCCAAGAACTGCTCTTCGTGGCGCCGCGGCTGTCGGTCTTCCCGGGGGCCGCGATCGCCGTGGCCGTGCTTGGGTTCAATCTGCTCGGCGACGGGTTGCGCGACCTGCTCGACCCGAGGCTGGCGGAACGGCGATGACCACCCCCATCGCCGCATCGGGTCGCACCTCGAGCGCAGCGTCGGTGTTGAGCGTACGCGCGCTGTCGGTACGCACCCGTCACCACGAGCTCGTCAGTGACGTCTCCTTCGACCTGCGTGGCGGCGAGCGGGTCGGGCTCATCGGGGAATCTGGGTCCGGCAAGACGCTGACCGCGCTCGGGGTGCTCGGGCTGCTCGGGGACAACCTCACCGCGAGTGGCTCGGCCCGGCTCGTGGGGGTCGAACACGAGCTGATCGGGGCCAGCGAGGAGCAGCTCGCGAAGGTGCACGGCCGGGTCACGGCGATGGTCTTCCAGGAGCCGATGACCGCGCTCAACCCGACGATGCGCGTGCGCGACCAGGTCGCCGAGACGCTGCTGATCCATGACCGTGCCACCTCGCGCCGGGCCGCGCGAGACGCCGCCGTGGACCTCCTGCGGGACGTGGGCCTGCCCGACCCGCAGGCCGCGGCACGGGCCTACCCGCACCAGCTCTCCGGCGGGCAACGTCAGCGCGTCGTCCTGGCCATCGCGTTGGCCAACGACCCGGCGGTCATCGTCTGCGACGAGCCGACCACCGCCCTCGACGTCACGGTGCAGGCGCTGGTGCTCGACCACATCACCCGCGGCGTGGACCGCCGCGGCGCGGCGCTGCTGTTCATCAGCCACGACCTGGCCGTCGTCGCGACCGTGTGCAGCCGGGTCCTGGTCATGTATGGCGGCCGGGTCGTGGAGGCCGGTCCGGTCTCGGCGGTGCTCACCTCGCCACGGCACCGCTACACCGAAGGCCTCGTCGGGGCGAGCATGATCGAGTCCACCGACGAGCGCGGGCGGCTGCGGACCATCCCCGGATCGGTCCCGGCCCCGGGCCGCTTCCCGATCGGCTGTGTCTTCGCCAACCGGTGCCCGGCGGCCGACGATGAGTGCCGCAGCCAACCGGTGTGGACCTCGACCGGTCCCGATGCCGGCTTCGCCTGCCATCATCCGAGCCCGCCCCGCGATCGCCTGGACGTGGCCGATGGCTGAGCACCTCACCGGGAGCGCGCCGGGGCCGGCTGGATCGGTGCCGAGTGGTTCGGGGCCGGCTGATTCGAGGCCGATCGGTTCGGGGCCGGACGGCTCGACGTCGGCCGGCTCGACGTCGGCCGGCATACCGGCCATCGCCGTCACCGACCTGGTGCGGGACTACCGCCGACCACGGCAGTCGATCTTCCGCCCGGGCCCGGTCGTGCACGCGGTGCGGTCGGTGACTTTCGCCATCGCGCCGGGGGAGCGGTTCGGGATCGTCGGCGAGTCCGGCTGCGGGAAGTCGACCGTGCTGCGGATCCTCGCCGGATTGGACCACCCGAGCAGCGGGGACGTGGACATCGACGGCCAGCAGGTCAGCGGCCGGCACGAGCGGCACCTGCGGTTCCTCCGGGAGCGTCTCCAACTCGTGCTGCAGGACCCGATGAGCTCACTCGACCCACGGATGCGGGTGCGGGACATCATCGCCGAACCGCTCGTCGGCCTGCGCCTCGGCGGCGACCACGACGCGCGGGTGCGTGAGCTGCTCGACGCGGTCGGCCTGCCCGCCTCGGCGGCCGACGGATACCCCCATCAGTTCTCCGGCGGGCAGCGCCAGCGCATCTCCATCGCCCGGGCGCTCGCGCCGAGACCACGCATCCTGCTCGCCGACGAGCCGGTCTCGGCGCTCGACGTCTCGGTCCGGGCCCAGGTGCTCAACCTCCTGGCCGACCTCGTCGAGACCTACGAACTGACCCTGGTCCTGGTCTCGCACGACCTGGGCGTGGTGCGGCATGTCTGCGAACGGGTCGCCGTCATGAAGGACGGGGTCATCGTCGAGATGGGCCCCACCGACCAGGTGTATGACGCCCCCACCCACCCCTACACCAAGGCCCTGGTGGCGGCGGTGCCGACGATCTCCAAGGCCATCGCCGGGCAGCGCGCCGCCGACCTGGCCGCAGGGGTGCGCGCGGCCCGGAACGGCTCATAGGGTGCGCTCATGAGGGCCGGACTGACGAACTCGCTCACCGATGTGCCGGGCGTCCGGGTCGGCCATGCCCAACGGATCGGCGACGGGTGGCTCACCGGCACGACGGTCGTCGTCGCCGGACCCACCGGCGCGGTGGCCGGCGTCGATGTCCGCGGCGGTGGCCCAGGCACCCGGGAGACCGACCTGCTCGACCCACGCAACGTCGTCGAACGGGTCCACGCCGTAGTCCTCAGCGGGGGCAGCGCGTTCGGCTTGGCCGCGGCAGACGGCGTCATGCGCGGGTTGTTCGCCGACGGGGTGGGCTTCCCCATGGGCGCACCCGGCGAGGTGGTGCCGATCGTGCCCGGCGCGGTCATCTTCGACCTGGGTCGCGGCGGCCGGTTCGACGCGACCCCCGGCCCCGACCTCGGCGCCGGCCCCGGGTGGGCGGCGGCGGCCCGGCCCGGCCCGCCGGGGGGGGGGGCCGCCCGGGCCGGGCCCCCCCCGGGGG
>JBPOIZ010000092.1:0-25679 GCA_052034115.1 Actinomycetota bacterium
CACACGGCACCGCCGGACGCGACATGGAAGTGCCGGTGCGGCCCGGGATCGCCACACCGCGCGCAGTCGTGGAAGCTCGGGGCCCAGCCGGCAACCGACAAGGCCCGCAAGAGGTAGGCGTCCAGGACCAGGCCGGCGTCGTGCTCGCTGGCGGCCAGGGCGCGCATGGCGCCGGAGAGCAGCAGATAGTGCTGAGTCGCCGGCTCGTGCTCGCTGGTCAGCCGGTCAGCGGTCTCGAGCATGACGGCGGCAGCGGTGTAGGTCGTGTAGTCCTTCGAGACCGCGTCGCCATACCCGGCGATGGCGATGGCTTGGGTGACCGTGTCGAGGTTGCGTCCCTCGTAGCACTGCAGGTCGACGGCGCTACCTGGCTCGAGCCGCGCCCCGAACCTCGACGTCGTGCGACGCACCCCCTTGGCGACGGCCCGGATCTTGCCGCGGGTGCGCGTCAGGACGGTGACGATCCGGTCTGCCTCACCGAGGTTGTGCGTGCGAAGCACGATCCCCTCGTCGCGGTAGGTGGGCATGCCGCCCATTGTCACACTCACCCGGGTGCGGAGGCGGGTGCGGCGCGGCCGGTCCCGGGCATACCGTCGCGTCATGGGTATGACGGAACCGTTCTTCGAGCCGATCCCCCCACCCCCGCCGACGCCAGATGGCGAGGGGCCACAGCCGTATGTTGCGATGCCGAGCGCTCCCCCGGAGCACGTCATCGGGGCTATGGTGCCGGGATCCACCGCGGTCCTGGCTCGGACTGAGGACTCCGCGGTCGTGCTGCGACGCATCACCGCTTACCCGCAGGGGCTGCTGGTGACCATTGACACCTTCTGCAGACCAGGCACCGAGGCCCAGTTCCACCCGTGGAGCGACCCCTACGACCCCTCGAAGGTCGAGGGCAACCTGCGGGTCGGGCTGCTCCTGGCGGATGGGACCACGGTCGGCTCGAGCCCGATTTCGCATCCCGAGAACCCCTTCGACCCGGGCGACCCGTCGGCCCCGCGTTTCCTCAGCAGCGGAGGCGCTGGCAGTGGCATCCACCTGAGCGAGGACTGGTGGTTGTATCCGCTGCCCGCATCGGGCGTCGTGGCCATCGTCGTCAGGTGGCTCGATCGCGAGGTCCCGGAGACGGTGCATCGGCTGGATCTGGGCGAGCTGCCTGGCTCGGGCGAGTTCCTGGACGAGTTGTGGCCGGTGCGGGTGGGGCCGCCCGAGCACGGCTGGTTCGCCTACGCGCCGCACTCCCGCACGACGTATGCCTCTGATGCCGCCATCGACGTCACCTGAAGCCACCACCGCCCCGACAATCCTCCACTCGACGCCATTTGGGCCGCCCGGCCGTCCCCGCGGCGTCAGGCCCGACACCAGCCATCTAGAACAGGTGTTCGAATCGCTGCTAGAGTGCCCCGTATGACGGCAGCGGCATCGACCCCGACGGCGGTGATGCAGGGTTCGCTGCTCGATGCCCTGGACGCCCCGGGGTTCGGGCCTCTCCACGACACCGTGACCCGTCACACGCTCACGCGAGGCGCCTGGGTGGACTACCGACCGGGCTGGCTGTCCGGCTCGGACTTCCTCTTCGAGGAGTTGCTCGCCGTGGTCCCCTGGCAGGCCGAGCACCGGCAGATGTGGGACAGCTTCGTCGCGGTCCCCCGTTTGACGCGCTACTACGACACCGGCGCCGCGCTCCCCCACCCGCTCCTGGCCCAGGCCCGAGAGCTCGCCTCGGCACACTACCGAGCCGAGCTCGGTGAGGACTTCACCTCGGCGGGGCTATGTCTCTACCGAGACGGCGCCGACTCGGTGGCCTGGCACGGCGACACCAAGGGACGGGGCAGCACGGCCGACACGATGATCGCGATCCTCTCGCTCGGCGCGCCGCGCGGGCTGTCACTGCGACCGCGTGGTGGCGGGCCGATCACCCGGTTCGACGTCGGCCACGGGGACCTGCTCGTCATGGGCGGCTCGTGCCAGCGCACGTGGGAGCACGCCGTGCTCAAAACCTCTCGACCGGTAGGACCACGCATCTCGATTCAGTTCCGCCCGAAGGGGGTCTGGTGATGAGCCACCGCGTCGGGTGGGGCGAAGCATCGGGGTGACCAACTCCGCGGCGCCTGAGCGACCCGGCATCGGGGTCGCCCGGGTCGGCCCGGTGGGTCAGCGCGGCTTGCGCCACACCGAGACGTGGCTCTCGCTGTCTGCCGTGAACGGATCGCCGTTCCACGTGGCCCACCGGCTCTCCAGCTCCATGCCAGCGAGCTGCGCCATGAGGTCGCATTCGGACGGCCAGGCATAGCGGAACGTCATCGAGCCGTAGTCCACGGTGCCGTCGTCGCCCCTCGTGTAGTGGTGCGACATACCGCGCTGGGTCACCAGGTCGTAGGTGTCGAAGCCGGCGTGGTGCTCCCCGACGTGGAACGGCACGGCGGCCTGCCCTGGTGGCAGCCGCCGGATGCCCGGCACCCATAGCTCGATGACGAAGCGGCCACCGGGCGCCAAGTGCCGCGCCGCGTTCCCGAAACAGGCCACCTGTTCCTCCTGCGTGCACAGGTTCCCGAGGCTGTTCCAGACCAGGTAGACGAGGCTGAACTCGCCAGGCACGAGCGCGCTGGCCATGTCCGCCACCACCACGGGGATCTCCGGCCGTTTCGCGCGGAGTTGGTCGGCCATGTGCGCCGACAGCTCGACGCCAGAAACCGCGACGCCGCGATCCGACAACGGTATGGCGACCCGGCCGGTGCCGATCGCGAACTCCAGCGCCGGCCCACCGTCGGCCAGTCGGGCGAGGGTCTGGACCGCCGGGTCGAGCACCTCCGGGGCGAACATGAAGGCGTTGCGTGCGTCATAGCCCCGTGCGGTCGGCTCGTCCCACACCTCGCTGCTGGTCACACCCCGCACTGTGGCCGACTCGACTCCAGGTCCGCCACACCTTTTCCTGGTCCCCCCTCAGGGGCGACTCCGGTATGCCGCGGGCCGCTTCTCCAGGAACGCAGCGATGCCCTCCTGGGCGTCCTCGGTGACCACGGCCGAGGACATGACGCCGACGGCGAGGTCGTAGGCCTGCCGCTGCGGCAGGTCGACCTGCTCGTAGAACGTCCGCTTGCCCAGGCTGCGGCTGTAGGCACTGCCCCGGGTGACCCGGGCGACGAGGTCGGCGACTGCCGTGTCGAGCTGGTCGGCAGGGACCGCGTGGTTGATCAGGCCCCAGTCGGCGGCCGTCGCGGCCGAGATGGTGTCGCCCGACATCGCCAACTCCAGCGCCCGTTTGCGGCCCACGTTGCGTGCTACGGCGACGAGCGGGGTATGGCAGAACAGCCCGCCCTTCCCACCCGGTATGGCGAACCCCGCCGTCTGCGCGGCCACGGCCAGATCGCACGTGGCGACCAACTGGCACCCCGCGGCGGTGGCCAAGGCGTGCACCCGCGCCACGACCGGCTGCGGGATGCTCTGGATCGTGGCCATCAGGTCGGTGCACAACTCGAACAGCTCACGGGCCGCCCGTAGGTCGGCGCCGGCCATCTCACCGAAGTTGTGACCGGCCGAGAAGACCGGACCTTCGGCCGCGATGACGACCGCCAGGCTCTGGCTCGAACCCGCCGCGCGCAAGGCGTCGCGCAGGTCGGTCATCATCCCCGCGGACAACGCGTTGCGCTTCTCCGGCCGGTTCAGCGTGATCGTCGTGGTCGTAGCGTCCGTGCGGACGGTGACGTTCTCAAAGGTCGCCATACCGCACAGCATCCCGCGCTGACCGGCCGCGCCGCAGCCCCCGGGTGCTGGGCACCCTCCACGGGTGTCCGGCCGGGCCCGGTGTCGCACCGGCAGGTCGGCGGGGTCGGGTGCTAGACCGGCAGGTCGGCCGGGCGCAGCGCCCGGTTGACCGCCGAAACAACCGCCTTCAGCGACGCGCGCACGATGGAGGAGTCGATCCCGACTCCCCACAGCACCCGCTCGCCGACGGCGCACTCGACATACGCCGCCGCTCGGGCGTCACCGCCGGCCGACATCGCGTGCTCGGCGTAGTCCAGCACCCGAACGTCCACGTCGAAGTGCGCCAGAGCCTCGATGAAGGCGGCGATCGGGCCGTTGGCGGTGCCCTCGACGGTCGTCACGTCCGTGCCGGGCAGGCTGCGGTCGCGCATGCCGACGACGAGATGGGTCTCGCCATCCTCGGCCGACTCGGTGCGCAGGTTGGCCAGTCGGAACCGGCCCCACGGGTGCTCCGGAGTCGGCAGGTACTCGTCCTCGAACCGCGACCACAGCTGCGCCGGAGTCACCTCGCCGCCGTCCTGGTCGACGCCGCTTTGGACGACCCCGGAGAACTCGATCTGGAGCCGGCGGGGCAGATCCATGCCGTGCTCGGACTTCATCAGGTAGGCGACGCCGCCCTTGCCGGACTGGCTGTTGACCCGGACCACCGCTTCGTAGGAACGGCCGAGGTCGTGCGGGTCCACCGGCAGGTAGGGAACGCCCCACGGGATGTGCTCGACGTCGGTGTCGGCCGCCTTGGCGTCCTTCTCCATCCACTCGAAGCCCTTCTTGATGGCGTCCTGGTGCGAGCCGGAGAAGGCCGTGAAGACGAGGTCCCCGCCATACGGGTGCCGCTCGTGAACCTTGAGCTGGTTGCAGTGCTCGACGGTGCGACGGATCTCGTCGATGTTGGAGAAGTCGATCTGCGGGTCGACGCCCTGGGTGAACAGGTTCATGCCGACGGTGATGAGGTCGACGTTGCCGGTGCGCTCGCCATTGCCGAACAGGCAGCCCTCGATGCGGTCGGCGCCGGCCAGCAGACCCAGCTCGGCAGCGGCGACCGCGGTGCCCCGGTCGTTGTGCGGGTGCAGGCTGACCACCAGCGAGTCGCGCCGGGTCAGCTGCCGGATCATCCATTCGATCGAGTCGGCATAGACGTTCGGGGTGATCATCTCCACCGTCGCCGGCAGGTTGATGATCATCTTGTGGTCCGGCGTCGGGTCGATGACCTCGATAACCTCGTTGCAGATCCGCATGGCGAAGTCGAGCTCGGTGCCGGTGAAGGACTCCGGCGAGTACTCGTAGTAGATGTCGGTGTCCGGGATCGTCTCCTGGAGCTTCTTAATCAGCCGCGCGCCCTGGACGGCGATATCGACGATGCCGTCCTGGTCGAGGCCGAAAACGACCCGGCGCTGCAGCGTCGAGGTCGAGTTGTAGAAGTGGACGATGGCCGACTTCGCCCCGCGGATGGCGTCGAAGGTGCGCTCGATGAGGTGGTCCCGACACTGGGTGAGCACCTGGATGGTCACGTCGTCGGGGATGTGGCCCCCGTCGATGAGCTCACGACAGAAGTTGAAGTCGGTCTCGCTCGCCGAGGGGAAGCCGACCTCGATCTCCTTGTAGCCCATCCGGACCAGCAGGTCGAAGAGCCGCTTCTTGCGCTCGGAGTTCATCGGGTCTATGAGCGCCTGGTTGCCGTCGCGCAGATCCACCGCCGCCCACCGCGGGGCGGTGGTCAGGCGCCGGGTCGGCCAGGTCCGGTCCGGCAACTCCACGGGGATCTGCTCGTGGAACGGCACGTACTTCGCGAACGGCATACCGGAGGGTTTTTGTGCTGCCAACATGTCCTTGCTCTTCCTCGTCGCTGTCGGCGGCCGGGCGCGCGTCACTCCGCGACGAGGGGGGCCGGGTCAGGCCTCGCCGCGGCGACGAAGGAGGAGAAGCGAGCGCACGAACGCAACGGTATGGCGTGACGCCCCCGAAACCAAACACCCGGCGTCCGCATCGTGGACACGCTGCCCACGCATGCCATGCTGGCGAGCGTGACCGAGTGCCTCTTCTGCGGGATCGTCGCGGGCGACATCGCTGCCGAGATCGTCCTGCAGACCCCCGACGTGGTGGGCTTCCTGGACACCTTCCCGGTGTTCGACGGCCATGTCCTGCTCGTGCCACGGCAGCACGTCGTCACGCTGCCTGAGCTGCCCGCGCAGGTGCGCGACCCGTTCCTGGAACAGGTGCAGCGGGTGGCCACGGCGATGGTTGCCGGTCTGGGCGCCCAAGGCAGTTTCGTGGCCCAGAACAACACCGTCAGTCAGTCGGTGCCTCACCTGCATGTCCACGTCATCCCGCGCACCAAGGGTGACGGACTGCGCGGCTTCCTGTGGCCGAGGCACAGATACCCGGATGCGGGCGCCATGAGCGCAGTAGGTGACCGGCTGCGCGCAGCGCTGGCTTCGGAACCGCGCTGAGGCGCCGGCCCGGTCAGCGTCGGTTAGTCGTCGAGGCTGTCGATCAGCGGCGCCAGGGTCTGCCAGGTGTCGTAGGACACCGACGCTGCTTCCTCGCGCTGCTCACGGGCGCACGCCTGGATGAGGTTGGTGTGCAGCCGCACTGAGGTCCGCCCGGACAGCGAGGCGAAGCGCAGCCGCTCGACCCGACGCAGGATCGGGGTGTACTGCTCGATCACGGCCGCGATGGCCGTGTTGCCGCACACCCGCACCGGGACACGATGCAGGTCGTCGTCGGCCGCCAGCGCCGCCTCGACATCGCCGAGGTGCAGGGCCTCGGCGAAGCGGCGGTTGGCCTCGCGCATCTCGTCCAGGTCGGCCTCGGTGAACTGGCCCACTGCGTCGCGGACCGCCACCCCATGCATGGTGGCCACGACGACTTGGGCGTCCCGGGTGGAACGCGAGTCCACGCTGCTGACCACGGTGGACCGACCGGGATGGCTGTGCACGAGGCCGACCTGCTGGAGGCGGAGCAATGCCTCGCGCACCGGAGTCCGGCTGACCCCGAGGCGCTGCGCGAGCTCGGCGTCGCGGAGCTGTTCGCCAGGTGCCAGCGTCCCGTCCACGATGGCGTCGCGGATCCGACCGTAGACGTCATCACGTAGAAGCGTCCGCCGCAGCGGGATGACTGGCGACGTCGGCATGCGATATATCGGACCTGCAGGTCAGGGCCGTGTCAAGCGGAACGGCGGAAAGGGGACCACCGGCTCTGCCACCAACGCAGCGTGGCGACCGTGGTCAGGTGAACAGGCCGGCATACGCATTGAGCGCCGGCTGACCACCGAGGTGCGCGTAGAGCACCGTCGAGGTCGGCGGGATCTCGCCGCTGCTCACCAGGTCGATCAGACCCGCCATCGACTTTCCCTCGTAGACCGGGTCGAGGATGACCCCGTCCAGCCGCCCGACAAGGCGCATGGCCTCGAGGGTGGACTCGACCGGGACTCCGTAGCGGTCGCCGGCCCACCCCGGCAGCACCGTGATCTCGTCGTCGCGCAGCTCACGATCCAGGCCGATGAGGGTGGCGGTGTTCCGGGCGATCCTGGCGACCTGCTCGCACGTCTGATCCACGGTGGCGGAGGCGTCGATGCCGATGACCCGGCGCGGCCGATCCTGGCCGGCGAATCCGGCGATCATCCCGGCATGCGTCGACCCGGTCACCGTGCAGACCACGATGGTGTCGAAGAAGACGCCGAGCTGGCGTTCCTGGGCCTGCACCTCCTCGGCCCAGCCGACGAACCCGAGCCCGCCCAACGGGTGTTCCGAGGCGCCGGCCGGAATCCCGTACGGCCGGCCGCCGCGGGCCTCGACGTCCGCGAGGGCCTGCTGCCACGAGCTCTTGATCCCGATCCCGAAGCCCGCCGGGTCCAGCCGGACCTCGGCACCCATGATCCGACTCAGCATGATGTTGCCGACCCGGTCGTTGGTCACGTCGCTCCACGGCACCCACTTCTCCTGGACGAGCAGGCAGCCCAGCCCCAGCTTCGCCGCGACTGCGGCCACCTGACGGGTGTGGTTCGACTGGTACCCGCCGATCGACACGAGGGTGTCCGCTCCGGAGGCCAGCACATCGGGCACGATGTACTCCAGCTTGCGGATCTTGTTCCCGCCATACGCCAGGCCGCTGTTGCAGTCCTCCCGCTTCGCCCAGACCTGCGCCCCGCCCAGGTGAGCCGTCAGCCGGTCGAGCCGGTGGACCGGGCTGGGCCCGAACATCAACGGATAGCGCGGAAAGTCGGCGAGTGGCATGGCCCGCTCCTTGGCTCGTGCCGGCCCGGTGACCCGGCCGGGGCTGCGATATATCGCATATCTGGAGGACGCCGGGCGTCAAGACCCCGTTCGGTGCGCGGTCGGCCGGGCGACCCGGTTGCCGGTGTCGGTGGTCGGGTCGAGAGTGTCCGGTATGACGACGGAGCCGCACCTGCCGACGACGTGCTCGATCCTGCCGCCCTACCTGCTGGAGCGTCTTGCGGCCAACCCAGATCCGCGGATCGCCGGGCCGGCGCAGCGATCGTTGGCCCTCGATGAGCACCTGCGCGCCCGCCGCGAGGAGGCGGACCGGCTCGGCGAGCCCTCCCCGGGCATCGTGCCGCCACCCCTGCGAGACCGGCTCGACGCTTGGCGTCAAGGGCAGAGCGCTCCGCCGTCCGGCGCTCAGGCCGGCGACGGCGATGACCTGGACGAACCACCGACCGCGCGCCGGACCATTTACTCGGCCGACGGCGGCACCACGCTGCCGGGCCGTCTGGTCCGCGCCGAGGGCCAGGATGCCAGTGGCGACCCGACGGTGGAGCAGGCCTACGACGGGCTCGGCGCCACGTGGGAACTGCTGCTGACGGAGTATGCCCGGGACTCCCTCGACGGGCGCGGGCTGCCACTCGTCGCCACCGTGCACTATGGCCAGAAGTACGACAACGCCTTCTGGGACGGCACCCAGATGGTCTTCGGCGACGGTGACGGCGAGCTGTTCGGGTCATTCACCTCGAGCATCGACATCATGGGCCACGAGCTGGCCCATGGCCTGACTCAGTACACCGCCGCCCTGGTCTATCTCGGGCAGTCCGGGGCGCTCAACGAGTCGATCTCCGACGTCTTCGGATCACTGGTCAAGCAGCGCCACCTCGGCCACGACGCGGCGGCTGCGGATTGGCTCATCGGGGCAGGTCTGTTCACCGCCGCGGTCAACGGGGTGGCGCTGCGCTCCATGAAGGAGCCCGGCACGGCCTACGACGACCCGGTCCTGGGCAAGGACCCCCAGCCCGCGGACATGGACGGCTACGTCCAACTCCCCAACGATCGAGCCCACGACAACGGCGGCGTGCACATCAACTCCGGCATCCCGAACCGGGCCTTCTACCTCGTCGCCAGCGCCCTCGGGGGCCCAGCCTGGCCGGTGGCGGGCCAGATCTGGTTCGACACGATCACCTCGGGAGGGCTTCCTCGGGACGCCGATTTCGTGACCTTCGCCCAGGCCACCGCTGCCGCTGCCGCGGCCCGGTATGGCGCGGCGAGCCCCGAGGTCGCGGCCGTCGACACGGCCTGGGCCACCGTCAAGGTCCTGCCCTCGGGAACGCGCTAGCCACGGCCGCACACACCGACGACGTGCACCCCCACTCGGTCCGGTCAGTGGCCGACCACCGCGACGCGTCGTCGGACGCCCAACTCCTGGCTGGCCCTGACGAACGGCGAGGCACGGGCCAGCGCGGCGGTCCTGCGCCGCCGCGTCACCGTCGGCGTGCTGTGCCAGACCCGTGGCCGGCGCCCAGTTCGGGGGCGGGTCAGAAGCCGAGCCGCTGGAGCTGCTTGGGGTCGCGCTGCCAGTCCCTGGCCACCTTGACGTGCAGATCGAGGTGCACCCGGCGCCCCAGCACCCCTTCGATGCCGACCCGGGCCGCCGTGCCCACCTGCCGCAGCCGCTCGCCGCCGCGACCGATGACGATGGCCTTCTGACTATCCCGCTCGACGAAGATGCTGACCCGCACGTCCAGCAGATCCTTGCCCTCGCGCTCGACCATCTCGTCGACGACCACGGCCAACGAGTGCGGCAGCTCGTCGCGCACCCCCTCCAGGGCGGCCTCGCGCACCAACTCGGCGACCATGACGACCTCGGACTCGTCGGTGCGCATCTCGTCGGGATACAGCTGCGGTGACAGCGGCAGGTGCCCGGCGAGGACGTCTGCGACGACGTCGACCTGATCTCCGCGCACCGCCGAGCACGGGACGATGTCGCTCCACTCGCCGAGTTGGTCGACGGCGATGAGCTGCTCGGCGAGCCGACGCTTCTCGACCCGGTCCGACTTGGTCACGAGCGCCACCACCGGAGTGCGGCGAGCCTTCTGGAGGTCAGCGAGCTCGCGGGCGATGAACTGGTCGCCCGGGCCCACGCGCTGGTCCGCCGGCAGGCAGAATCCCACGACATCCACGTCGAGGAGGGTCTCCCGGACGACGTCGTTGAGGCGCTCCCCGAGCAAGGTCCGCGGCCGGTGCAGGCCAGGGGTGTCGACGAGAATAAGCTGCCACGCCGGCCGGGTGACGATTCCGCGGACCGTATGGCGCGTGGTCTGCGGTCTCGAGGAGGTGATGGCCACCTTCTGCCCCACCAGCGCGTTCGTCAGGGTGGACTTGCCCGCATTGGGTCGTCCGACGAGGGCCACGAAGCCCGCGCGGTAGGTCGGCACGTCGGTCATGCGTTGTCCTCCTGCTTCGGCTGCGCGTCCGAGGCGGCCGGTCCGCGCTGCACGACGACGGTGGCCAGCCGATGGCGCCGATCGGCCATGCGCTCGGCCGTGAGCCGAAGATCGGACACCTCGGCCGATAGGCCGGGCGCCGGGAGTCGGCCCAGCGCCTTGGTCAGCAGCCCACCGACGGTGTCGACCTCTTCCTCGTCGATCTCGATGTCGAAGAGGTCCGCCAACTCGTCGATCGCCATACCGGCAGGCACGCGGACCATCCCGGACTCCAGATGCTCGACCCCCGGATCCCCGCGGTCGAACTCGTCGTCGATCTCTCCGACGATCTCCTCGACGATGTCCTCCATCGTCACCAGCCCGGCCGTCCCACCGTATTCGTCGACGACGACGGCGAAGTGCACCTGGAGTTGCTGCATCTCCCGCAGCAGGTCGTCGACCTTCTTCGAGTCCGGCACGAAGGTCGCTGGACGCATGGCCTGGGTGACCAGGGCAGTGGCGTCATCCGGCTCCGCGTGCAGTCGGAGCACGACGTCCTTCAAATAGAGCACGCCGACAATGTCGTCGGAGTCCTCGCCGACGACGGGCACCCGCGAGAAGCCGGACCGCAAGAACAGCGACATCGCCTGGCGAAGGGTCTTCTCGGCATCGATGGTGACCATGTCGATCCGTGGGACGAGCACCTCGCGGGCCACCGTGTCGGACAACTCGAACACCGAGTGGATCATCTCCCGCTCGTCGTCCTCGATGACCGCCGAGTCGCCCGCCAGGTCCACCAGGTCGCGCAGCTCCGCCTCGCTGTCGAACGGACCGTCCCGATGTCCCGGTCCGGGCGTGACGGCATTGGCCAGGCCGATGAGCACTCGGGCGACCGGACCGAGCACCCGCCGCAGACCCACCGCGAGGGGGGCGGCCACGAGGGCCACCCGGTCGAAATAGGCCCGGCCGAGGGCACGCGGCGACACCTCGACCAGGACGAAGGAAGCCAGCGCCAGGACGAGGACGCCGACCACGACGGCCAGCGGTCGAGACGGAATCAGCGAGGACATCACCATGGCCACGGGGATGGCTACCGCGGCCTGGGCCACCATCCGGACGAAGATCAACACCGCCAGGTATGGCGCCGGCTGCTCGATGACCCGCAGCAGCGCCGCCGACCCGGGACGCGACTCGTCGGCGAGATCCTCGGCCCGCGACCGGGACATGCGCAGCAGCGACGCTTCACCCGAGACGAGGATGAACACACCCGCGGCGGCCACGACCGCCACGGCAAGAAGCAGGCCCATGGCGGTCCTCAGCGTCCTGCCCGACCCCGCGTGGCGAGGAAGGTGAGCAG
Source organism: Actinomycetota bacterium (assembly GCA_052034115.1). GTDB lineage: Bacteria > Actinomycetota > Actinomycetes > Actinomycetales > Dermatophilaceae > Lutibacillus. Next base: position 11,772 of record JBPOIZ010000092.1, read on the forward strand.
CAACTGGCGCTGCAACTCGAACATCTCCCGCTCCGCGTCCGGCTCACCGTGATCGAATCCGAGCAGGTGCAAGATGCCGTGGACGGTGAGCAGGAGCAGCTCCTCCTCGGCGGCGTGTCCGGCCTCGGCAGCCTGTCGGGCCGCCACGGTAGGACACAGGACGATGTCCCCGAGGACGCCCTCGGCTGGCGCCTCCCCGGACCGTCCGGGGCGTAGCTCATCCATCGGAAAGCTCATGACGTCAGTCGGCCCGGCCAGGTCCATCCACGTGACGTGCAGGGTCTCCATCGCTGCCTCGTCCACGAGGCTGATGCACAGCTCGGCTTGGGGGTGGATGCGCAGCTGGCCGAGGACGTAGCGGGCGCACGAGACCAGCTCGAGCTCGTCGACCTCGACATCGGTCTCGTTGAGCACCTCGATGCTCATGCTCGGGGTTCACCCCCGGCTCGGGGCACCCGCCGGACGGACTGACGGTGATCCGTCGAGCCCGCCTCGGCCCGCTCGTAGGCGTCGACGATGGCGCTGACCAACCGGTGCCGCACGACGTCCTGCGAGGTGAGCTCGGCGAAGTGCACGTCATCGGTGCCGTCGAGGATGTCGCGGACATGCCGAAGTCCCGAGCGGGTGCCGCCGGGCAGGTCAACCTGGGTGATGTCACCGGTGACGACCATCTTGGAGCCGAAACCGAGCCGGGTGAGGAACATCTTCATCTGTTCGGTCGAGGTGTTCTGCGCCTCGTCGAGGATGATGAACGCGCCGTTGAGGGTCCGCCCCCGCATGAACGCCAGCGGCGCCACCTCGACGGTCCCGCTGCTCAGCAGCCGCGGGATGCTCTCCGGGTCGACCATGTCGTGCAGAGCGTCATACAGCTGGCGCAGGTAGGGGTCGATCTTGTCGGTGAGGGTGCCGGGCAGGAACCCCAGCCGCTCGCCCGCCTCGACGGCCGGCCGGGTCAGGATGATCCGCGAGACCTCCTTGGCCTGCAGCGCGGCCACCGCCTTGGCCATCGCCAAGTAGGTCTTGCCGGTGCCCGCCGGGCCGATCCCGAAGACGACGGTGTGCTCGTCGATCGCGTCGACATACCGCTTCTGGTTCAGCGTCTTGGGCCGAATGGTCCGACCGCGGTTGGAGACGATGTTCATCGTCAGCACGTCGGCTGGACGCTCGCGGGACTGTTCGCGCAACATCCCGATCGACCGCTCGACCGCATCCCGGTTGAGGCGCTGCCCGGCACCGACGATGGCGATCAGCTCGGCGATGAGCCGATCCGCCAGGGCCACCTCTTCGCTGGGACCTTGGATCGCGAACTCGTTCCCCCGCACGTGCAGGTCCAACCGGGGGAAGGCCCGTTCCATGGTGCGCAACAGTTCGTCACCGGGCCCCAGCACAGCGACCATCGGGACGCTCGGCGGGACGGTGATCGTGTATGTCGGTGCCACGGCGTCACTCATCGTGGCCCGATTCTACGGTCCCGCCGTTGGCCCAGGCGACGAGATTGCCCTCGATCAGCCCGGCGGCCAGCGCATCTGCCGCCCACCCAGAACGTGCAGGTGGGCGTGGAAGACGGCTTGGCCACCGGCCACCCCGGTGTTCGCGACGAGCCGGTAGCCGCGCTCGGCCACTCCTTGGGTGCCCGCGACCCGGCCGGCCACGTCGACCAGGTCGACCAGCTCGTCGGGGTGCGCGCCCAGCGCGACCAAGTCGGTCACATGTCGACGCGGTATGACGAGCACATGCGTCGGCGCCTGAGGCTCGATGTCCCGGAAGGCCACCGAGTGTGGGGTCGAGGCCACGAGGTCCGCAGGGATCTCCCCGGCGACGATGCGACAGAACAGGCAGCCGTCCATGCGCCAACCCTAGCCGCGTCAACCCCGGGCGAGGGTGGCGCGTCACAACACTGTGAGACCCTCGGTGGTGATGGAGGCCAACGGTAAGGACCGGGCGGAGGCCGACCGCGCGATCTCGGTTCTCTACGCCTCGGCGTGGGTTTCGCTGGTCCGCCTCGCGTGGCTCATCCTGCACGACCAGGCCCAGGCCGAAGAGGTCGTCCAGGACGCCTTCATCGCCGTCCATCCCCGGGTCCTCGAGCTGACCGAGCGTGGTGCGGCACTGGCCTACCTGCGACGCAGCGTGGTCAACGGCTGCCGGTCCCGGCAACGGCATGCCGGTGTGGAACGACGCCACATCTCCCGCGTGGCCGGCGCCGCAGAGGCGCCCGGGCGGCTGGCTGCGCCCAGCGCGGAGTCCGTCGCCGTGGAGCACGAGGAGGCCCGCGCCCTGCACGAGGCACTGCGACACCTTCCCGGGCGCCAGCAGGAGGTCCTCCTGCTCCGCTACTACCTCGACCAGTCCGAGGAGCAGATCGCCGACGTGCTGGGCATCAGCGCCGGATCGGTCAAGACACATGCCCATCGGGGGCTCAGAGCCCTTCGCAGCGCCATGGAGGCCCGGTCATGAGCGAGCGTCACTTCTCCGAGGACGAGCTGCGCCGCCGGCTGCACGCCCGGGCCAACGAGCTGCAGCCCACGGACCGACTCGCCGACATCCTGCACGCCGTCGATGCGCGCTCCGAGGTCGGTGCGGTGGTCGTTCCGCTGGGGCGGCGCTGGCTTCGGTGGACTGGTCCGCTGGCTGCCGCGGCAGCCGCCGCACTGGTCGTGGTCTTCGTCTGGTCGGGCCAGCACAGCGGCGACCCGGCTCCCCCTGCGACCGAGCCGTCGACACCGATCCCGACGGCGCCCCCGTCGACCGCCCTCCCGACGAGCTCGCCACCTCCCTCGACCACCGCGGGACGGCCGCCGACGGCGCCGGTGGGTGGCACGGCCGTCCCGGTCTACTACGTTTCCGACGTCCCCCGGCCGCCAGACGGATCGCCGGGCGGACCATGGCTCTATCGGGAGTTCCACCGGGTCACCCTGCCCGACGGCCCGAATGCACGGGTGCGCGCGGCCCTCGACGAGTTGTCCGTCGAACCGACCGACCCGGACTACGCGACCGGTATGTGGCCGACCATGTCGATCCGCTCGGTGAGCGTCGCCGGCAACCTGGCCACGGTTGACTTCGACGCCTGGGGTGGCTGGGGTGCATCCTTCGAGAGCGCCTTCGTTCAGCAGGTCATCTACACCGTCACCGCGGCCGACTCCTCGGTCCGTCGGGTCCGTCTGACTGTCAACGGCCAGGTCCCGCCGTCCGGCCATCTCCTGCTCGACGAACCGCAGGACCGGGGGAGCTCCCAGGAGACGCTCGCGAACGTATGGATCCTCGCGCCGGAGCAGGGCTCCAGCGTGGGGTCGCCGACGCAGATCCGGGTCTACGGCACCGGCTTCGAGGGCAACGTCCCCCTCCGGGTCTACCAGGGCGCGACGATGGTGTGGGAGGGCAACGTCACGACCGAGATGGGCGGCTTCGCCGAGGCCACGACCTCGGTGACGCTACCGGCCGGCGACTACACGATCCGCGCGTACAACGACAGCCCCAAAGACGGTTCGCTCACCGAGTGGGACTCCAAGGACTTCACCGTGCGCTGACCGGCCGGGCCGCGCGAGGCGCTCACGCCCAGCGGTGCCGCGCCGACAGCGCCGCGAGCGCTGCCGGTCCCGCAGTCGAGGACCGCAACACGTGCGGCCCGAGCCGGACCGTCGTGCCGCCGATGGCGGACAGCTCGCTTAGTTCCGCCGGGCTGATCCCGCCCTCAGGTCCCACGACCAGGGCCACGTCACCGCGCGCCGGGAGCGCCACCGCGCCGATCGGCGTGTCGGCCTCCTCGTGGAGCACCAGGACGGCCGCGCAACCCCGCAGCCTCGACACCAGGGCCGGGCCGGTGACAACCGGCTCGACGCGTGGTCGCCATACCCGCCGGCTCTGCTTCGTGGCAGCGGTGACGACCGACTCCCATTTGGCCCGGGACTTCTCGGCCCGCTCTGCGCGCCATTGGACGACGCTGCGGGCGGCCTGCCACGGCAGGATGGCATCGACACCGAGCTCGGTGGCCATCTCGACGGCCCGTTCGTCGCGCCCGTCCTTGGCCAAGGCCTGCACCAACAGGTATGCCGGCTGCGGCGCCGGCTCGGCGCCCAGCGCGAGGATGACCCCGGTCAGGGTGTCCCTGCCGACCGCGATCACCTCGACCAGGGCCCACCGCCCGCAGCCGTCGGCCAGCCGGAGCTGCTCACCGACCGAGGTCCGCCGGACGGCGACGGCATGACGCCCCTCGGAGCCGTCGAGCATGAGCTGCCCGCCGACCCGGGGCTCGCCCCACCCGGCCGCGTCGAGAAGGAACAGTGGCGTGCTCACTTGGCCTTGAAGGCGTCGCGGAGTTTGCCGAGCAGACCAGGGTTGACCGGCGCGAGCCGACCCTCCGGCCGCTCCTCGCCCCGCAACCGGGCCAGCTCCCGCAGCAGGTCCTGTTGCTCCGGCGTGAGCCGCTGCGGGGTCGCCACGACGGTGTGCACGATGAGGTCGCCGCGGCCCGAACCACGCAGGTGGGTGACCCCCAGGCTGCGCAGCGTCACCGTGTCCCCGGACTGGGTGCCGGCGGCCACGTCGAGATCCCTGGTGCCGTCGAAGGTGAGCAGGGGCAGCGTGGTGCCGAGCGCGGCCGCAGTCATCGGCACTTCGACCGTGCAATGCAGATCGTCGCCGCGGCGGGTGTAGGTGTCGTGCGGCTTGACGACGACCTCGACGTAGAGGTCCCCGGGCGGGCCGCCACCGGGGCCGACCTCACCCTCCCCGGCCAACTGGATCCGCGTGCCGGTGTCCACGCCGGCCGGCACCTTGATGGTCAGCGACCGGCGGGTCCGCACCCGCCCCTCGCCGGAACACTCGAAACACGGATTGGCGATGACCGTGCCGTAGCCGTGGCAGGCGTGGCACGGGCGGGACGTGCGGATCTGCCCCATGAAGTGGTTCTGCACCTGCAGCACCTCACCACGCCCCTGGCAGACGGTGCAGGGGCGCGTCCCGGTGCCCGGCTGGCAGCCGTCACCGTGACATGAGCCGCACACCACAGCGGTGTCGAGCGCGATGTCCTCGGTGGAGCCGAAGACGGCGTGCTGGAGTTCGACGGCCATCCGCACCAGGGCGTCCTGGCCGCGCTGCACCCGTTGGCGGGGCCCGCGAGTCGCCGCGCCGGCCCCGAAGAACGCGTCCATGACATCGCTGAAGGAGAAGCCGCTGCCGAAACCGCCGCCCATGGCGGACCCGAAGGGGTCACCCCCCATGTCGTAGGACCGCTTCTTGTCCGGGTCGGACAGCACCTCGTAGGCCTGCGAGACCGCCTTGAACTGCTCCTCGGCGTCCTTTCCGGGGTTGACGTCGGGGTGCAGCTGGCGAGCGAGGCGTCGGTAGGCGCGCTTGATGTCCTCGGGGGCGGCGTCACGGGCCACGCCGAGGACCTCGTAGTAGTCGGTCACGGTGTCCTTCTCGGTTACGTGCTGAGAATCTCGGAGACGTATCGGGCAACAGTGCGGACCGCCGCCATCGTCCCGGGGTAGTCCATCCGGGTGGGACCGAGGACGCCGAGCCCGCCGACGATGTCGGAGTGCGGGCCGTAGCCAGCGGTGACGACCGAGGTGCCGCGGAGGTTCTCGACCTCGTGTTCGCGCCCGATGCGCACGGCGAGGGTGTCTCGCTCGGCACCGAGGTGGGTGAGCAACCGCAACAGCACGACGTGTTCTTCCAGGGCGTCCAGCACCGGACCGATAGTGGTCGGGAAGTCCGCCGGGACCCGGGTGAGGTTGGCGGTGCCAGCGATGACGACCCGCTCCTCGCGCTGCTCGACCAGCAGCTCCCGCAGCGTCGCCGCGACGGTGTTGACCACAGCTCGATCCTCGACCGGGAAACACTCGGACAGGGTGCCCAGCCGACCCGCGGCGTCCGGGAACAGGCAGCCCCCCGCCTCGGCGTTGAGCAGCCCACGCAGCCGGGAGATCAGCGCCTCGCCCTCGGCGCCGCCGAGGTCGCGGCCCCCGTCGACGATCCGCTGTTCGACGCGTCCCGAGCTGACGATGAGGACGAGCATGAGCCGGGCGCCGCCCAGCGGCACCAGCTCGATGTGCCGCACCGTCGAGCGGCCCAGCGAGGGATACTGCATGACCGCGACCTGGCGGGTCACCGAGGCGAGCAGGTGCACCGTGCGGTCGACGACGTCATCGAGGTCGACGGCGCCAGCCAGAAACTCGGCAATGGCGGTGCGCTCGGCGCGACTGAGCGGCTTGACCTGGCTGAGCCGGTCGACGAACAGGCGATAGCCGGCGTCAGTCGGCACCCGTCCGGCCGAGGTGTGCGGCGCGTGGATCAGTCCTTCGTCCTCCAGGACCGCCATGTCGTTGCGCACGGTCGCCGCCGAGACGCCCAGAGCGTGCCGTTCGAGCAGCGCCTTGGACCCCACCGGCTCAGAGGTCTGGACGTAGTCCTGGACGATGGCTCGAAGGACCGCGAGCCGACGCTCCTCGCTCATCCGCACCTCCTCCAGACTCCACGCACGTTGGCACTCGGACACCGTGAGTGCCAAGTCTAGGGCCTGACGGGGGATCGTCCGCCGTGTCGCGAAGCACGAGCGAGCTGCCCGCCATACCGTGACGGGGTGGCAACGACCTCGGACCGGTATGGCGGTGATGTCCTGGCGACGAATTGGCGTCGGCGGGGCCCTCGGTCAGTGCCGGTGCCCGCCGAGCCGGGCCTCGTCGTCGAGGAGGTCGAGACCGGTTGGTGCGGCGCGGTCGTCGCGGTCGAGAAGGCCGGCGGAGTCCACGTCGTGCATCTGGAGGACCGGCGCGGCCGGGTGCGCGGCTTCCCCATCGGGCCAGGCTTCCTCATCGACGGCGCCCCGGTCATCCTCACCCCGCCCCAGGTCGGTGCCCGGGCCGCCCTGGTCGAGGCCAGAGCGGCTGGTTCGCGCACGGCGAGCGGGTCGTATGCCGTTGCGGGCCGTCGGGCCAGCGTGGCCAAGGGCTCGCGGATCTACGTCGAGGGGCGCCACGACGCCGAGCTCGTCGAGAAGGTGTGGGGTGACGATCTCCGGGTGGAGGGGGTCGTGGTCGAGCTGCTCGATGGGGTGGACGACCTCACCGCCGCCATCGAGGCGTTCGGGCCCGGCCCCGATCGACGGCTGGGGGTCCTGGTCGACCACCTCGTGCCGGGCTCGAAGGAGACCCGCATCGTCGAGCGGGTCAGGGCCCGGAAGGAATGGCGCCAGCACGTGCTGGTCGTGGGTCACCCGTTCGTCGACGTCTGGCAGTCGGTGCGGCCCGAACGGCTCGGCTGGACCGCCTGGCCGCGGGTCCCCCGTCACACCGAGTGGAAGCACGGGATCTGCGCGGCTGCGGGATGGCCGCACGCGACCCAGACCGATCTCGCCCTCGCGTGGAAACGGATCCTGGGCTCGGTCAGTTCGTATGCTGACCTTGAGCCCAGCCTGCTCGGCCGGGTCGAGGAGCTCATCGACTTCGTCACCGCGCCGAGCTGACCGCCCTACCCGCCCGACGAGGAGTCTGCGACATGTCGACCATCCCCCCAGCCCCTCAGGACCCCGCCGGCTGGCCCCAGCAACCCCCCGGGGCCGTCTCGGAATCCGACGCGAAGATGTGGGCCCTGGGCGCACACCTCGGCGGCTTCCTGCTGTCCTGGGTGGTGCCGCTGGTGATCTACCTGGTCTACCGGGACCGCAGCCCGTTCATCCGGCAGCACGCGGCCGAAGCCCTGAACTTCCAGATCGCCTTGTTCGTCGCGTATGTCGTGTCGGTGCTGCTCATGGTGGTGCTCGTCGGTTTCTTCACCTTCGCCGCGACCGCCGTGCTCTCGCTGATCTTCGCGATCATGGCCTCGGTGGCCGCCGCCAACGGTCAGCCGTACCGCTACCCGCTGACCCTGCGCATCATCAGCTGAGCAGCCGTCGCACGACCAGATCGGCGAGCAGGCGACCGCGTCGGGTGAGCACCAGTCGACCGCTGCGCAGCTCGGCTCCCGGATCGAGCAGCCCGTCGGCGATCAACCCGGCGACAGCGGCGCGGCCTTCGGGTCGCAGGCTTGCGGTGGCCAGGCCCTCGGCCAGCCGCACGGTCAGCAGAACGTGCTCGGCATACCGCTGGTCGTCGGTGAGGCTCTCCCGCCCCGCGGCGGGCGATTGGCCCAGCGCCAGGCGTCGGGTGTAGTCGCCCGGATGGCGGACGTTCCACCATCGGACCGCGCCGACATGGCTATGCGCACCAGGCCCGACGCCCCACCAGGAGTGGGTGCGCCAGTAGCCGAGGTTGTGCCGGCAGGCGTCCGGGGGCGTGCGGGCCCAGTTGCTGACCTCGTACCAGTCGTAACCCCGATCGGCGAGCATCTCGTCGGCCAGCTCGTACTTGTCGGCCAGGTCGTCCTCGTCGGTCGGCAGCAGCTCACCCCGGCGCACCTGGGCCGCCATCCGGGTGCCCTCCTCGACCACCAGGGCGTACGCAGAGATGTGGTCCGGTTCGAGGTGGAGGGCCGCCTCGAGGCTGGTACGCCAATCGGCGACCCGCTCCCCCGGCGTGCCGTAGATCAGATCCAGACTCACCCGTAACTCCGCGGCTCGGGCGGCCGCCACGGCACGGGCCACGTTGGCCGGGTCGTGGGTCCGGTCGAGGGTCGCCAGGACGTGTGGCACGGCCGACTGCATTCCGAGGCTCAGCCGCGTCACACCGCCGGCGGCCAACTCGGCGGCCACCTCGTGCGAGACGGTGTCCGGATTCGCTTCGACAGTCACCTCCGCGTTCGGTTCGAGGCCGAACCGATCCCGTATGCCGGCCAGGATGGCCCTCAGATGCGCCGCCGGCAGCACCGTGGGAGTGCCCCCACCGATGAACACTGTGGCCGCCGGTGGCCCCCCGGAGAGCACCCGACGTGCCAAATCCAGCTCGGCGACCACCGAGTCGGCATACCGGATCGGGTCGACAGCCGAGCCGAGATCACCCGGCGCGTAGGTGTTGAAGTCGCAGTATCCGCACCGGACGGCGCAGAAGGGGACATGGACGTAGATGCCCAGGGGCGCGTGTGCCGCGCGAGCGAGGGTCTCGGGCGCCAGTGCGCCGTCGGGTGGCGGCGGGTCGCCCTGGGGCAGAGCCGAGGGCATGGGTCAGGACGCCTCGCGCCCGAAGACCTGTCGGATCGTCGGCTGGGCCGCATCGCTGGACAGCACCGTGACCCTCGCCCCAGCCGCGATGGCGCCGGGGCGCGGGACGGCCAGGTAGGCGCCCGGGCGGCCTCGCTCGGTGTACCGCGCGACCCACCCCTGCTCCCGCATCCACCGGGCGAACGTGCCACACGGACTACGGGGCTCGGTGACTTCGACGACGACGTGGTGCGGGTCGGCGGGATCGCCGAGGAGCCAGCGTTCGCCGATCCGGGCTTCGTCCACCTCCAGACCAGCGATGGTCAGGTTCTCCCCGAACGCCCCATCGGGCAGCGCGCGCCCCAGGTGGTCGGACCACCAGGCCAACTCGGTGGCGCTGACGGCATAGAGCGCCTTTGTCGGGCCACCGTGCCAGCGGCGGTCGATCTGGGTGTCGCCGTCGAGCCCGAGCTCGGTGACCCTGACGACGCCGTTGATCGGCCGCTTGTCGATCGCCGTCTGACGCCCCGTCGGGCCGTCGGCGGTCAGGCCCGTGACGCGTGAGACCGATCGGACCGTGGCGGGCGCTGTCATGACCCGGAGTATGCCGGACCCGCCTGACCGACGCGGAGCCACGACCTGGACCACCCGTCCGCCATACGGACAGCACAAGCGCCCCGTGGGGCCTCAGTCGCCGCACTCGTCACAGCCGCGCGGCGTGTCGCGCACGACGCGCCGCAGGCCCTTGAAGTGGCGGACACCCATTTCCCCGAAAGGGTTGCGAGGCGGTCGAAGGCCACGTAGAAATGTCCTTACCGCAACCGGTTCGCCGGCAGCGGGACAGTCGGAAAACGAGGTCTGACCTGCGGGTTTACCTGCGGGAGCACCCCCGGGTGCGACGACCAGCGACCGGCCGTCGGCAGACCGCCTTCGGGCGGAACGCCACCCGGCAGACCGCCTTCGGGCGGGACGCCACGGCAGACCGCCTTCGGGCGGAACGCCACCCGGCAGACCGCCTTCGGGCGAGATGCCAGGTGCCCGGCCCTCGGGCCGAGCACCATGATCGGTGTCAGCGCCGATCACCCGCGGACGGCCTTCGGGCCGAACGCAACCGGTCGGGCTTACCTGACCGAGAGGGCCCGGGCGACTCATACTCACCCGGGCCCTCACCTTTGTGGGGACCGGGTGGCCAGACCGCTCGCAACCCGGCAGTCGGCGTCTGCGTCGCGCGCCGTTTCCGGTCACGTCGCAGGCCTTCTCAGCAGCTACTTCTTGGTCTTCTCCGTGGCGGGTTCATTCGACAGTGCGGCGATGAAGGCTTCCTGCGGGACTTCGACGCGCCCGACCATCTTCATCCGGCGCTTGCCTTCCTTCTGCTTCTCGAGGAGCTTGCGCTTTCGGGTGATGTCGCCGCCGTAGCACTTCGCCAGGACGTCCTTACGGATCGCCCGCACGGTCTCACGAGCAATGATGCGCGACCCGATCGCCGCCTGGATCGGCACCTCGAACTGCTGCCGGGGAATGAGTTCCTTGAGTTTGCCGGCCATCATCACGCCGTAGGCGTAGGCCTTGTCCTTGTGGACGATGGAGGAGAAGGCGTCAACGGTGTCCCCGTGCAGCAGGATGTCGACCTTGACCAGTTCGGCATCCTGGTCCCCGTCGGCCTCGTAGTCGAGCGAGGCGTAGCCCTTGGTCCGGGACTTGAGCTGGTCGAAGAAGTCGAAGACGATCTCGGCCAGCGGCAGGGTGTAACGCATCTCGACCCGCTCCGGGCTGAGGTAGTCCATCCCGCGCAGGGTGCCGCGACGCTGCTGGCACAGCTCCATGATCGAGCCGATGTAGTCGCTAGGCGCCAAGATGGTCGCCCGCACGATCGGCTCGCGGACACTGGCGACCTTCCCGGTCGGGAACTCGCTCGGGTTCGTCACGACGACGAGCGAGCGGTCCTCCATGGTCACGTCGTACTCGACGTTGGGCAGGGTCGAGATGAGATCGAGGTTGAACTCGCGTTCGAGCCGCTCCCGGACGATCTCCAGGTGCAGCATCCCGAGGAAGCCGACGCGGAAGCCGAAGCCCAGCGCGGCCGAGGTCTCCGGCTCGTAGACCAGCGCGGCGTCGTTGAGCTTGAGCTTGTCGAGGGCGTCGCGAAGGGCCGGATAGTCCGAGCCGTCGATGGGGTACAGCCCGGAGAAGACCATCGGTTTCGGGTCCCGATAGCCACCCAGGGAGGTCTTGGCCGGCTTGCTCGAGTTCGTCACGGTGTCACCCACGCGCGACTGACGCACATCCTTGACCCCGGTGATGAGGTAGCCGACCTCCCCCACACCGAGGCCGGCGGACGGCTCCGGCTCCGGAGAGATGACCCCGATCTCGAGCAGCTCGTGGGTCGCCTTGGTCGACATCATGAGGATCCGCTCACGCGGGTTGAGGTTCCCGTCGACCACCCGCACGTAGGTGACCACCCCGCGGTAGGTGTCGTAGACCGAGTCGAAGATCATCGCCCGGGCAGGCGCACTGGCATCACCTGTGGGGTGGGGGATCTGCCGGACGATCTGATCGAGCAGCGGTTCGACGCCCTCCCCTGTCTTGCCGCTGACCTTCAAACAGGCATCCGGCTCGACGCCGATGAGGTGGGCCAGCTCCTCGGCATACTTTTCCGGCTGGGCAGCCGGAAGGTCGATCTTGTTGAGCACCGGGATGATGGTCAGGTCGTTCTCCATCGCCAGATAGAGGTTGGCCAACGTCTGGGCCTCGATGCCCTGCGCCGCGTCGACGAGCAGCACAGCACCCTCGCAGGCCGCCAGGGATCGGCTCACCTCGTAGGTGAAGTCGACGTGCCCGGGGGTGTCGATCATGTTCAACGCGTAGGTCGTGCCGTCGCTCTCCCAGGGCATACGCACTGCCTGGCTCTTGATGGTGATGCCGCGCTCGCGCTCGATGTCCATCCGGTCGAGATACTGGGCGCGCATCGCGCGCTGATCGACGACGCCGGTCAGCTGGAGCATCCGATCAGCCAGCGTCGACTTGCCGTGGTCGATGTGGGCGATGATGCAGAAGTTGCGCAGCAACTCCGGCGGGGTCGCGTGCGGAGGCAGCGCGGTGCGGGCCATCGGTGACACGGGTGCGGCATACCTCTCGAACGGGTGAGTCGCCATATCCTCCCACGACTCGGTGCGGTGCCGCGGCTACGGTAGGCACATGAACCCGCTGAGTCGAGCCGCGAGCCTGATCCTGCGGGCGCTGCGTCAGGCGACCCGAGCCGCCCAACCGCCTCGACCACCGAGCCGGGGCCGGGCCAGGCTGGACCCTGCGCCACCGCCGGCCGAGAGTTCGACCTACCCCGGCGACTACGTCGGCGTCCCGACCATGACCTACGCCCCACACCCCGATGGCGACCCCGATCCGGGTGAGATCGTGTGGTGCTGGGTGCCCTTTGAGGACGACCACAGCCAGGGCAAGGACCGCCCGGTGTTGCTCGTCGGCCGCGACGGGCATTGGGTGCTCGGGCTGCCGCTGACCAGCAAGGACCACGATCGCGACGCCGCCCAGGAGGCCCGCGCCGGTCGGGACTGGGTGGACATCGGCACCGGGGCCTGGGATCGAGGGGGTCGTCCGAGCGAGGTGCGCGTCAACCGAGTGGTGCGCATCGACCCCGGGACCATCCGCCGAGAGGGCGCGGTCCTCGACCGGGATCGGTTCCTGGCGGTGGCCGACGCAGTGCGGCGCAGCCTCGGCTCCGGCCACTGATCCGGCGGCGAACGCCGCGGGGTCGCCGCCCGATAGGGCAGGTAGCCTGGTCGCCTGCCCGGCCTCGACTGTCCCCCTTGGAGGTCACGTGTTCGCCCCAGCCCTGCTTCGCCGACCCTCCGCGGGCCGCCCCGTCGTGGCAGCCGCGCTCGCCACGGTCATCGCGTTGACGATGCCCGCGATCGCCCGTGCCGATGTCGACATACCGGCCCTGGCGGGAAGGCCCGGCGCCGCCAAGCCGGTGCGAGACGGACAAGCCTGGATGGGCTGGTCCGTCGGCGCACAGACGGCGACCTCCGCCGCGCTTCCTGGCCCGCCCAGCACCCTGGCGGCGGCCACCCAGATCGCCGGGGTGGATGTGTCCTCCTGGGACGGCAACGTCGACTGGGCCTCCCGGTGGTCGTCGGGGCGCCGGTTCGCCTATATCAAAGCGACCGAGGGCACCACCTATGTCAACCCGTACTTCGCGCAGCAGTACAACGGGTCCTACCAGGTAGGCATGATCCGCGGCGCCTACCATTTCGCCCGCCCCGACCGATCGACCGGCCGGGTGCAGGCGGACTTCTTCGCCTCCAAGGGCGGGGCGTGGTCGGCCGACGGACGGACCCTGCCCGGCACCATCGACCTGGAGAGCAACCCGTATGGCGAGATGTGCTACGGCCTGACCACGACGCAGATGACCTCGTGGATCGCCGATTTCCTGGCCCGCTACCGGGCCCGCACCGGCCGGCACGCCGTGATCTACACGACGAACGCCTGGTGGACCACGTGCACCGGGAACACCACCAAGTTCACCGCGACCAGCCCGCTGTGGATCGCTCGCTGGGCGTCCACGCCGGGCACGTTGCCGGCGAAATACCCCTACTACACGTTCTGGCAGTACTCGAACAGCCCGTATGACAAGGACTACTTCAACGGCGACCTGTCCCGCCTGCGGGCCCTAGCCCTGGGTTAGCGGCGCCGGACACAGGTGAGGGCCGACTCCGCCGGAGTCGGCCCTCACCTGTGTGCTCACTTAGAGCGAGGCGTGCTTGCGAGCCATCGCCGACTTCTTGTTGGCGGCCTGGTTCTTGTGGATGACGCCCTTG
>JBPOIZ010000003.1:0-18031 GCA_052034115.1 Actinomycetota bacterium
CGATGACACCGACGCCGGCTGGGGCGAGGCCGAGGTCGACCGGGACGCGTGGTTCCACGCGCAACGGCCACCGCACTGGGAGTGAGCAACCGCGCCGGGCGTGAGCAACGCGCCGGGCGCGAGTCCCGACACGAGGCGGGACCTGCTCCGTGTGGCGCTCGACGTGCGGTGCCGCCGGCCGACATCCGATGGAACCAACACGGGGGATGCCGGCAGGGCTTCACCGGCGCCGCGCGTCCGGGCCGGCACAGCCGAACGGGGTAGGAGCCGATGGCTCCCACCCCGTCCGGATGATGGTGCTCAGCCGCCGTCGGTGCGTCCCCTGCCGACGGCGTCGGAGGTCAGCGAGCGCGCAGCGAGTCGCGGATCTCGGTGAGGAGCGCGACCTCCTCGGAGGGGGCCGGGGCCTCCTCGCCCTTGGCGCGACGCTCGGCGAGCTTGTTCATCGGCACGACGATGACGAAGTAGATCGCCGCCGCAACGAAGACGAAGTTGAGGATCTCGTTGAGGATGGCGCCGATGGAGAAGTTGGCGTTGTTGATCTTGAAGGAGAGGATGCCGCTGATGTCGGGCTCGCCGAACACCGCAGCGACCAGGGGGTTGATGAGCTTCTCGACAATGGCCGTGACGACCTTGCCGAAAGCTGCGCCGATGACGACGGCAACTGCCAGGTCGACGACGTTCCCCCGCATGAGGAAGTCCTTGAAACCCTTGAGCATGTGATGGTCCTTTGCATCAGGTGGAATGTCCCGCGGTAGCGGGAGGTGACGCCCCTCGGGTGAATGGCCCGGCTGGCAGGTGCCAGTTGTCGTGGACCCCTGTCATCGTCCTGGTGGACTGGAGCGGCGTGTCCCGGCACATCGCAGCGCACGCTTTGGCACGCCCCGAGTCACGCGGCGAAAACCTTACCCGATCTGTGCGCCAACCCCGTGAACCCCACTCGCCTCGGCGCGCCTTCCTATCCCGCTGCGCGGGGGTGCACGACCACGACGACCGGTCGATCCAGATCCCCCGCTGCCGCTGCTATCGACCGTGCTTCGGCCTCGGTGACCGTCACGACGAGCGTCCCGTCCGCAGGATCGTGGTCCGCCATGGACCACGTCTCGGCGGGTTGGCGACCCGGCCGCGGCGCGACGACGATTGCAGCGTCGTGTGCCAGGACGTTCCCCGTGCCCGGCTCGAGCACGTCGACGGTGCGTCCGACGTCGATCCAGGCCACGATCGCCGGGTCGAGGCCCGGCAGCGAGGTCACCACGCGTCCCGGCGGGATCTCGGCGGCGGACGCCGACAGCAGTCTCGTCGCGGTCACTGCCTCCCCGGCCGCAATCGGCCCTCCGGACCGGCGGCCCACCAGATCGGCGATTCGCGTCGACGCACCGGGAGGTGCCAGTGCTGAGGGCCAGGTGCTGACGGCAAGGTCGTCGCTGCGCAGGACCGTGCCGGACCTGAGGTCACGAACGGCGATCACCACCGGGTCGCTCGGCGCCGGGGCCGGTCGAGTGGCGCTGACCAGGAGCAGAGCGCCCAAGAACGCGGTCGCTGCGCTGGCAAACCGACGCCACTGGGTGCGTCTCCAGCTCGCCAGGCGCGGGGACCGGCCGGGGAAGGCACGACGCGACGGTCGGCCCGTCGGGCGTGCCCCGCGTCGGCTGGCTCGGGGACGATGCGACATACCGCGACGCTAGGCGTCGCCCGGCCCGGAGCCTGCGGTCAGGTCCACGCCTGTGGAGCACGGCGATCGAGAGCGGAGGGTGTGGACGAGGCGCAAGCCGCTCGGGTGAGCGCAGCGGTGGGTGAGCGCAGAATCAGGTGAGCGGGGCGGCGGAGAGCGCGCAGCAGCGGGTGGGCGCCAGCAGTGGGTGAGCGCAGAATCAGGTGAAAGCGGCCGCGGGTGATCCCGGAATCAGGAGGCTGCTGGCGTCGGGGCCGCCGATGAGCCGCTCGAGTTCGTCGATGCTGCGGATCCGGAGCCTGCCGGGGTCGAGGTGGAGGTCGAGCTTGCCGGGGCCGACCCAGCCGAGGTCGCAGTGGTCGCCTTCGCCGGCGTCGAGGCGGAGCCCCCCGAGCGGGAGTCGGTGCGGTAGAACCCGGACCCCTTGAAGGTCACGCCCACCGAACCGTAGACCTTTCGCAGCCGCCCGGAGCACTGCGGGCAGTCAGTCAGGGAGTCGTCGGTGAACTTCTGCACGGCGTCGAACCGGTGGTCACACGCAGTGCACGCGTAGGCGTACGTGGGCACGGCCTGTCCTCCTGAGGCGATGTGGGGGCCGCGGCAACGCCAAGCGGCCGACCTAGTTTACGATCCCGGACCAAGAACGCCGAACCGCCGCAGATCTATGCCCGCCCGGTGTGCCTGCGGCCTGGGAATCCGCCGCTCGACGCGATGTGGCCCAGGGGCGCCACCGACTCGGCGTCAGTGCCACCCGGCCAGCCGACCCCGTTCGCTCACCGCGAGGATCCGGGCCTCTACGCCAGGTCGCGCGGCGGCCGTCGTGACCACCAGAAGGCGGTCGTCGACCCGCAGGATCGTCGAACCATGCGGCACCACCCGTTCGGTCCGGCGGATGAGCAGGGCCACTTTCGCCTCCGGCGGCAGTCGGAGCTCGCGCACCATCACCCCGGCCAGGCGCGAGCCGGACCCGATGCTCACCTGGACGACCTCGGCGCCGGCCTCCTCGAGCACGACCACTTCAAGGTCGACATCCATGGTCGCCACCGCGTCCAGCATGCCCAGCCGCCGCGCGACCCACGGCAACGTCGGCGCCTGCACCGCGGTGAACGCCACGACCAGGACGAAGACGAGGTCGAAGATCCAGGTGCTCGCCCAACTGCCCATCGTCACCGGGACGGTCGCCAGGACCACCGGGACGGCACCGCGTAGCCCGGCCCAGGACAGGAAGGCCTGCTCGCGCCAGCGCAGCCCGAAGGGAGCGGTCGACACCCACACCGACAGCGGCCGGCCGAGAAAGAGCAGCACCGTCCCCACGACGAGGGCGGCGATGGCCTGTTCGTCGAGCCGCCCTGGAGAGGCGAGCAACCCGAGCAGGACGAACAGGCCGATCTGCGCCAACCAGCCGACCGCTGCGGCGAAGCCGTGTATGGCGCCGCGGTGTGGCAGCCGCGAGTTGCCGAGCACGAGCGCGCAGATGTAGGTCGCCAGGAAGCCGCTGGTATGGATCGACGCGGCGACGGCATACGCGAGGACGGCGACGGCGACCACCCCGATGGAGATCAGGCCCGACGCCGACCTGCCCCATCGCACGAAGCGCACCCCCAGCCAGCCGACCGCGGCCCCGACAGCGGCGCCGCCGAGCAGCTCGAGCGCCACGGTTCCGGCCATCTGCCAGATCGGTTCAGGCGCGACCAAGCGGATGGAGATGTCGGACAGCGTCACGACGAGCAGGACGACCGGCGCGTCGTTGAACCCCGCCTCGGCCTCGAGGATGCCTCGTGGCCGGGCCCGCAGGGGGACACCGCGCAGCACGGAGAACACCGCCGCCGCGTCGGTCGAGGCCAAGATGGCGCCGATGAGCAGGGCAGTGGGCCAGGACCATCCGAGGAGCCAGTGCGCGAAGGCGGCAACGACCACGACCGACACCACCACCCCGATGGTCGACAGCGCCACCGCGGGGCCGAGAGCCGGCCGGATCGAGCGCCAGGACGTGGTCAATCCGCCCTCGGCCAGGATGAGGATCAGCGCGGCATACCCGAGCACTTGCGTCAGCGCGGCGTCGTCGAAGCGGATGCCTGCCCCGCTTTCGCCGAGCAGCAGACCCAGGCCGAGGAAGACGAGCAACGAGGGCAGCCCCGAGCGGCTGGCCAGCCGGACACCGGCCAACGCGGCGAGCAGGACCGCTGCAGAGACGCCCACGACGACGGTGAGGTCGGCGGCCGACATACCGGAGGAGAACATCGGCACCCCCTTCCGCAGCGCGGGTCTGGTCGACGGCGGGCACATCGGCCTGCCGTCGCAGCGGGGCCAGGCCCGTGACTTAGTCTCGCAGGGTGGCTCGCCGCACCGTGATCACCCGCACCGTCCTCGTCCTCGCCGCCCTTGTCGTCGCGGCGGTTGTCGTGGTGGGGATCGTCGCCGTCGGCATGGTGCGTCGACCGATGCCGCAGACGAGTGGCGAGCTGACGGTGGCGGCCCTCGACGCCGCAGTCGATGTCCGCCGCGACACGCAGGGGATCCCGCACATCTATGCCGACACCCCGGCCGACCTGTTCCGCGCCCAGGGGTATGTCGCCGCGCAGGACCGGTTCTTCGAGATGGACCTGCGCAGACATCTCGCCTCCGGCCGGCTCGCCGAGCTCGTCGGTGCGGACGGACTCGATGTCGACAAGGTGGTCCGCACCCTCGGCTGGCGTCGGGTCGCCGAGAAGGAGCTGCTCAACCTCACTCCGGCCACCCGGTCCTATCTGGAGGCGTACGCGGAGGGGGTCAATGACTTCTTGGCTGCTCACGCCAACCCGGCCGAGATCGCCCTGGAGTACACGGTGCTCGGCACTCGGCTTCCTGGCTACCAACCGGAGCGGTGGAGCGCGGTCGACTCGCTCGTCTGGTTCAAGGCGATGGCCTGGGACCTGAAGGCCAACTACGCCAACGAGCTCGATCGGGCCCGGTTGGCGGTCACGGTGCGCCAGGAGCAGTTGTCGGCGCTCTACCCGCCCTACCCGTATGACGTGCACGCGCCGATCCTGTCCGCCGCCGACTGGCGCCCAGGGACCACGACGACCCGGCCGGAGCAGGCGGTCGTGCCGCAGGTGCTCCGGGATCCCGCGCTGGCCCGGCTATGGGGGAACATCTCGGCGGCCCTGGACACCATTCCGGTGACCGTCGGCCGTGGCGACGGTGTGGGGTCGAACTCCTGGGTGGTCGGGCCGGAGAAGTCCAGCACTGGGCACCCGTTGTTGGCCAACGACCCGCACTTGGGGACCTCGATGCCAGGGGTGTGGACCCAGGTCGGTCTGCACTGTCGCACCGTGTCGAGCGCGTGCCCGTTCGACGTCAGCGGCTTCACCTTTGCGGGGGTGCCGGGGGTCGTCATCGGGCACAACCAGCACATCGCCTGGGGGGTGACCAACCTCGCCCCGGACGTCACCGACTTCTACCTCGAGCGCGTGGTCGGCAGCCAGTACGAGCGCGACGGCAAGCTGGTCGACCTGACCACCCGCACCGAGACCATCAAGGTCGCCGGCGGTCAGGACGTCAGCCTGCCGGTCCGCGAGACGGTGCACGGGCCGATCGTCTCGGGTGTCATCGAGGCGGCCGGCGATGTGGGGCGCCATCCGATCGTCGACGGCAAGGCCGAACCGCGCACCTTCGAGGTGTCGCTCGCCTGGACCGGGCTGGTCGCCTCGCAGGTTGCCGATGCGGTCTTCCAGATCGACACCGCCACCGACTTCGCGTCGTTCCGGGCGGCCGCCAAGCTGTTCGCCGTCCCCGCGCAGAACCTCGTGTATGCCGACACCGCGGGCCACATCGCCTACCAGGCTCCCGGGCTGATCCCGGTCCGCCGCAGCGCCAGCCCCGACACCCCGCCGGGATACTGGCCTGCCCCAGGGTGGGACAGCGCCTTCGACTGGACGGGGTGGGTTCCGTTCGAGGACCTGCCCGCCGTGCTCGACCCGCCGGAGGGCTACCTCGTGGCGGCCAACCAGGCGGTCACCAAGAGCGTGCGCCCGTTCCTGACCAGCGAGTGGGACTACGGCTACCGCAGTGACCGGATCGGGGATCTCCTCCAGGCCACGACGAGCGTCACGCCGCAGGACATGGCCGCCATACAGCTCGATACGACGAACACCTTCGCGCCCACGTTGGTCAAGGCGCTGCTCGCGGTCGACCTCAGCGAGGACCCGTTCACCCAGCAGGCCCAGGAGTTGTTGCGCACCTGGGACTTCAGCCAGCCCACCGGCCCTGGACCCCACGCTGCCGCCGCGGCCTACTACACCGCGGTGTGGGCCACACTGCTGGAACACACCTTCTCCGATGAGGCCGCCTTGCAACCAGACGGCGGCGGCCGGTGGATGAGTGCGGTCGGCGGTTTGCTCAAAGCACCCACCAACCCGTGGTGGGACGACAAGCGGACCCCGGGGCTGGTCGAGAACGAGCGCGAGATCCTGCGACTGGCGATGGTGGATGCGCGGCTCGCGCTGACCAAACAGCTCGGCAACAACCCGTCGCTGTGGGAGTGGGGCCGCCTGCACACGGCGACCCTCAAGCACACGGTTCTGGGCCAGGACAGCATCCCGTCCCCGGTGCGCAACCTCTTCACCCGAGGCCCCCTCCCGGTGCCGGGCGGATCGGCGGCGGTCAACGCGATGTCCTGGAATGCGGCCGACGGGTATGCCGTGCTGTCGGCTCCCTCGATGCGGATGGTCGTCGATCTCGGGAATCTCGACGGGTCGCGGTGGGTGAACCAGACCGGGCAGAGCGGACACCCCTTCACCCCGCACTACGACGACCAGGTCGAGGCATGGGCCACTGGGCAGAGCTACGCGTGGCCGTTCAGCGCCGCGGCGGTCGAGGCCGGGACGGTCGAGACGCTGCGCCTCCTGCCGTCCTCGAATCCCTGATCCACGTCCCGTCCCGCCGACCCGACAGACCACCGTAGGGTTGGGGCATGAGCGAAGCTGGGCTGCGCGAGGCGCTGGACGCCATGCGCCGTCGGGGTCTTGGGGAGTCGGCCACCGCGGTCTTCGAGCACTACTACCGCCAGGTGGAGGGCGGGGCCGCCGGGCTCATCCCGGAGGCGACCATCGAGCCGCTGCGCGATGTCCCGCGGCTCGGAGCCGAACGGTTCGACGACCTGACCAGGCGCGCCGCACTGGCCCAGACGGCCGTCATCAAACTCAACGGTGGCCTCGGGACGAGCATGGGCATGACCGGGCCCAAGTCGGCGTTGGTGGTCAAGGACGGGCTGACCTTCCTCGACGTGATCGCCCGCCAGGTGTTGGCCGCCCGGCGCCGGTATGACGTCGACCTGCCCCTGCTGCTCATGAACTCGTTCCGCACCCGGGAGCAGTCGCTGACCATCCTCGAGCGCTACCCCGACCTGCGTCTGCCCGGGTTGCCCCTGGACTTCCTCCAAAGCGCCGAACCGAAGCTGCGGGCGGACGATCTCACGCCGGTCCACTGGCCCGAGGACCCCGAACTGGAGTGGTGCCCACCGGGCCACGGCGACGTCTATGTCTCGCTGCGCGAGTCCGGGCTCATCGCGGCGCTGCGGGCCCGCGGGATCCGCTGGATCTTCCTGTCCAATGCGGACAACCTCGGCGCGACGTGCGACCCGGACATCGCCGCCTGGATCATGACCCACGAGGTGCCCTATGTGGCCGAGGTCTGCGAGCGCACCCTCAACGACCGCAAGGGCGGTCATCTCGCGGTGCGGCGCAGCGACAGGCGGCTCGTCCTGCGCGACTCGGCAATGACCCCGGCGCAGGACGATGTCCACTTCCAGGACGTGCACCGCCATACGACGTTCCATGCGAACAACGTGTGGGTCGACCTCGACGTCCTCGACCGGCTGCTGGCCGAGCGAAACGGCGTGCTCGGGCTACCGGTCATCGTCAATCACAAGACGGTCGACCCCGCCAAGAAGGACTCGACCCCGGTGATCCAGATCGAGTCGGCCATGGGCACGGCGATCGAGATCATCGAGGGCGCTCGGGCGGTGCACGTCCCGAGGACGCGGTTCCGGCCGGTGAAGACGACGAATGAACTGCTGCTGATCCGCTCGGACCTCTTCGCGCTCGACGACGAGTTCGAGGTGGTGGCCACCCGCACCGATGCGGAGCCGCGGATCGACCTGGACCCCCAGCACTACGCCATGGTGCCCGCCTTCGACGCGCGGTTCCCCGCCGGGCCACCGTCGCTGATGGAGTGCTCCTCGTTGCGGGTGCGAGGGTCGGTGACCTTTGCGTCGGGGGTCCGCTGTGTGGGGACGGTCGTGATCGACGCGCCGTCCCCGGTCGTCCTCGCCGAGGGTGCGACGCTGGTCGGCGAGGTGGCGTCGGACGGTTCCCCGTGAGCAGCATCTCGGTCGAGGAGCACCTGGCGGCCGTTCTGGCCCGGTGCCGCCCGACCGAGGTGGTCCGCGTGCCGTTGGCGGAGGCGCTGGGGCTGGTGTGCGCCGAAGACGTCGTCGCGCTCGTCGACCTGCCGGGCTTCGACAACTCGGCGATGGATGGGTATGCCGTCCGCGCCGCCAGTGTGGCCCGGGCCCGGGCTGACGCGCCGGTCGAGCTGTCCGTCGTGGCCGAGATCCCCGCCGGGGTCCTGGCGGAGGTGCCGGTCGGCGACGGCGCGGCCGCCGCGATCATGACGGGGGCGATGTTGCCTCCGGGCGCCGACGCCGTCGTCAAGGTGGAGGACACCGAACCGGGCGGGACCGCGACGGTGCGGGTCTTCGCGGCGGTCGAGACGGGCACCTCGGTGCGCCGCCAGGGAGAGGACGTTCGCGCCGCGACAGTGGTGCTGCGGGTCGGAGACCGGCTGACCCCGCGCCGGTTGGCGTTGCTGGCTGCCACCGGGCATGGCGAGGTGTCGGTGCACCGCCGGCCAGTGGTGGCCGTGTTGTCCACCGGAAGCGAGCTCGTCGAGCCGGGAGCGCCGCTGCGCCCCGGCCAGATCCATGACTCGAACAGCTACATGCTGGCGGCGTCGGTGGCGGCGATCGGTGCCATGCCGGTGCGCAGCGCTGCCGTGGCGGACGACGGCCCGGCGCTCAATGCCGCGCTGCTGGCGCTCGCTGCGGACGCGGACCTCGTGGTGACGTCCGGGGGGGTGAGCATGGGCACTTTCGATGTGGTCAAGGAGGCCTTCGGCGTCGTGGGGGAGGCCACGGCGTCGGCCTCGGCCGAGCTCGGCTCGATCTCCTTCGTCCAGGTCGCGATGCAGCCGGGCAAGCCGCAGGGGATTGGCGTGGTGGGGGAGCGGGGCGTTCCCCTGCTGGCCCTACCGGGGAACCCGGTCTCGTCCTACGTCTCGTTCGAGCTCTTTGTCCGCCCGGCCATCCTGGCGATGATGGGGGCTGTGTCCACGCCACTGGTCCAGCGCGGCCGCATCAGCGCCCCGATGCGCTCACCGCGAGATCGGCGGCAGATCGCGCGCGCGGTCGTCAGCCGCGGAGCCGACGGACGCCTCATTGCCGACCCGGTGTGGGGTCAGGCGTCGCACTTCGTCGCCGACCTGGCCCGGGCGAACGCCTTGGTGATGATCCCCGAGGAGGTCACCACCGTCGCCGTCGGGGACGAGGTGGACATCCTGCTCCTCGATCCGGGAGTCGTGGACGGTGCCCATGACTGAGCCCTCGCTGACCCATGTGCGCCCGGACGGCACGGCGCACATGGTCGACGTGACACAGAAGCCGGTCACCGCCCGGGAGGCGAGCGCGGCCGGCTTCGTCGTGCTGTCTGTCGCCGCTGTCGCGGCCCTGCGCGGGGGGACCGTGCCCAAGGGCGACGCGCTCGCCGTCGCGCGCATCGCCGGGCTCCAGGCGGTCAAGCGCACCCCGGAGCTCATCCCCCTGGCCCATCCGATCGCCGTGCACGGGTCCAGCGTCGATCTGAGTGTCGAGGACTCGGGCGTGGCCATCAGCGCCACCGTACGCACGGCGGACCGGACCGGGATCGAGATGGAAGCGCTGACCGCCGTCGCCGTTGCGGCGCTGGCCCTGGTCGACATGATCAAGGCGGTCGACAAGCATGCTCGGATCACCGATGTGCGGGTCACCGCGAAGTCCGGTGGCCGGTCGGGGGACTGGCGTGAGGACGCGCCCGAATGACGTCCGCGCCACTGCCACCGCCGGCGCCACCGACGGCCGCCGCACGCCTTGGCGTGGTCATCACCTGTTCGACGCGCGCGGCCCGCGGGATCTATCCGGATCGCGGGGGTCCGCTCATCGTCGAGGCCCTGCGGGAGTGGGGCTTTGCCTGCCCAGAACCCGTCGTGGTGCCTGACGGACCGTCGGTCGGGGAGGCGCTGCGGGCAGCACTGGCGTCGGGGGCGGACGTGGTGCTGACGACCGGCGGGACCGGGGTGAGCCCGACCGATGTGACGCCCGAACAGACCCTCGGCGTCGTGGATCGGCTGGTGCCCGGGATCGCTGAGGCCATTCGGGCAGCCGGCGTCCAGGCCGGTGTCCCGACCGCCATGCTGTCCCGCGGTGTGGCGGGTATGGCAGGGCGTGCCCTGATCGTCAATCTCCCTGGGTCGCCGGGCGGGGTGCGTGACGCGCTGGGGGTGCTGGGCGGCGTCATACCGCATGCTGTGTCCCAGGCTGCGGGAGGTGACCACTGATGGGGAACATGACCTGGCCGGTGGCGCTGCGGGTCGAGGACGGGCGTTCGCCGAAGATCGTTCTGCGGCCGTTGACGATGCGGGACA
This sequence comes from Actinomycetota bacterium, assembly GCA_052034115.1. Classification (GTDB taxonomy): domain Bacteria; phylum Actinomycetota; class Actinomycetes; order Actinomycetales; family Dermatophilaceae; genus Lutibacillus. The sequence continues at coordinate 10,388 of JBPOIZ010000003.1, forward strand.
AGGACGCGTGGGTGCGGCTGCGCGGGGAGAACGTCCTCTGGCTTCGGCCATGGGACGCCACCCGACCCGACGGGACGCCGCCGACCATGAGCTTCCGCAGCTATGTCAACGACCTGAACCGCAACGCGCGCGAGGGGCGTCACCTGCCGTTCGCCGTCGAGGTCGACGGTCAGTTGGTCGGGTCGTTGACCGCGTCCTCGATCATCTACGGGGCGTTGCGGTCGGCCTCGATCGGCTACTGGCTGTCCCGCTCGGCCACCGGGCGGGGCACCATGACCCGCGCCGTGGCGTGGGTCATCGACTACCTGTTCACCGAGCGTGGCCTGCACCGGGTCGAGATCAACATCCGCCCGGAGAACCACTCCAGCCTGGCCATCGCCCGACGTCTCGGTCTGCGTGAGGAGGGCCTGCGCCGACGGTTCCTCCATATCGACGGCGACTGGCGCGACCACATCAGCTTCGCCGTGACTGCCGAAGAACTCGGCGGCGCGCGGTTGAGCGACCGGCTGGCTGCCCCGCAAGACGTCTGATCGACGACGTCAGATCGACGACGTCTGATCGACGACGTCTGATCGCCCACGGGCCCCTCGCGGGGGTCATGGCCGGCTCCCTACGACACTGGCCCGCCAGGCGACTCAGTGGGTGTCTCTGGCCCGCCAGGCGACTCAGTGTCGTAGGGAGGCGGAGGCGAGCGGCAGCGGCGGGGGTGGCAGACGGCGGGCTGGGGGCCTGAAATCACGTGTCACACCAGCATCAACAGCGACACACCGGCCGAGGTCCGGCTCCGGCGGCGCGGCACGTCATACCGTCGTCTGCGTGCAGCCCAGCAGCCTTGTGTTCGTCGCCATCATCGCGATCTGGGCTGTCTATCTCTTGCAGCACTGGGTGCGCCGTCGCGAGCACCTCGCCACGGCCCGCTCCGTCGACCGGTATTCGGAGGCGATGCGCGTGCTAGACCGACGGACTCCTGGAACGACTCGCACCTCGGGGGCGGTGTCGGGCGGCACCGCGACACCGCAGGCGGTGCTCAACCGGCCGGTGGTCACCATGGCCGTCGCGCCGGAGGGTCCCGATCCCCGGGCCGCCCACCCGACCTCTGCGACCGTGGGCCTGACGCCGCTCGGGGCCGGTGTGGCCAAGGTGGCCGGCCTCAACGGCGGGCGCCTCGCCGCGATGGCGCGCGGCGTCGTCTTCCTGCTGGCCCTCCTCGGCGCCCCGATCCTGACCGTGCTCGCGATCCTCTCCCGCGCGTCGTGGACGATGGTCCTGCTCGACCTCCTGGTCCTCGCCGGGTCCGTCGTCCTGCTGCGCCGGGCCGCTGTGGCTCGGCGTCGTCGGCGCTCCCTGTCGCGACCCGCTGACCGGCGCCCAGCTGCTCCCGTTGCCCCCGCCGCCCGAGCCGGTCGCCGGGTGGCCGCGACGGCGCGTATGGCGTCCGCCCCCGCCGAGGTCGTGACGCAGCCTCGCTCCGCCGACATCGATGAGGCCACCCAGCCCATCCCCGTCGAGGATCTGCCGGTGGCCCTTCGGGCGGCGGCTGGTCGTGCCGATGCCGCCGACCTGCCCGCGGCCGATGGCACCTGGAGCCCGGTGCCTGTGCCTCCTCCGACCTACACGCTCAAGGAGAGGGTCGAGCGCCCCGCGCCGGCCCCCTTGGACATCCCCAGGACCGACGTGGTCGAGCCTGCGGTCCACGAGCTCGCCGAGGCTGTTCGCCGCGCCGCCAACGGCTGATTCTCGGTGTCGCCTCAGGCGGCGTGCGGCCCAGGTGGGCCGGCTACTCCCGGGTTCGTGGGCTCGGGGCCGGCCACCAACTCGGGGTCGGCCAACAAGTAGCGACCGACTGCGTTGCCCACGGCGATGACCGGCACGGCCACGAGGGCGCCGACGATGCCCGCCATGAGCACTCCCACGGCGATTGCCAGGACGACGGCCAAGGGGTGCAGTCGCACGGCCCGACCGAGCAGGAAGGGCTGCAGGACGTGTGACTCGAGTTGCTGGACCCCGAGCACCACGGCCAGCATCACCAGCGCCATGACCGGCCCATGGGCGACCAGGGCGAGCAACACCGCGACCGCTCCGCTGACCAGGGCGCCGACGATCGGCACGAACGAGCCGAGGAACACGATGACGAAGATCGCCGCGGCGAACGGAACCCTCAGGATGGCGGCCCCGAGGCCGATTCCCACCGCGTCGACAAAGGCGACCATGATCGTCGCCCGCACGAAAGCCGTGAGCTGATCCCACGCGAGGTCGGCTGATGCCAGCGCCCGAGCTCGCCCGACCTTGGGCAGCAGTCCGACGAGCCAGGTCGCGATCCGACGGCCGTCATACAGGAAGAAGATGAGCGAGAACAGGGCGAGGAACATGCCTGCGACGAAGTGCGTCGCGGTCAACCCGGCCTTCGCCGCCACGCCGCTGACGCTGCCGCTGGAGGTGACGTTGTCCTGCAGCTGCTGGACGTAGTCGGTGAACTGGCTGTCGGTGATGTTGAACGTCGTGCGCAGCCACTCGCGGACCTGGGTGATCCCCTCGGAGACCTTGGCGGTCAGATCGCCCAGCCCGCCGCTGACCTGGGAACCGACGAGCGCCACGAGGATGGCGACCACCAGGATCAGTCCGACGACGCTCACTGCCGCGGCCGCCCCACGGGGCATCCGAGCCCGAAGCCACATGTTGACCGGGTGCAACAGCGCCGCCAGGAGCACGGCGACGGCCAGCGGCACGGTGACCTCCGACACCCCGCGCAGCACCCAGATCAGGGCCGCTGCCGCGACCCCGACGACGATGAGGCGCCAGGACCATTCGGTCAGCGCGCGCAACCGCCACGGCACCGCCTCGGCGGGCGTTCCGTGGGCGGGCGGGGGTGTGGCCGAGGTGGTGGACATAGGGCTCCTTCCGTCGGTCCCACCGTAGACGCGGTGGGTGTGCGGGGGCGCGCCGAGTGCGTCCAGGCGTGTCGGCCCGGGGATCTGAGGCACCCTTCGACGGTTGGGTCGGCCGGGGCTCGCGGTGCTAGAGTGCCTGTCGGTCACGGGGCTGTGGCGCAGTTGGTAGCGCGTCTCGTTCGCAATGAGAAGGTCAGGGGTTCGAATCCCCTCAGCTCCACCCAAAGTGTCTTACGGGAACACGCGACATGCGAAGGTTCGTCGTGTTCGTGTTCCGCACCCTTGCCGTCGTCGTCGCTGCCGCGTTCGTGTGCTTCGCGGATGATGGTGGCGAACGGCTCGGCGAGGCGCGGGCGTAGTTGTTCGTCGTCGGTGATGTCGAGGCGGGTGTAGAACGCTTGGTTCGCTACTCTGCGGTCGGCGTCGTGGGATCGGGCGTAGGCGTGGTGGGCGTCGGTGAGTAGCCGCAGGCTGTCGTGCAGGAACGCGCGCCCGCCAGTGTGATGCTCGTCGTGCTCCGCGAGGCGCTGGTTCACGTCTGCGAGGCCCACCCTGATGCGGTCTTGATGTCGTTTCAGGGTGGGGAGGTCGATGGCGTCGGCGAAGTGCGCGGCCAGCAGCTTGTCGCTCTCTGATTCCAGCTTGGCGCGGTTTGCCATGAGGTCGGCTATCTCTTGGTCACGGCCCGCCATGCGCGAGTCGAATGCGGCATCGACCTCTGCGGCGAGGTGCCGGTACGTCGCATCGCTGATCGTGATGCTCGCGTAGGAATCCGCAACCAGGCGTTCCGCGACCGCAACGGGCACCGCCCGCCTCGTGCAGCTCGTCTTCTTGGAGGCGCGGCCGGAGCAGACGAAGTAGGCGTAGGTCGTGCCGCGCGGGTTGGTGGCGAAGTCGAGCAGCATCCGCGATCCGCAGGTGCCGCAATGCAGCAGGCCCTTGAGGTGGTGGGCGTGCTGGACATGCCGGGTCATCTTCGCCGTCCGCGCCCGCAGCAGTGATTGCACGGTGTCGAACAGGGCCGGGTCGATGAGTGGTTCGTGCGCGCCGGGATACAGGACACCCTTGTAGCGGATCACTCCCGCGTAGTAGGGGTTCGTGAGCAGCTTGTAGAGCGTGTTCTTCCCCAGCGCCTTCGACGGGCGCTTCGGCGTCGGCACCGTGAGCAGCCCGCGCGCGGTGAGGTCGCGTAGCAGCCCGGTCACGGAAGTCTCACCTTTCGCGTACTGCTCGAACGCCCACGCGATGAGCGGGGCGCGTTCGGGATCGACCTCGACGGTGCGAATCTCGCGGCCCTGCTCGTCGGTACGGCGGACGTTGAGGTAGCCGATGGGCGCGCGCATGGGCGTGCCGCCCTGCGCGACCTTCTGCGACAGCCCCTTGGTGACCTCCGCGGCGAGGTTCCGGCTGTAGAACTCCGCAATGCTCGACTTGATGCCGTGCACAAGCATCCCCGACGGGGTCTGGTCAATCGACTCGGTAGCCGACACAAGCGTGACACCAGCGTTGATGAGGGCTTCGTGAATCTTCACATCGTCGGCGCGGTTGCGGGCGAGCCGGTCGAGCTTATGCACGAGGCAGAACTGCACCCGGCTTGCGGCGATGAACGCGAGCATCTCTTTCAGGCCGTCACGGTCGGCTGAGCGCGCGGACTCGCCCGCGTCGATGAACTCGCGCACGATCCGCGCCCCGAGTTCGTCGGCCTTGCGCTGGTTCGCCTCACGCTGCGCCGGGATCGAGAAGCCTTCGTCGGTGCCGCCGCGCTCGGCCTGCTCCCGCGTGGAGACACGCAGGTACGAGACAGCGAGTAGCACCGGCTTGTCGTCCATCGGCTCGTCAGTGACGCCAGAGGATGCGTGGCTCAGGGTGGGAGCGGTGGTGGTGCTCATGCGATGCTCCGTTCGTTCGATGCTTCGGATTCCATTGTGCGCTGTTCGTCTGCGCTGTGGTCGTGAGATTCAGCGGTCAGCTCGTCCGGTGGTGGGAGGTCGTAGGGGTCGGGTTCCCCGGCGCGGTGAGCGTCGTAGCGGGCCTGGGTGATGTTCAAAACCCACTCCACCAGCTTCCGCATATCAGGCTCCGCACGGCGGATCGTGCGGAGCCGGAGCTGTCCCGGATCGCCCCTCGCGCCCGGCTCGGACACGCCCCTGCCTCGCGCCGCGTCGTGCGGTCGCTCAGCGTTCGTGGATCGTGGCCGGATGCTCATCTCTATCTCGCGTCGTGGCAGATACGCCAGTAGACTGCAACCGTACCACAGATATGGCGTAGCGGCCATTGTTTGAGATGCAGGGCGGGTTCCACTACGATCAGGGGTATGAGTCAAGACGTGGAGGATGTTCCGCTGCTAGTCGCCTCCGACCTGCCAGCGGGCTGGGTGATGCCCGATCCTCCCGTGATCGCATCTTCCGCCGAGTCGGTCGCCATTGATGCCGCGCTCAAGTACGACAAGCTGATCTACCCCACGCCGGGGCCGGACGGGGAACTGGACGGGTACAACGATGGCCGTGATGGACGCTGGTTCCTCATCGAGCACGTCCAGTCCTACACTCGCGTGCTCTTGCGGTTGCAACGCCAGTACCTCATGCACCAAGAGCCGATGGGTGAAGTACGGATCACGGGGATCATCTACCTGCCTGAGCAGGCAGGTGACCCGGTGGCAAGCCCGATGCTTCGCAACCTCCCGACGTCGAGGATTGAGGCGGCGATCAACCGTCGCCAGTTCGCTGTCACCGGTGCCACCCGCTTCGAGGGCGGCACCCTCACCATGCCCTCGGGCCGCATCCTTCAGTTCAGTGAAGTCTTGAAGCCGTTGGGGAACCCGAAGCGCACCCCCGACTTCTACGAAGTCGTCGCCTTGCAGCACACGCGCCTTGTGGACGACGGGGAACCCAACCCGACCGCGCGCATGGCCGAAATCAGCCGGGTGCCGCTCTCGACCGCGCAGGGCTGGGTCGCCCGCGCCCGCCGCAAAGGACTCCTGCCACCCGGACGACGAGGCCGCGCGGGCTGACAGGATCACAGAACCCACGCTGCGCTTTCTGTGGCATGAGCGACGCCCATTCCTGGCCCCTCACGGCTCGCGCTCGGTGGCCCGTAGTGTCGGTACTTGAACGGCGTCACGCCCATGTAGCGGCGAAACACGAGCGTCGCGTGCCCGCAATGGTGGCACCACCCGACCTGATCGGTGATCGTGCCGATGGGCAGGTCTGTCTCTCGGATCAGGCGGGCCATTTCTTGCACGCGCAGGATCGACAGATAGGTGATCGGTGTCACCCCGAACGACTCTTTGAACAGTCGGCTGAACTGGCTGGTCGAGACGCAGGCATGTGCGGCGAGTTCTGACAACGACCACCGCTTCGCAATGTCGTCTTGCATGAGTGCCGCTGTGCGCGCAATCTCGCGCCGCACCGGGCGGAGCGCCCGCCAGCGCGGAGGCGCGACCCGCACGGCCCGCTGCCGTGAGGTCAGCGGCGGCACCGCGACCGGCGCGTAGCGGATGAGCGGCGCGAGAGCGGCGAGCACCGCGAATAGGAGCGCGTGAATGCGGAAGTAAACCTGCGGCGATTGACCGTCTCCCGTGCGCGTCACCAGCTCATCGAGCATCGGCCCGAGCCGTTCAGCCTGTCGCTCACCCAGGCGGAGCACCTGTACCGGGTCGGGGTAGAGCTTGGCGGCGAGGTCGCGCGCGGCCTCGCGGTCGGGGATCAGTTCGAGGTGCTGCCAGTACAGGTGCTCAATCAGATAGTCGGTGTCGACGTAGAGCGTGGTCATCGTGACTTCGCCTTCGGGCTCGCAATGGATCGCTATGTTTGGGGCGATCATCACCACGTCGCCCACAGCTACCGGACGGTGAGGAAAGTCGCCCATGAGGATCATCGAGCCGTCGCGAACCGCCAGGAATCGGACACAGTCATAGGCGGTTGGCGTACTCAATCGGCGAGCATCCTGAGTGAACGCCTGTACCGTCGAGAACCCCGTTCGCTGCTGCGATGATGAGTCGCGGTGGCTCTCCTGAAGGCGGGTCGTGAGGTGATCGCTCATGGCGGCTCATTCCGGTGCTGTCGCCGGATCGAGTGGCGTGATCTCCGCTGCCAGGCGCCAGAGCGTGGTGGTCTCGCGGCTCCGGGCGGAGTGGAAGGGGTCGGTGCGGTCGTCGGCGCGGGGATGCGTCGGAACGGTGTCGAGCTGCCCGATCACTCGCAGCCCCGCATCGGTGATGCGGTGGATGAGGTCGGCTCGGGTGCGAAGGCCAAGGTGCTCGGCGAGGTCGGAGAGGATGAGCCAGCCTTCACCGCGTGGACCTGCATAGGTACTTCTCAAACCCCAGCAAGCCGCGAAGAACATTGATTTCGCGTGTTGGTGTCGGCCCACTCAGTATCCGTTGAGCTTGCACCTTCTAATGGTGACAGAAAAGTTGAGGGAGACTCCGTCAGCCCGCCGGGGGTGCGGTACGGGTGGAGTCTCCCTCACGGTTTGTGGGCAGTTGTCAGATACTCCCCACTTGGTGACCCTCACCTTTTTGGGGGTGGGTGAGGGTCACGCCTGGTTACTACTGGTTCGCGTGACGACGCTTAGCTGTTCACCCCGGATAGGTTGGGTACGCGCGCGGCTGGGGGATGTCCCTTGAGTGCGGTGTGGCCTCGGTGGTGATTGTAATGGTGCAGCCATTGGTCGAAGGCGGCGACTCGCTGGGTTTCGGAGGTGTAGGGCTGGGCATAGGCCCATTCCTCGAGCATGATGCGGTTGAACCGTTCGA
>JBPOIZ010000088.1:0-22048 GCA_052034115.1 Actinomycetota bacterium
CCTGCCTGAACATCTGCCCGGTCTACGAGCGCGTCGGCGGCCACAGCTACGGCTCGGTCTACCCCGGGCCGATCGGCGCCGTGCTCACCCCCCAGCTGCGCGGAACGAGTAGCGCTGTCGACCGATCTCTGCCCTACGCGTCGACACTCTGCGGCGCGTGCTTCGACGTCTGCCCCGTTCGCATCCCGATCCCCGAGATGCTCGTCCACATGCGCGGCAAGGTCGTCGAAGCGAAGAAGGCCGACCACCACCCACATGCCGAGGCGGCCATGATGAAGGCCGGTTCCTGGCTCTTCGCCAGCCATCGACGGCTGGCGGCCGCGCAGAAGGCGGCCGGTCTGGGGCGCAAGCTCGTGCCCGGTGCAGTGAGCCATCTCGGGCCGCTGCCTCCTCCGCTGTCCAGATGGGCGAACGCCCGGGACCTGCCGATGCCACCCGCCGAGTCGTTCCGCGCCTGGTGGGCCCGAGAACGAGGTGAGCAATGATGGCGATCAGCGCCAAAGAGACCATGTTGAACCGGATCCGTGCTGGCGTCGCGGACGTGAGCCGCGGCGACGACCCGACCCAGGCCGACACGCCGGCGTGGTCCTATGGACAGCCGACCGCCATGCCTGACCTCGTGGGACGCTTCGTCGAGCGCGTCGAGGACTATCGCGCCCGGGTCGTGCGGTGCGACGAAGGTGACCTCGCGGGTCGGCTCGCCGAGGTGGCGACCGACCTGAGGCTGGCCACTGCCGTCGTCCCGTCGGGCCTCCCTGCGGTGTGGGTCGCGGCGCTCGCGTCAGCGCAGATCGCAGTGTTGGGCGACGAGCCCCGGCTGAGTCACTCGGAGCTGGATGCCGTCCACGCTGTGGTCACGGCCGCTCGGGTGGGGATCGCCGAGACGGGCACGATCGTGCTGGACCACACTGGCGACCAGGGGCGGCGCGCCCTGACCCTGGTGCCCGACGTCCACATCTGTGTCGTGCGGGCCGACCAGATCGTGTCCGACGTTCCCGAGGCGGTCGTTGCGCTGGGGCCGTCAGTGGCCGCGCGGCGCCCGCTGACATGGATCAGCGGGCCGAGCGCCACCAGCGACATCGAACTGGACCGCGTCGAGGGTGTCCATGGCCCACGAACCCTGGTGGTGATCATTACCGACTGACCGCCGACGCGTCGGAATCCTGCGGGCTGGCGGGACGTTTCACGGGTCGGCGGCGAACCGCCGCCATCTCAGCAAGGAAAGAACGGCCCGTGCGCACCCTGCTCAACCTCATCTGGCTCGTCTTCGGTGGCTTCTGGCTCTGGCTCGGGTATGTCGTCGCGGGCATCCTGTGCTGCCTGCTCATCGTGACCATCCCGTTCGGGATCGCCTCTTTCCGGATGGCCCGGTATGCGTTGTGGCCCTTCGGCAGCGCCGTCGTGCGCACCCCGGAAGCGGGCACGGGCTCGGTGATCGGCAACATCATCTGGTTCGTCGTCGCCGGCTGGTGGCTGGCCCTCGGACACCTCACCACCGCGGCCGCTCAGGCGGTGACCATCGTCGGAATCCCGCTGGCAGTAGCGAACCTGAAGATGCTGCCGGTTTCGATCATGCCGTTCGGCAAGCAGATCCTGCCGGCCGCCGCGCTGCCTCCTGGACAGCGGCCCTTGCACTCGCTCTGAGCCCGCTCAGTCCCGCTCCAGCTCGGGCAGGGCCGCGATCGCGTCCCGAACGACCGCGTAGGTCAGCCCCGACGAGTAACCCTTCCGCTGCAGCATGCCGGCCAGTCGGCGGGCCTGAACGGTCGGGTCGAGCCCGGCTATCGTGCGCAGCTTCTTCGCGACCAGCTCCTCGGCCCGCAGGCGCTCGGCGGCCTCGCTCACCTCGCCGACGGCGGCCTCCGCCACCTCACGGTCGACCCCTTTTCCGGCGAGCTCCCGCCTCAAGGCGCTGCGGGCCAGACCACGCTGGCTGGACCGCTGATGGACGAGCATCTGCGCGTAGGCGGCGTCGTCGAGCAGGCCCACCTCGGTCAACCGGTCGATCACGACCGTCGCGACATCGTCCGGGCACCCCTTCTGCCGCAGTTTGGCCCCCAACTCAGAGCTGCTGCGGGGGGCCATCGCCAACTGGCGCAGCGCGATCGCCTGTGCGACGGCATACGGGTCGGCGTCCTGGCCCTGACCGCCGCCCATCCGCGGGCCAGGCGCTCCGACGGACCCGCACCGTCCGCCTGTGAACCGTTCGCCCGTGAACCGTTCGCCAACGCGCCGCTCGGCCCCGACCGGTGCGGCCACCGCCCGCTCGCCGGACACCCCGGCCGCCGCCTCTGCGGCGGCCAGGGCACGGCGGGCCTCGTCGATCCCCACGGCGAGGCTCAGAACTCGACGGGCACGTCCGCCGGTGCATCAAGGCGTGGCCCGACGCCGAGCTTCTCCTTGATCTTCTTCTCCAACTCGTCGGCCAGGTCCGGGTTGTCCCTGAGGAAGGAGCGCGCGTTCTCCTTGCCCTGACCGAGCTGGTCGCCGTCGTAGGTGAACCAGGCACCGGCCTTGCGGACCATGCCGTGCTCGACACCCATGTCGATCAGGCCGCCCTCACGTGAGATGCCGTGACCGTAGAGGATGTCGAACTCAGCCTGCTTGAACGGCGGGCTGACCTTGTTCTTGACGACCTTGACGCGGGTGCGGTTGCCGACGGCCTCGGAACCGTCCTTGAGGGTCTCGATCCGGCGCACATCGAGGCGCACCGACGCGTAGAACTTCAGCGCCTTGCCGCCTGTGGTCGTCTCCGGCGAGCCGAAGAAGACCCCGATCTTCTCGCGAAGCTGGTTGATGAAGATCGCCGTCGTGCCGGTGGAGTTGAGCGCCCCGGTGATCTTGCGCAGCGCCTGGGACATGAGCCGGGCCTGCAGGCCCACGTGGCTGTCCCCCATCTCGCCCTCGATCTCGGCGCGCGGGACCAGCGCGGCCACAGAGTCGATGACGATGATGTCCAACGCCCCGGACCGGATGAGCATGTCGGCGATCTCCAGCGCCTGCTCCCCCGTGTCCGGCTGGCTGACGAGCAACTGGTCGATGTCGACCCCGAGCGCCTTGGCGTAGTCGGGGTCGAGCGCGTGCTCGGCGTCGATGAAAGCCGCGATCCCGCCGGCCTTCTGCGCGTTGGCGACGGCATGCAACGCGACGGTCGTCTTGCCGCTGCTCTCCGGTCCGTAGATCTCCACGATCCGGCCCCGGGGCAATCCCCCGATCCCCAGGGCAACATCCAAGGCGATCGAGCCGGTGGGGATCACCTCGATGGGCGTGCGCGTCTCGTCACCTAGGCGCATGACTGCACCCTTGCCGTGCTGCTTCTCGATCTGGCTCATCACCGTTTCGAGAGCCTTGTCGCGATCTGGTCCTGCCATGTCACCCACCCTTGTCGTGTCGAATGCGGCCGCGCCTACCTTCGACCGAGGCCCGATGCGGCGGCGTCAGTCAGACGCTAGGAGCGAGCACCGACATCGTTCGACACCGCTGGTCGAGGCCTGTGGACAACGTGAGGTCGATGGTCTCCCTTGGGGATGACCTTACCGAACAGATGTTCGATCAGTCGGGCAGCGACACGCCGGACCCGCGGCGGGGCGGGCGGTCCCGACCGAGCCGTCGCTCGAGGGGGACACCGGCCGCCTCGCACACGGCCCGCCATACCTCCTTCGGGGGCACGCCCGCGGCCAACGCGTCGTCCGCCGTCCGGCCACCCAACTCGCCCACCACCAGATCGCTGGCCAGCGACGCCGCGTAGCCCGCACCGAACTCATCGCGCATGAGCTCTCGGAAGTCGCTGTGTCGCACCGGGTGAGTGTGGCACAGACCGCGCCGGTCAGTTGGCCGAAGGCACGTGTGCTTGTCGGTTCCTCGGGTTATTGTGCTGATGCCCGCCAGAACCGGCGGACAGCCACGTCTCAGGGGGTTCACACCCGATGTCCGACCTCACACCTGCCGGTGCTGCTGTCCCCGGCGATAGCAGCGCGCCAGCGTCGGTCCCGACCCAGCCCCTCGCGGATGGCGGGCCGCCCGCCGAGCCGTCGACGCCGGTGGCCGTTGCCCAGGCTGACGCACCCAAGAAGGGCCGGCGCACCGCCTTGATCGCCGGCGCGGTCGCCCTGGTCCTAGTGGGGTCGACGGTGGCCTTCGCCGTCAACCGACTCGCACCCAAGGGCAGCCCGCTCGACGCCGTCGTGGCGGCCAGCGCCGCGATGTACATCCGCGTAGACCTCGACCCCTCCGCCGGGCAGAAGGTCGCTGCCGTGCGCTTCCTGCAGAAGTTGCCCACCACGGACTCGGAGTTCACCAAGGACCCGCGCCAGGGGCTGTTCGACCTCATCAAACAGAACATCACCGACCCGAAGGCTCAGGCCGAGGTGGACAATGTCGAGGCCTGGCTGGGCAACCGGGCCGCACTCGTCATGTTGCCCCCGCCATCCGACGGGGCCGGACCGATGCTCTACGGCGCCATCGAGGTCACCGACTCCGCCAAGGCGAAGACCTCGCTGGACACCCTCACGGCAGACGGCGAAGCCGGCTACGTCATCCGCGATGGATACGCGCTGGTCATGCCGAAGGAGTCCCAAAGCCAGATCCTCGCGGCACTGGACAAGGGGGCGATCGGCTCGAACGCGGAGTATGCCGCGGACATGGCGGCTCTGGGCGACTCGGGCATCTTCTCGATGTGGATGGATGCCGGGAAGTTCGCCGACATCGTGGAGGATCAGGGCGCTTTGCTGTCAGGGATGACGATGAGCGAGCTCCAACCGCAGTTGGCCGCCTTGCGCAAGGGCGCCCGCGTGGCCGCGGCGTTGCGCTTCAACCCCGAGTTCCTCGAGCTCGCCGGCATCCTGCGCGGTGAGGGCGCCGCCGAGCTCGCCGCCCTCAGTGCCGCTCCGGCCGGCCTGACTCAGCTGACCACGCTGCCCGACGACACCCTGGCCGCGATGCAGATGAACGGCGTGGACACCCAACTGACCCAGCAGTGGCAGGCCGTCGTCAAGGTGATCGAGGAGTCCGGGTCGAGCGTCGATGACCTGGGCAACCAGCTCGGCATGACCCTGCCGGACGATCTGGCCAACCTGCTGGGGACGACGACAACCATCGTGCTGCCCAGGCAGGAGTTCTCGTCCGACACCCCGACCCTAGGCGTCATCACGACCCCCAAGGACGCCACCAAGGCTTGGGAACAGGCGCGCAACCTGGTCCAGCAGGCCGGCGGTGCCGGGCAGGTCGATGTGTGGAACGAGGGCAATACCCTCTACCTGACCACCGACCCGGCCTACACGACTGCACTGAAGTCGAAGGGCTCGCTCGGCACGACCCCCGGATTCGCGCTGGCCGTCAAGGACGCCGCAGCCGCCCAGAGTGCGCTGTATGTCGACCTCGACGGGTTCGAGTCCATCTACGCCGACTCACTGCCAGCCGACTGGAAGGACTTCGTCCTGGCCCTGCGTGGGTTCGGCATGTCGACGTCGTCGACGACAGACGGTTCGGCCTTCTCGTACCGCCTCACCGGCAACTGACCGTCCGGGCCGTCAGGGCCGGGTGAGACAGTGGGGTCGCCATGATTGACGACCCCCGCTCCCCCGGCCCTGAGCCACTGGGCGCGTTCTCGCCGGCCACCGCCGCGTGGTTCGCGACGACCTTCGTGGAGCCGACCGCGGCCCAGATCGGCGCCTGGGCCGCGATCGGCGCAGGAGAGCACGCCCTCGTCGTCGCACCGACCGGCTCGGGCAAGACCATGGCAGCGATCCTGTCGGCCATCGACCGAATCGTCTCGGCTCCCTCGCCGCCGGAGTCGGCCCGACGGTGTCGCGTGTTGTATGTCTCCCCGCTCAAGGCCCTGGCCGTGGATGTCGAGCGCAACCTGCGCTCCCCGCTCGTCGGCATCGGTCACGCGGGCGCGCGGCTGGGGGTCGACATCCCCGACGTGCAGGTCGGCGTCCGATCCGGAGACACCACAGCAGCCGCCCGGCGAGCACTCGCGAGCCGCCCCCCGGACATTCTCATCACGACACCGGAGTCGCTCTTCCTGATGCTGACGTCCGCGGCGCGGGAGAGCCTGCGCGGCGTGGAGACGGTCATCGTCGACGAGGTGCATGCCGTCGCCGGCACCAAGCGCGGCGCGCACCTGGCACTGTCCCTCGAGCGGCTCGACGCCCTGCTCGAGGCACCGGCCCAGCGGATCGGGCTGTCGGCGACCGTCGAGCCGGTCGATGAGGTGGCCCGCTTCCTCGCCGGCGGTCGACCGGTCAGCGTCGTGCGCCCACCATCGACCAAGGAGTGGGATCTGTCGGTCGTCGTGCCCGTCGAGGACCTCGCCGCCATCGGCGCCCCGACCGACGACCTGAGCGGACCGGCCTCCGGCGACCCGCGACGCACATCGATCTGGCCGCATGTCGAAGAGCGAATCGTCGACCTCGTCGCGGCGCACCGCTCCACCCTCGTCTTCGCCAACTCACGTCGCCTGGCCGAACGCCTGACCGCCCGGCTGAACGAGATCTGGGCCGAACGGCTCGAAGCGCAGGACCTCGACGCCGAGCTGCGTGCGCTGACCGAGTCCGATCCGCTGGATGTCGATCTCTGGCGCCCGAGTCGACCTGGCCCGGCACAGTCACCGGGACAATCCGGCACCGCATTCGGCGCTCCGCCGGTGCTGGCTCGCGCCCACCACGGGTCGGTCAGCAAGGAGCAACGCGCCCTCATCGAGGACGACCTCAAGTCCGGGCGGCTTCCGGCGGTCGTCGCCACGAGCTCACTGGAGCTCGGCATCGATATGGGAGCGGTCGACCTGGTGGTGCAGGTGGAGTCGCCGCCGAGCGTGTCCAGCGGGCTGCAACGCGTCGGGCGGGCCGGTCACCAGGTCGGCGCGGTGTCCCGCGGGGTGGTCTTCCCGAAGTACCGCGGCGACCTGCTGCAGACCGCCGTGGTGGTGGAACGCATGCGCACCGGGTCTATCGAACGCCTGCACGTCCCTGCCAACCCGCTGGACGTGCTCGCCCAGCAGATCGTCGCGATGTGCGCCGTGGACGAGTGGACCGTAGGCGACCTCGAAGCGTTGGTTCGGCGGGCCGCACCGTTCGCCACCTTGAGCCGGCCGGTGCTCGAGGCGGTGCTGGACATGCTCGCGGGCCGCTACCCCAGCGAGGAGTTCGCCGAGCTGCGCCCGCGCGTCGTGTGGGATCGGGTCCATGACGTGCTCAAGGGGCGACCGGGGGCGCAACGGCTCGCCGTGACCTCCGGTGGCACGATCCCCGATCGCGGCCTGTATGGCGTATTTCTCGCCGGCGAGGAAGGCACCGCCCGACGAGTGGGCGAGCTCGACGAGGAGATGGTCTACGAGTCCCGGGTCGGCGACGTCTTCATGCTGGGAACGACCAGTTGGCGCATCGAGGACATCACCCACGACCGGGTGCTGGTCACTCCGGCCCCTGGCCAGGCCGCACGGTTGCCGTTCTGGAAGGGCGAGGGCCTGGGCCGACCGGCCGAGCTCGGTCGCGGCGTCGGGGCAATGCTGCGTGAGGTCACCAGCCTGGCCCCGGACGCGGCGCGCGCCCGATTGAGCGCCGCGGGCCTGGATGCCTTCGCGGCGAACAACCTGCTGGCGTACCTCGACGAGCAGCGCCAGGCCACCGCGGTCCTGCCGACCGACCGGTCCATCGTCATCGAGAGGTTCCGCGACGAGCTCGGCGACTGGCAGGTCGTCATCCACTCTCCGTTCGGCTCACCGGTGCATGCGCCCTGGGCGCTGTGTGTGGCAGCTCGGATGCGCGAGCGGTTCGGCGTCGACGTCCAGGCCAGCCACGGTGACGATGGGATCGTCCTGCGGCTGCCCGATATCGAACTGGATGCCCTCGACGCTGCGCCCGATGCCCCCGGGTCGGGAGCCGATGCCGCGCACCCGGCCCGCCATACCGGCATCGACGACGAGCTCGTCGACCTCATCCTGCTCGACCCGGCCGACGTCACCGCGCTGGTCACCGCCGAGGTCGGGGGCTCGGCACTGTTCGCCGCTCGGTTCCGCGAGTGCGCCGCCCGCTCCCTGCTGCTCCCCCGGCGCCAGCCCGGGCGCCGCCAGCCGCTGTGGCAGCAGCGGCAACGCTCGGCGCAGCTGCTCGAGGTCGCCAGCCGCTATCCATCCTTCCCGGTCGTCCTCGAGGCCGTCCGGGAGGTCGTTCAGGACGTGTTCGACGTGCCGGCCCTCGTCGAGCTCATGGCCGGGGTGGCTCGGCGTGAGGTCGACGTCGACGTGGTGGCCACCCAGAGCGCCTCACCCTTCGCTCGCAGCCTGCTCTTCGGGTATGTGGCTGCCTTCCTCTATGAGGGCGACGCCCCGCTGGCCGAGCGACGCGCGGCGGCGCTGGCGATGGACCCGACCCTGCTCGCCGAGCTCCTCGGCGCCGGAGACACCCTGGCCCTGCGGGACCTGCTCGACCCCGACGCCGTGGCCAAGACCGAGGCCGAGCTGCAGCATCTCGTCGCGACCCGACGTTGCCGCACCGCCGAGGACCTCGCGGACCTGTTGCGCCTCCTGGGGCCGCTGTCCGAGGCTGACATCCGAGCCCGCAGTGTCCCCGATGCGGACGTGCCGGCCTGGGTCGCCGCACTGCACCACGAGCTACGGGTGATCCCGGTTCGGATCGCCGACGATCCCCGATGGGCCGCCGTCGAAGATGCCGGCCGCCTCCGAGACGCCCTCGGCACCGCCGTGCCGCCGGGGGTTCCCTCGGCCCACCTGGAGAGCGGGCCGGACCCACTCGCCGACCTGATCGTCCGATACGCCCGCACCCATGGACCCTTCACCGTCGACGAGGTCGCGCGGTGGTGGGGCATCGGACCCGCAGTGGCGTCCGGAGTGACCCGGCGGCTGACCCACGACGGCCGGCTCGTCGCGGGAGCGATGCGACCGATCGGCGCCCTGCGGGACACCGACGCCACCGAGTTGTGCGATCCCACAGTCCTGCGCACCCTGCGACGCCGGTCCCTCGCCGCGGCCCGCGCCGACGTCGAACCGGTCCCGCAGGCAGACCTCGCACGGTTCTTGCCGACCTGGCAGGGGGTCGGCTCACCACGGCGAGGTCCCGACGCCGTGCTCCGTGCCGTCGAACAGCTCAGTGGCGTCCCGCTGCCCGCCTCGGCGGTCGAGTCGCTCATCCTGCCGGCCCGCGTCGGCGGCTACGACAGCGCCGACCTCGACGAGCTGATGAGCGCCGGCGACGTGCTCTGGCAAGGGCAGGCCAGCCTGGCCGGAGACGACGGGTGGATATCGCTGCACACCGCAGAGCTCGCGCCCTTCACTCTGGTCCAGCCCTCGGCCGACGGGCTGACGCCGCTGCAGCAGGACGTGCTCGACATCCTTCACGGGGGCGGCGGCTACTTCACCGGTGCCCTGGTGCGAGCGCTGGCCGGCAACGACGGGGCCGCTGCGAGTGAGGGCGAGGTCGTCGAGGCGCTCTGGGCCTTGGTCTGGCAGGGCTGGGTCACCAATGACACGCTGGCGCCGCTGCGGGCCCGACTCCGGGGCGGTCGGCCGGCCCACCGCCGGCGCGCGCCCGCGCGCCGGGCCCGGCCTGGCCGCCGGACCGCGACGCTGGGTCTGCGCGTTGCCCCCCGGGAAGCGGTTCTGGGGCGCGACCCGTCGGCGGGCGGGCGCTGGTCGATCCTGCCCGAGACGGTCGCGGACGAGACCGCGCGCACGCTGGCCCGAGCTGAGGTCCTCCTCGACCGCTATGGCGTCATCACCCGGGGAAGCGTCGTCGCGGAAGACGTTCCCGGTGGCTTCGCGGCGATCTACCGCGTGCTGTCCGCAGCCGAGGAAGCCGGACGGGTGCGCCGTGGCTACTTCATCGACGGGCTCGGTGCCGCCCAGTTCGGCACGACTGGGGCCGTGGACCGGCTTCGCGCCCAGGCCGTCCCGCTCGGTGAGTCATTCGCCTCCAACCGCCCGCGGACCCCAGCCGGACCGAGGGCCCTGGTCCTGGCCGCATCGGACCCGGCCAACCCCTATGGCGCTGCGCTCGCGTGGCCGGTCAGACCAGCGGCCGACACCGGGGGCGCCGGCCACCAACCCGGTCGCAAAGCCGGCGCGGTGGTGGTCCTCGTCGAGGGGACCCTCGTGCTGTATGTCGAGCGAGGCGGCCGGTCGGTGCTCTCATACACCGACGATCCGGCGCTGCTCTCGGAGGCGACGCAGGTGCTGGCCGAGGCGGTGAGCTCCGGGGCCATGGGGCGGTTCACCGTGGAACGCACCGATGGCGAGCCACTGCTCGGCTCCGGACATCCGCTCAGCGCGGCCCTGAAGGCCTCCGGTTTCATCGCCACCTCTCGTGGCCTGCGGCTGCGACGCTGAGGCGAGCCACCGTGCCCGAGGGTGACACCGTCCTGCGGACCGCTCGGCGCCTCGACGCGGCGCTGCGCGGCGACCTGATCACGGATGCGGAGTTGCGGTGGCCCAGTCTGGCCGAGGCGCGGCTGCGCGGCCGACATACCGTCGAGGTCGTGTCCCGGGGCAAGCACCTGCTGCACCGCTTCGACGACGGCCGCACCCTGCACTCGCACCTGCGGATGGAAGGACAGTGGCGTATCGAGGCCACCTCCGCGCCCGGCGCGTGGGGCGTCGGCAACCAGGTGCGGGCAGTGATCGGCACGTCGACCTGGACCGCGCTCGGGTTGCGGCTGGGCATGCTCGACCTGGTCGCGACCCGGGACGAACACCTCCTGGTCGGACATCTGGGTCCGGACCTGCTCGGCGCCGACTGGGACCTCGACCGTGCTGTGGCGGCGGTCAGCACCGCGGCCGGCACCATCGCGCAGGCGTTGCTCGACCAGCGCAACCTCGCCGGCATCGGCACTCTCTACGCGGCCGAGGCGCTGTTCCGTGAGGGGGTCTCGCCGTGGGCCCCCGCTGCTCGACTCGGCCCGGAGACGGTCTCGGCCGTCGTTTCCCGAGCCCGGGACTTCCTCTTGGCCAATGTCGGGCGCGCCACGCAGAGCACCACCGGTGACCTGACCCGGGGCCGGACCACTGCGGTCCACGGCCGCCAGGGGCTGGCGTGCCGCCGCTGCGGTGGGCCGGTGCGGACCGCGCCGACCGGAGATGGCTCGGTGGACCGGGTGCTGTTCTATTGCCCGACCTGCCAGGGCGGAGTCGGACCGACCGACCACGGACGCCCGCAGGCGCCGCTGGGGGCGAGCCTTACGCCGCAGAGGCTGAGACCTCGCCGCGGGACGGCGGGCTGACGGGCAAGGACGCCACCGACGCACGTCCAGCCTCATGCAGGGAGGCCGCCTCGGCGACATCGGTGAGCACGATCGACAGCGGGACCTGGAGCGCGGCGCAGATCGCTGCGAGCAACTCGCTCGAGGCCTCCTTCTCGCCCCGTTCGACCTCGCTGAGATAGCCCAGCGACACAGCCGCCTTGGTCGAGACCTCGCGAAGGGTGCGACCCTGACGGCGACGGTGTTCGCGCAGGACACCGCCGAGCTCACGCCGGAGCAGGACCACGGGACCACCTCTTCTCGCTCGACGACACGTGCTTGTTGCGGGACACGCTACATCGTCTGCCCCGTGGCGGCAGGTGAGCCGCGCAGTGTCGCGCACAGGGCGGACAGGACCTCATCGACGCTGGCGCGCCGGATCGAGTCCCGGTCACCGGCATACCGGCCAGGTACGACATTCACGCCGTGCGGACCGGCCACTGCAACATAGACCGTCCCCACCGGCATTCCCTCGCTCGGCGCCGGGCCGGCGACCCCGGTGGTCGAGACTCCCCACGTGGCTCCCAGGACAGCACGGATTCCGGTGGCCATCTGGGCCGCGACGTCAGGGTGCACGGCACCTGAGCGCTCGAGCAGCCCGGCGTCCACACCGAGGATCGAGGCCTTCAGATCCGAGGCATAGGCGACCACCGCTCCGCGCACGACGGCCGACGCTCCCGGAATTGCCACGAGCGCGGCACAGACCAGACCACCGGTCAGTGACTCGGCACAGCCCACCGTCTCCGCGCGCCGGACGAGCCGGGCAATGACCTCCTCGGCGAGTTGGGCGGACCCCACCGCGGCTCAGCGCTCCCGATCGCTGCGACGTGCCTCTCGGGCTTCGGCTCGGGCGGCTTTCTTGGCCAGAGTCCGAGCCGAGGTGCGCTTGAGCCGCTGAGCTTTGAGCAGGTAGTCCGCGCCGGTCACGACAGTGACCGCCAGTGCGACGTAGAGCAGCCACACCGACGCGGTGTGCCACGCCGAGGCCAGGGGCAACGTCCAGGTCGGCAGGACGAGTCCGGCGACCGCCATCGACTGCAGGAAGGTCTTGACCTTGCCGCCACGACCAGCCGGCATGACCCCATGCCGGATGACGACGAACCGCATCACGGTGATCCCGATCTCCCGGGCGAGGATCACCACGGTCACCCACCACGGCACGTCGTGCAGCACCGACAGGGCGACCAACGCGGTGCCGATGAGCGCCTTGTCGGCGATCGGGTCAGAAATGCGCCCGAAGTCCGTGACGATGCCACGGCGTCGGGCGAGGTCTCCGTCGAGGCCGTCGGTGATGATCGCCAGCGCGAACACGGCAAGCGCGGCATACCGATAGACGGCCCGCTGACCACCGTCGGCAAGGAGCAAGACCGCAAACACCGGGACGAGCAGGATCCGGAAGACGGTCAGGTAGTTTGCGACGTTCCAGGCGCTCACGGTCCGGGCCACCGGGCCCCGCTGCTCGCTCATCCCTGCCTCGCCACCAGGTCGATGCCCTCGGTGTCGGTGACGACAGCCGCCACCAGGTCGCCGGGACGGACCCCCGCGGAGACACCGACCACGGTGGTGTTGCCGTCCACATCCGGCCCTTGGTGCTCGGCCCGGCCGATGACTGCTCCGTCGCCGGTCTCCTCGACCAGCACGCTGACCAGGTCTCCGACGCGATCGGCAGCCCGCTGCGCGGTGAGCTCCTCCACGAGGCGGGTGATCTCCTCGACCCGCGCCGCGACCTCGTCCTCGGGCAGGTGCCCCTCCAGGTCGACGGCCTCGGTGCCCTCCTCGTCCGAGTAGCCGAACACCCCCACCGCGTCGAGGCGCGCGGCGATGAGGAACTCGGCCAACTCGGCCAGGTCGGCCTCGGTCTCACCAGGGAAGCCGACGATGACATTGGTCCGGATCCCGGCTGAGGCGGACCTCCGCCGGATGTCCTCGACGAGGCGCAGGAAGTCGGTGGTGCCACCGAAGCGCCGCATCCGGCGCAACACGGTCGGCGAGGAGTGTTGGAAGGACAGATCGGCGTAGGCCGCCAAGCCACTGGTGCCGAACAGGACATCGAGCAGACCGGGGCGGATCTCGGCCGGCTGCAGGTAGCAGACCCGGGTCCACACCGGACCATCGACGGTGGCGATCTCCCGCAGCAGGTGTTCCAGCGCGGTCAGGTCACCGAGGTCCTTGCCGTATGACGTCGAGTTCTCGCTGACCAGGACCAGCTCTCGAACACCGGACTGGGCCAGCCACCGGGCTTCGGCCAGGATCTGCGCTGCGGGGCGGGACACGAACGAGCCACGGAACGAGGGGATGGCGCAGAACGTGCACCGACGGTCGCACCCACTGGCGATCTTCAGCGGCGCCCAGACCCGGTCGTCCAAACGGGTGCGCAGCACGCCACCGGCCCCCATGGGCACCGGACCGCCGTGTCCGGGCACCTCCCGCGCCGACGCGACCGCCGGGCGCTCGACAGGGCTGATCGGCAGCATCGTCCGCCGGTCGGCCGGCACGTGGGACGGCACGGCCACCCCATCGAGCACGTCTCGTAGCGTCGTCGCCAGATCGGGGTAGGCATCGAAGCCGAGCACAGCGTCGGCTTCCGGGAGCTCGTCGGCAAGCTGGACGCCATACCGCTGCGCCAGGCAGCCCACGGCCACGACCGCACGCGTGCGTGCCGAGCCCTTCAGATCGGCCGCCGCCAGCAGCGTGTCGATCGAGTCCTTCTTCGCGGCGTCGATGAAGCCGCAGGTGTTGACCACCGCCACGTCGGCATCCGCCGGGTCGTCGGCCAACTCCCACCCGCCGCCCTCGAGGCGGGCGGCCAACTCCTCGGAGTCGACCTCGTTGCGGGCACACCCGAGGGTGACCAGAGCCACGCGCTGGCGCGTCGACACAGGTCAGCTCCTTCGGATCGGGTGGATACCGCAACGGCGTCGTTCCGACTCTAGTTGGCAGGCGGTATCCGCCGCGCCGGCTGACACACCCCCGAGCAGACACTCGGGGTCGCCCGCAGCGCGGACAGCGTCGTGGCCTATGGTGGCTGGTACCTCTTCACGCACCTGGAGCCCACGATCACCACCTCCCCACCTTCCTCGGACCTCGTCGCCGATGTCCTGGGGACAGACCCCGTCTTCGACGGGCACAACGACCTGCTGTGGGAGGTGCGGGTCCAGGCCGCCTACGACTTCGACCGGCTCGACCTTGCCGTCGCCGTACCCACGACCCGCACCGACATACCGCGGTTGCGTGCCGGTGGCGTCGGTGCCCAGTTCTGGTCGGTCTTCGTCCCGTCGACCTACAGCGGCGATCTGGCGGTCGCCGCCACCTTGGAACAGATCGACGGCGTGCACCGGATGATCGGCACGTATGCCGACACGTTCGCCCTGGCGCGGACCGCCGACGAGGTGGCGGCCCGGATGAAGGCCGGCCGGATCGCGTCGCTGCTCGGCGCCGAGGGCGGCCACTCGATCGGCTGCTCGCTCGCCGTGCTGAGGCTGATGTACGTCCTCGGGGTGCGCTATCTGACGCTGACCCACAACGACAACGTCCCCTGGGCCGACTCGGCGACCGACGAACCGGCGGCCGGTGGGCTGTCGGCCTTCGGGGTCGAGGTGGTTCGCGAGATGAACCGACTCGGGATGCTCGTCGACCTCGCACATGTCGCCGACAGCACGATGAACGACGCGATCGACACCTCGACCGCCCCGGTGCTGTTCAGTCATTCGTCGGCGCGGGCCCAGTGCGACTCACCCCGCAACGTGCCGGACGACATCCTGGCCAAGATGGCGGCGGGCGGCGGCGTGTGCATGGTCACCTTCGTGCCGGAGTTTCTCAGCCCCGACGTCGCGGCCTGGCGTGCCGAGGCAGCGGTGGCCGCGGGCCAGGTCGGCATCCGCGCGTCCGACTTCGAGCGGTTCCAGCAGTTCTGTGGCGTCTACCAGCAGACCCACCCCAAGCCGGAGGCCGACATCGCCGACGTGGTGCGGCACGTGGAGCACATCCGTGCGGCGGCCGGTATCGACCACGTCGGTCTGGGTGGGGACTATGACGGCACCGACACCTTCCCGGTCGGGATGCGTGACGTGTCCGGCTACCCCAGGCTGCTCGAGGCGCTGGCCGAGCGACACTGGTCCCGGTCCGAGCTCGCCGCCCTGACCAGCGGTAACGCCCTGCGGGTCATGCGTGACGTGGAAGCCGTCGCCCG
Organism: Actinomycetota bacterium; assembly: GCA_052034115.1. Lineage (GTDB taxonomy): Bacteria > Actinomycetota > Actinomycetes > Actinomycetales > Dermatophilaceae > Lutibacillus. Next base: position 15,440 of record JBPOIZ010000088.1, read on the forward strand.
CGACCTGCAGAGCACCCGGGCGCCTAGCGTGGCGACCTTTGCGGCCCTGGACGCCCGGACCGACCCGACCGGCGCCTGACCGGTCGCCTCACTGCCGTCCGGTCAGCCCCCAGGCATCCTCGCCCGACGCCTCATCGGTCCACCCGTCCTCGTCGAGCAGTCCGGAACGCGCCAAGGCATCCCCGTCGATCCACTGCCCCTCGTCGTCGTCGCGCGCCGGCGGGTCTTCGCCCCGCAGCAGGGCCAACGTGGCCGGCAGGTCGTCAGGCAGCACCAGGACGTCGCGGGCCTTCGACCCCTCCGAAGGCCCGACGATCTCGCGGGACTCCAGCAGGTCCATCAGCCGACCGGCCTTGGCGAAGCCGACCCGCAGCTTGCGCTGCAGCATCGAGGTCGAGCCGAACTGGGTCGTGACGACGAGCTCGGCGGCGGCGAGGAGCAGGTCGAGATCGTCCCCGATGTCGTCGTCGACCTGCTTCTTCACCGCGACGGCGGCGACGTCCTCACGGTAGGTCGGGGCGAGCTGACCCTTGACGTGGGCGACGACGGCGTGGATCTCGGACTCGGTGACCCAGGCCCCCTGCACCCGGATCGACTTGCTCGACCCCATGGGCAGGAAGAGCGCGTCTCCCTGCCCGACGAGCTTCTCCGCGCCGGGCTGGTCCAGCACGACTCGCGAGTCGGCCAGTGAGGAGGTCGCGAACGCCATACGGGAGGGCACGTTGGCCTTGATGAGGCCAGTGACGACGTCGACAGAGGGCCGCTGGGTGGCGAGCACGAGGTGTATCCCGGCCGCTCGCGCCAACTGGGTGATCCGGACGATGGACTCCTCGACGTCGCGCGGGGCCACCATCATCAGGTCGGCGAGTTCGTCGACGATGACGAGCAGGTAGGGGTATGGCGTGACCACCCGCTGCGAGCCGGCCGGTGGGTGCACCTTGCCGGCCCGTACCGCCTTGTTGAAGTCATCGATGTGCTTGAAGCCGAACGAGGCGAGGTCGTCGTAGCGCTGGTCCATCTCGCGGACCACCCACTGCAGCGCCTCGGCCGCCTTCTTGGGGTTGGTGATGATCGGGGTGATGAGGTGCGGGATGCCCTCGTAGGCCGTCAGCTCCACCCGCTTGGGGTCCACCAGGATCATCCGGACTTCCTCGGGAGTGGCCCGCATGAGGATGGAGGTGATCATCGAGTTGACGAAACTCGACTTCCCCGCGCCGGTGGCGCCGGCCACGAGCAGGTGCGGCATCTTGGTCAGGTTGGCCACGACGTAGCCACCCTCGACGTCCTTCCCGACGCCCATGACCATGGGGTGCGGGGCGTTGTGGGCCGCCTGGGAGCGCAGGACGTCCCCGAGACTGACCTTCTCCCGGTCGGCGTTCGGGATCTCGATCCCGATGGCCGACTTGCCGGGGATCGGGCTGAGGATGCGCACGTCGGCGGATGCCACGGCATACGCGATGTTCTTCGACAAGGCGGTCACCCGCTCGACCTTGACGCCCGGGCCGAGCTCGACCTCGTATCGGGTGACGGTCGGCCCGCGGGTGAAGCCGGTGACCTGCGCGTCGATCTCGAACTGGTCGAGGACGAGCGTCAGCGCTTCGACGACCCGGTCGTTGGCACCGCTGCGTGACTTGGGTGCCGAGCCGGGCGCCAGAACTGCCTGGTCAGGCAGGGTGTAGGTGACGTCGCCGGCCAGTGAGAGCTGCTCGACCCGGGACGGGATCGGGTGGGTCGGTGGAGCCGGGAGGTCGTGACGGGCCGGCTCGGCCGTCGGCGCGGACGCGCCCGACGCCTCCTCGACGCGGCGCCGTCGCCGCGGGGCCGGGACCACCTCGGCCGCCTGCTCGAAGGGCTCACGATCGGTCGGGTCGGTGCCGCCGAGGCGGTGGGGCTTGGGCCGCGCGGCGGGCGCCTCGGCGCCAGCCTCGGGGGCTGCCTGGCCCCGACGTCCGTGCAGGACGAACTGGCCCAGCGCCCGCAGTCGTGTGGGGATCTGATTGACCGGGGTCGCGGTCAGGACGAGGAGGCCGAAGAACCCGAAGAGGACCAAGATGACGTAGGCCCCGGCCGGAGTGACCGCTGCGGCGATCGGACTGCTGGCCAGGAAGCCGGCGATTCCCCCGGCGGCACGCATCGGGCCGGGCCCCTGCGGTGGGGTGGGGATCCCGTCGGCGAGATGGGCGATGCCGCACACGGCCACGGTGACGGTCACCGTGCCGACAATGAGTCGGTTTGTCGCGTCGACATCCTGGGGTGCTCGCATGATCCGCAGCCCGAAGAGGACCAGGACCACGGGAACGACATACGAGATGCGGCCGAAGGTGCCCGCGACCACCGCGTGCACGACGTTGCCGACGACGCCGGGAGCACCCCACCACTCGCGGGCAGCGACCAGGACGGCAAGGGCGATGAGCAGCAGCCCCACGCCGTCCCGGCGGTGTTCGGGCTGCAGGTCACGGGCCGAGGCACCGACCCGCCGCACCGCACCGCCGGCGACGTGCGAGATGCCGAGCCAGGTGCCGCGCACCGCCTTGATTGGCAGGGCGAGCGGGCTGCGCCGCGGCCCCCCGCGGCCGGCCGGGCGACTCGCCGGGCGGCGGTTCGGCGACCGGGTGCCCCGGGAGGCCGAGGCACGCGGCGCGGCGGCGCGGGGCGCCGAGGCGCGGGGCCTGGACGAGGTGGAGGTCGGACGAGTCGCCATGGTCGCAGACTAGGCGAAGACCTCGGCAGAAACACGCGTCACACGCACCTCAGCCCTATCACGTGTCGCACGCGCCTCGCCTTCAGTGAAGCCTCCAAGCTTCACATGTGCCAATGAAGGCTATAACCTAATCGTATGCCGCTACCCTGGTTTCTCGTCGTCACCGCCGATCAGACCTCCTCGCGGCGCAACGCGGACCTCGTGCCGGCCGCCCTGGCCGACCTCGCCAGGATTCCTGCCGCGGCCGGATCTGGCCTGATCCTGCCCTTCGAGCGAACCGTCGGGGACGAGATTCAGGGCGTGGTCGACAGCACCGCACTGGCCGTCAACGTCGTCCTGCGCCTCTCGCGCACCGGCCAATGGGCCGTCGGCATCGGCGTCGGAGCCGTCGAGTTGCCCCTGCCGACATCGACCCGGGAGGCCCGCGGACCGGCGTTCCTCGCGGCCCGGGACGCCGTCGAGGCGGCACGTCGCCGCCCGCAGGGTCTGGCTGTCCGGGCCGGTGGATACCCTGACGGCAACGGCGTCGCCGCACGGCACGCCGAGCTCGCCGAAGCCGGGCTGTGGCTGCTCCTGCGCGTGCGTCACGCCCGCACCTCGGCCGGATGGGAGGTGTCTGACCTGCTCGCCACCCACCGCACCCAACGCGACGTCGCCGCCGCCCTCGACGTCAGTCCCGCCGCGATCAGCCAGCGAGTGCGCAACGCCGGCCTGGTCGAGGAGCGGCGCGGCATCGACCTCGTGCTCCACCACCTGCAGGCCTGCGGGGCGGAGGTGTCTGCGTGAGGCAGTTTCTCCAGGTGGCCCTCGACATCGGTATCGCGGTCGGGGCCATGGCCCTGGCCGTGGTGGGCGGACACCCCGTCGTCACCGCCGTGTTCGACCGGGTCGCGAGGTCTGCGCCGGACCGCCCTGGTGCCGCGAGCCCCAGCCCGGATCCGGCAGCCCAGGTGAGCTCCGCCGCGCACGCGCTGCCCGGAGGGCGCTGGATCGGCTACCTCGAGCGGGTCGCGATTGTCGGCACCTTGATCGTGGGATGGCCGGAGGGCATCGCGCTGGCCGTGGCCATCAAGGGCCTCGGCCGCTATCAGGAGTTGCGCTCGGCGACCCCGGGCACGGCCGAGCGGTTCATCATCGGCACGTTCGCCTCGGTGCTGTGGGCCTGCGCCTGGGGCCTGCTCGCCCGATGGGGTATCGGGCTGAGCTGAGCCCGCCGGCCGACCTGCCGGCTCAGGCCTCGACCACCACGGGAATGATCATCGGGCGCCGCTTGATCGTCCCGCTCACCCAGCGGCCGATGGTGCGGCGCATGACCTGCTGCAGCTGGTACTCGTCGACCACGCCGTCGGCCAGCGCCTCCTTGAGCGCCTGCTCGACCCGAGGCCGGACCGCGTCGAAGACGTCGTCGTCCTCGGCGAAGCCACGGGCGGTGATCTCCGGGCCGGCGACGATCGCGCCCGCCGACGGGTCGATGACGACTATGCAGGTGATGAAGCCCTCGTCGCGCAGGATCCGGCGGTCCTTGAGCAGCCCCTCATCCGCCTCGCCGACGGTGGCCCCGTCGACATACACGTAGCCGCAGGGCACCGCCCCGACGACCGAGGCCACGCCATCGACGAGATCGACCACCACCCCGTCCTCGACGACGACCACCCGCTCGGGCGGCACCCCCGTGGCGAGGGCCAGCGCCGCGTTGGCCTGCAGATGCCGCCACTCGCCGTGGACCGGCATGGCGTTGCGCGGCTTGACGATGTTGTAGCAATAGAGCAGCTCACCAGCACTGGCGTGCCCGGAGACGTGGACCTTGGCGTTGCCCTTGTGGACGACCGTGGCGCCGAGGCGCATCAGACCGTTGATGATCCGGTAGACCGAGCGTTCGTTGCCCGGGATGAGCGACGAAGCGAGCAGCACCGTATCGCCAGGACCGATCTCGATCTGGTGGTCGCGATTGGCCATCCGCGACAGCGCCGCCATCGGCTCCCCTTGGCTGCCGGTGCAGATCAGGACGAGCTGGTCAGGGGCGACGTCGGCCATCTTGCGCGCGTCGACGAGCACTCCGTCGGGCACGTGGAGGTAGCCGAGCTCGGCGGCGATGCCCATGTTCCGGACCATGGACCGCCCGACCAGGGCGACCTTGCGGCGCGCCTTGACTGCTGCGTCGAGGACCTGCTGGACCCGGTGGACGTGCGAGGAGAAGCACGCCACCACGATCCGGCGCTCGGCGTGGCGGAACACCTTGTCGATCGCCGACGAGATATCCCGTTCCGGCGCGGTGAACCCCGGCACGTCGGCGTTCGTCGAGTCGGCCAGCATCAGGTCGACGCCCTCCTCGCCGACCCGGGCGAACGCCCGCAGGTCGGTGAGCCGGCCATCCAGCGGCAGTTGGTCCATCTTGAAGTCGCCGGTGTGCAGCACCGTCCCAGCGGCGGTGCGGATGACGACCGCAAGCGCGTCCGGGATCGAGTGGTTCACCGCGATGAACTCGACCTCGAACGGGCCGAGCCGTTCCCGGTCACCCTCGGCGACCGTCAGGACATAGGGCTTGATCCGGTGCTCGCGCAGCTTGGCTTCGACCAGGGCCAGGGTCAGCTGGGAGCCGAGCAGGGGGATGTCGGGCCGCCGTCGCAGCAGGTAGGGGACGGCGCCGATGTGGTCCTCGTGGCCGTGGGTCAACACCACGGCCACGATGTCGTCGAGCCGATCGTCGAGGTAGTCCAGGTCCGGAAGGATGAGGTCGATGCCCGGGTGGGCCTCGTCCGGGAAGAGGACACCGCAGTCGACGACGAGCACCTTGCCTGCGGTCTCCAGGACCATCATGTTCCGACCGACCTCGCCCAGCCCACCCAAGGCGACGAGCCGAAGGGCTCCCCGCGGCAGGGCTGGCGGTGCGGTCAGCTCGGGGTGGGGATGGCTCACATCACTCCTGGTAGGGCGAGCGCGGCCCGCAGGTCGGCCAGGTGTTCGGCCGGCGCGGTGACCAGAGGTAGGCGGACGAAGGGGTCGGCGATGATGCCGAGCTCGTGCAGAGCAGCCTTGGCCATGATCGCGCCCTGCGAAGGAGTCATGATCGCCGTCACCAGCGGCAGCAGGCGCCGGTGAATGGCGATGGCGTCCGGCAGTCGGCCCTCGAGGACCGCGGCGATGAGGTCGGCATAGGGACGGCCGGCCACGTGGCCGACGACCGAGATGCACCCCACGGCACCCTGGGTGAGATGGGCCAGGTTGAGGGCGTCGTCGCCGGAGTACCACAGCAGGTCGGTAGCCGCCATGACCTCGCTGGCCGCAAAGAGGTCCGCCTTCGCGTCCTTGACCGCCACGATCCGCGGGTGCTCGGCGAGCCGCATGAGGGACGAGGACTGGATCGGTATGCCGGTGCGACTCGGGATGTCGTAGAGGACCACGGGCAGGTCGGTCGCGTCCGCGATGGCCTCGAAATGGGCGATGACACCGGCCTGCGGAGGCTTGTTGTAGTAGGGCGTGACCGCCAGCAGCCCGTCGGCGCCGGCGTCCGCGCACCGCTTGGCGAGGTGCACCGAGTGGGCCGTGTCGTTGGTGCCGGCACCGGCCACCAGCGGCACCGAATCCCCGACCGCGTCGCGGACGGCGCGGAGCACCTCGACCTTCTCGTCGTCGGAGGTGGTGGCCGACTCACCGGTCGTGCCGTTGACCACGAGCCCATCGTGGCCGTGCTCCATCAGATGACGGGCCACCGCGCGAACTCCGGCCAGATCGATCGAACCGTCGGGGTGCATCGGGGTGACCATCGCCGTCAGCAGGCGACCGAGCCGAGGGGATGAGGCCATGCGCGCCAGCCTAGCGAACGGGGCGCAGTCACCTCGGGAGCCGGGCGGCGGGGCTGCCGGGGAAAAGCAGAGTCGCGGTGCTGCCTGCTCGGGGGTCCAGGCAGC
>JBPOIZ010000084.1:0-31367 GCA_052034115.1 Actinomycetota bacterium
GTGCCCTCATGGCGGTCTTCCTGGCCAACGCCGGTGGGTCGTGGGACAACGCCAAGAAGCTCGTCGAGGACGGCAGCCATGGCGGCAAGGGCAGCCCGGCCCACGCGGCAACGGTCATCGGCGACACCGTCGGCGACCCGTTCAAGGACACCGCGGGCCCGGCCATCAACCCGCTCATCAAGGTGATGAACCTGGTCTCGGTGCTCATCGCCCCGGCCATCATCGTCATGAGCATCGGTGAGGGAGCCACTGCGCTGCGCTACGCCATCGCCGCTGTGGCACTGCTCGTCGTGGTCGCCGCGGTGTATGTCGCCAAGAAGCGTGACCTGTCGATCGGCGGACCGGCCGAAGAGGCCGTTGCCCGCGTCGGGGCCTAAGCCTAGCGCGCTGACCTCAGACGGCGGACCGGGAAACCGGTCCGCCGTCTCGGCGTTTGGTGTCTGCGGATCTATGGATCGGCCGCCCACCTAGGCTGAGGCGATGGACACCCCCGAGCCCGATCTCGTCGAGGCCCTGCGGGAGGACCTCACCGCTGCCGGGTTCACCGTCGCCGGGGTCACCGACCGGCTCGGGCCGCTGGCCGCGGGGGCCATGCACCGCGAGAGCGTCATACCGGCCGACCGGGCCACCCGCGGCGCGCGAGACCCGTTGGGCCTGCTCATCCGCCTGTTCGCCCTGGGCGAGCCGGTGGCGACCGCCGAGGCCGACCGGGCGCTGCCGCGACTCGGCGTGTCCGGACTTGTCGAGCTCGGGCTGGCGGCCGCAGTCGGCGACCAGGTGTCGTCGCTGGCGGAGGTGCGACCGTATGGCGACTCGGCTCGGGAGTGGTGGCTGGCCTCGGACCATGGCGAGGCGGTGCGCCCCGGACCATTGCCGCTGGACCATGTCCTCGGGGTCGGCGGCGCGTCGCTGACGCTGGCCTCGTGGACCCCTCGGACTGCGGTGGCCTCGGCTCTGGATATCGGCACCGGCTGCGGCGTGCAGGCGTTGCACCTGGCCGGCCACGCGGAGCGGGTCGTCGCGACCGACATCTCCGCGCGGGCGCTGTGGTTCGCGCGGCTCAACGCCGAGCTCGCCCAGGTGGACCTCGACCTGCGTCGCGGCGACCTGCTGGACCCGGTCGCGGGGGAGCGCTTCGACCTGGTCGTCGCGAACCCTCCGTTCGTCATCACTCCGCGGGCGGCCGCCATACCGAGGTACGAGTACCGCGACGGTGGGCGGGCCGGTGACGGGGTCGTCGAGCAACTCGTCCGGGGCGTCGGGGGGCACCTGGCGCCCGGCGGAGTGGCACAGCTCCTCGGCAACTGGGAGGTGGTCCGTGGCGCGCCCTGGACCGAGCGGATCGGGGCATGGGTCCGGGCCAGCGGGCTTGACGGGTGGGTCGTGCAGCGTGAGGTCCAGGACGTCGCGGAGTATGCCGAGCTGTGGGCCAGGGACGGTGGCCATCGACCCGGCACACCCGAGCATGCCGCGCTCGTCGAGGCGTGGCTCGACGACTTCGCTGCCCGCGACGTCGAGGCGATCGGGTTCGGGGTGATCACTCTGCAGCAACCGGCTGGGGGCGCATGGGGCACCGGCGGTGAAGGGGTCGCATGGGGCACTGGTGGCGCTGCAGGAGTTGGGGACACCCGTGGCGGCGGAGCCGCGGGTGTCGGCCGGGCTCCCTGGGTTCATCTGGAAGAGGTCGTTGAGGCCACGGCGACCCCGATGGGTCCGACCGTCGTCGCAACGCTGCACGCGCGGAGCACGCTGGCGGCGGCGGCCGCGGCGGGCCGGGTGGATTCGGTGCTGCTGGACACCGCCTGGGTCGTCGCGCCCGACGTCACCGACGAACGTCACTACCGGCCCGGGCAGGCCGATCCCGCGGTGATCATGCTGCGACAAGGCGGCGGGCTGCGCCGGACTCGGCAGGTCGGCGCGGAGGTGGCGGCCCTGGTCGGGGTCTGCGACGGCGACCTCACCGCGCGTCAGGCCCTCGCCGCGATCGCCAAGCTTCTCGACGCCTCCCCCGCCGAGACGATCGCGGCCGTCCTGCCGCTCCTCAGCGACCTGGTTGCTGAGGGGTTCCTCACCGCCTGACCCCCTGCACCGCTCCACTCGACGGGTTCTGGGGGGTGTTTGGGGTGGTGGGTGCCCCTGGGATCCTCCCCCTGGACGGGTTCTGGGGGCGGGTGAAGTGGCCAGCGGGTCGGCTCAGGGCTTGCGGCGCAACGGGCCGCTCGACCTGGATGGCCAGTTGTGAGTGAGTGCTCACTCAATTAGGGTGCATCTCATGACCCCGCGAGCCGCACCGTTGCGCCCGGACGAGCGGCGAGCCGCCATCCTGGCAGCCGTGGTCCCCCTCGTCGTCGAGCGGGGGCCGGCGGTCACGACCCGCGAGCTGGCCTGCGCTGCGGGCGTGGCCGAGGGCACGCTGTTCCGCGTCTTCGAGAGCAAGGACGACCTCGTGGTGGCGGCGGCCCGCACCGTCTTCGCCGAGGACGCTCACCTCGACCGGCTGGCCGCCATCGACCCGGCGGCCCCTCTCGAACCCAAGCTCGTCGAGATCGTCACCATCTGGCAGGCCGTGGTCCGCCGGTTCCTCCAGGTCTACTTGGCCTTCGGTGCGGCGGGGTGCAAGGATGCGCTCGGCGCGCCAGGGCGCGAGATCGACCCGGACGTCGCCGCCGAGGCCGATCGGATCACTGCCGGTCTGCTGGCCCCCGACGTCGACCGCTTGCGTATGCCGGTGCCCGAGGTCATCAAGATCCTCGGCAGCCTGGTGCTCATGAGCGTGCACCCCATGACGATGGGCCTGCCCCTCGACCCGGCCCAGATCGTCGACCTCTTGCTCCACGGCGTGAGCTCGACCCCTGGTCCCGCCGACCACAACCCCCTTGACCCTCACCGCGCGTCGGCCGTCACGATGGCCGGACGCCATACCGTCGACAGCGAAGGAACCACATGCTCTGGCGCCTGATCCGCACCGGCCTGGCCCCCCACCGCGCCGCCATCGGCATCGTGGTCGTGCTCCAGTTGGCGAGCACCATCGCGAACCTCTACCTGCCCCACCTCAATGCGGCGATCATCGACGACGGGGTGGCCAAGGGCGACACCGGATATGTCCTGCGCACCGGGGCGTTCATGCTCGGGATCAGCCTGATCCAGATCGCCGCCGCGGTGTATGCCGTCTACCTCGCGGCCCGCACCTCGATGTCGTTCGGCCGCGACACGCGCGCCCGGGTGTTCCACACCGTGGGGGACTTCTCGGCCCGCGAGGTCGCCCAGTTCGGTGCCCCGACACTGATCAGCCGCAGCACCAACGACGTGCAGCAGGTGCAGATGGTCGTCTTCATGGCGCTGGCGATGATGGTCGGCGCGCCGATCACCATGGTCGGCGGCGTCATCATGGCGCTGCGCACCGATGTCGGGCTTTCCTGGCTGGTGGCCGTCGCGGTCCCACTCCTCGCCTTGTGCGTCGGCCTGGTGCTGCGCCGGATGCTGCCGATGTTCCGCACCATGCAGACCGCCATCGACTCGGTCAACCGGATCCTGCGCGAGCAGATCACCGGCATCCGGGTCGTGCGGGCCTTCGTCCGCGAGCCCTACGAGGAGCAGCGCTTCGCCGAGGCGAACACCACCTTGACCGGGGCCTCGCTCTCGGTGGGGCGGCTCATGGCCCTGGTCTTCCCGATCGTCATGTTCATCCTCAACATCTCCACCGTCGCCGTGATGTGGTTCGGTGCGCTCCGGGTCGACAGCGGAAACATGCAGGTCGGAGCCCTGACGGCATTTCTCTCCTACCTCATGCAGATCCTCATGTCGGTCATGATGGCGACGATGATGTCGATGATGATCCCGCGGGCGTCGGTGTCCGCGGAGCGCATCACCGCAGTCCTCGACACCCGCACCTCGGTCGCCGCGGCGGCTGACCCGGTCACCGTGCTGGCCACGCCGGCGGCCGTGGAGTTCGAGAAGGTCGAGTTCCGCTACCCAGGTGCCGAGCACGCGGTGCTCAAGGCCATCACCTTTGCCGCCCGCCCGGGCGAGACCACGGCCATCGTCGGGTCCACCGGTTCGGGGAAGACCACTTTGGTCAGCCTCATCCCGCGGCTGTTCGATGTTTCCGCCGGCACCGTCCTCGTCGGGGGAGTCGACGTGCGCGATGCCGACCCGGACGTGCTCTGGTCGCACATCGGCCTGGTGCCGCAGAAGCCCTACCTCTTCTCCGGCACCATCGCCTCGAACCTGCGCTACGGCAAGGCCGACGCCACCGACGAGGAGCTCTGGGATGCCTTGCGCATCGCCCAGGCGGAGGACTTCGTCCGAGCGATGGACGGCGGCCTCGAGCACGCCATCGCCCAAGGTGGCACCAACGTCTCCGGTGGCCAGCGACAGCGGCTGGCCATCGCCCGCGCGGTGGTCCGCCGGCCCGACGTCTATGTCTTCGACGACGCGTTCTCGGCCCTCGATGTCGCCACCGATGCGCGCCTGCGGGCTGCCCTTCGCCCGGTGACGCGGGAAGCCACCGTCGTCGTCGTGGCCCAGCGCGTCTCGACCATCCTCGACGCCGACCGGATCGTCGTCCTCGACGACGGCGAGGTCGTCGGGCTCGGCCGCCATACCGAGCTCATCGAAACCTGTCCGACCTACCGGGAGATCGTCGTGTCCCAGCGTGCCGCAGAGGAGGCGATGGCCTGATGAGCGGCGAAGGCGTCATCACCGCCGAAGAGAAGGCCGCCCAGGAGCGGCGCGGTCCGGCCCGTCGCCGAATGGGTGGCCCCCCGCATCTGCAGATGGGAATGCCGGGGGAGAAGTCGATCTCGTTCGGGCCGTCGGCGCGCCGGCTGCTCGGCTGGCTCGCCCCCGAACGGCGCACCGTCTGGCTGGTCATCGCCATGACGGTCATCTCGGTGGCCCTGTCGGCCATCGGGCCAAAGGTGCTCGGGCGGGCCACCGATCTGATCTTCGCCGGCTTCCTGGGGCGCAACATGCCCGCCGGGCTGACGAAGGACCAGGTCATCGAGGCTATGCGGGCCCGCGGCGAGGATCGGATGGCAGATCTGCTGACCGGCGTCGACCTCGTGCCCGGTCAGGGCATCGACCTGCCCGCGGTCGGCCGCGTCCTGCTTGCCGTGGTGGCGATCTACGTCGTCTCGGCGCTGTTCATGTGGGCCAGCGGGTACCTGCTCCAAGGCGTCGTCCAGCGCACGATGTTCCGGATGCGTGCCGAGGTCGAGGCCAAGCTGGCCCGGCTCCCCTTGGCCTACTTCGACGGGCAGCCGCGCGGTGAGCTGCTCAGCCGGGTCACCAACGACATCGACAACGTCTCGATGTCCCTGCAACAGACCTTGTCGCAGTTGCTCACCTCGCTGCTGACCGTGGTCGCCATGCTCGCGATGATGTTCTCCATCTCCTGGCTGCTCGCCCTGGTCGCCCTGGTCACCATCCCCATCTCGTTGGTGGTGACGATGGCGATCGGCAAGCGCAGCCAGAAGCTCTTCGTGCGGCAGTGGGCGGCCACCGGCCAGCTCAACGGGATCATCGAGGAGACCTTCAGCGGCCATCAGCTGGTCAAGGTCTTCGGTCGGCAGAAGCAGACCCAGGACGCATTCGACGCCAAGAACGGCGAGCTCTACGACGCCGCGTTCGGGGCACAATTCATCAGCGGCATCATCATGCCGGCGATGATGTTCGTCGGGAACCTCACGTATGTCGCCATCGCCGTCATCGGCGGCCTCCAGGTGGCGGCGGGCCAGATCTCGCTCGGCAACGTCCAGGCATTCATCCAGTACTCCCGTCAGTTCACCCAGCCCCTGACCCAGGTCGCGTCGATGGCGAACCTCATGCAGTCCGGCGTCGCCTCCGCCGAGCGAGTCTTCGAGGTGCTCGACGCCTCGGAGCAGGAGCCGGACGCCGACGCCCCGGACGCCATCGGCGAGGCTCATGGCGAGGTGCGCTTCGAGGACGTGACCTTCTCCTACACCCCGGACAAGCCGCTCATCGAGCACCTCGACCTGGTGGTCCAGCCCGGGCAGACGGTGGCCATCGTCGGGCCGACCGGTGCGGGCAAGACGACCCTGGTCAACCTCATCATGCGGTTCTACGAGCTCAGCGGCGGCCGGATCACCCTCGACGGCGTCGACATCACCTCGATGACGCGACACGGGCTGCGCGACCACATCGGCATGGTGCTCCAGGACACCTGGCTCTTCGCCGGGACGATCCACGACAACATTGCCTATGGCCGGCCCGGTGCCACCGACGAGGAGGTCCTCGCGGCAGCCAAGGCCACGTATGTCGACCGGTTCGTGCACATGCTGCCCGACGGCTACGCCACCGTGCTGGACGATGAGGCCTCGAACATCTCCGCCGGGGAGAAGCAGCTCATCACCATCGCCCGGGCGTTCCTGTCCGAGCCGGATCTGCTCATCCTCGACGAGGCGACCTCCTCGGTCGATACCCGCACCGAGCTGCTCGTCCAGCACGCCATGGCGGCGCTGCGCTCGGACCGGACCTCGTTTGTCATCGCCCACCGCCTGTCCACGATCCGTGACGCGGACGTCATCTTGGTCATGGAGCAGGGACGCATCGTCGAGCAGGGCAACCACGAGACGCTGCTCGCTGCCGACGGTGCCTACGCCAGGCTCTACCGCGCGCAGTATGCCGGTGCCGCCGCCGACCTCGACCCGGTGGCGTAACCCCGAACTGGTGGCCTCCTCCTGAGGTGCACACGCAATTGCGTGCGCACCTCAGGGCTTCAGGAGTAGTCGATCACAGTGCGCTCAGATCGGCAGGCTCGGCGCTGGCGAGGTCAGGACAGCTGCCAGGATCGCTTGGACAGGCCGAACCAGAACCCGTCGATGACCGACTCGGCCGACATACCGGTGCCGTCGGAGCCGACTGCGGCACCCAAGGTGACGTAGAGGGGTGCCCAGTGCTCGGTGCGCGGGTGGGCCACGGCAGCGCCCGGAGCCGCCCGCATCGTGTCCAGGACGGCATCGATGTCGCCGGCGGCCATGGCCTCAGCGGCCCACGCATCAAATTCGGTCGACCAACCCGGTGCCGTGCCCGCGGTGTCTCCCCAGAGGGCCAGCCGGAGGTTGTGCGTGGTGAAGCCCGACCCGAGGATGAGGACCCCTTCATCCCGCAGCGGCGCCAGACGGCGCCCGAGGTCGAAGAGGGTGTCCGGGTCCAGCGTGGGCAGCGACAGCTGCAGGACAGGTATGTCGGCCTGTGGATACATCTCGACGAGCGGCACATACGCGCCGTGGTCGAGCCCGCGCGACTCGACGCGGGCCACCGCCGCGGACGGGGTGGACAGCATGGCCGACACCGCGCCGGCGAGTTCGGTCGCGGCGGGGGCGTCATACCGCACGGTGTAGTACTTCTCCGGGAAGCCCCAGAAGTCGTACAGCAGCGGTGCGCCGGTCGTCGACGAGACGGCGAGGGGTGCGTCCTCCCAGTGGGCGGACACCACGAGGATCGAGCGGGGCTTCGCGATCGCCCCGGCCCAGGCGGCGAGCTGACCCGGCCAGATCGGATCGTCGGCGAGCGGGGGAGCGCCATGGCTGAGGAAGAGCACCGGAGTCGACATATCTCCCCTAACGATTGAGAGATCAACTATATGCCGGAGCCCGGGCCGAGAGGCGCTACAGTGCCCCCGGCCCACCGTGTCGACGTCGCGACGAATCCGCGACACACGCTCGGGCAAGGAAGGCAACGTTGTGACTGCAGGCAAGGGCCGCAAGCTCGTCATCGTCGAGTCGCCCGCGAAGGCCAAGACGGTCGCCGGCTTCCTCGGCGGTGAGTATGACGTCGAGGCCTCGATCGGCCACATCCGCGACTTGCCGACGCCCTCGGAGCTTCCGGCGGACATGAAGAAGGGTCCCTTCGGCAAGTTCGCCATCGACGTGGACAACGGCTTCGCGCCCTACTACGTCGTCGACGCGGACAAGAAGAAGAAGGTCGCCGAGCTCAAGCGGATGCTCAAGGACGCCGACCAGCTCTACCTCGCCACCGATGAAGACCGCGAGGGCGAAGCCATCGCCTGGCACCTGCTGGAGACCCTCAAACCCCGCATCCCGGTCAAGCGGATGGTCTTCCACGAGATCACCCGCGAGGCCATCACCCGCGCCCTGCACGAGACCCGCGAGATCGACGCGAGCCTGGTCGATGCGCAGGAGACCCGACGCATTCTCGACCGGCTGTACGGATACGAGGTGTCGCCGGTCCTGTGGCGCAAGGTCCGCCAGGGCCTGTCGGCGGGCCGGGTCCAGTCCGTGACGACGCGTATGGTCGTCGAGCGCGAGCGCGAACGGATGGCGTTCCGCTCCGCGTCCTACTGGGACGTCGAAGCCGACCTGACGACGGACGCCAACCGTCGGCACGACCTGTTCGCCGCCCGGTTGACCGGGGTGGACGGCCACCGGGTCGCGACGGGCAAGGACTTCGCCGACGACGGCAGCTTCACCGCGCACAAGGCCGTGGTCCTGGACGAGACCACGGCAACGGCCATCGCCGAGGCCCTGACCGAGGGCGGCCGGGCCACGGTCCTGGCGGTCAAGGACAAGCCGTATCGCCGCAGTCCGGCCGCGCCGTTCACCACCTCCACCCTGCAGCAGGAGGCGTCCCGCAAGCTGCGGATGTCGAGCAAGCAGTGCATGAGGGTCGCCCAGCGGCTCTACGAGAACGGCTACATCACCTACATGCGCACCGACTCGACGACGTTGTCCGACTCCGCGCTGACCGCGGCGCGCAGCCAGGCCCGCGACCTGTATGGCGCCGCCTATGTGCCCGATGCGCCCCGGCGGTACGCCAACAAGGTCAAGAACGCCCAAGAGGCCCACGAGGCGATCCGCCCCGCGGGGGACCGGTTCCGCACCCCGGCGCAGGTCACCGGCGAGCTGCGCGGCGAGGACATGGCGCTCTATGACCTGATCTGGAAGCGGACCGTCGCCTCACAGATGGCCGACGCCGTCGGATCGACCGCCACGGTCCGGATCGGCGCGACCCTGGAGGGCGTCGAGGCAGCCCGCGAGGTCGAACTGTCCGCCTCCGGCACGGTCATCACCTTCCGCGGGTTCCTTGCGGCCTACGAGGAGGGCCGCGACGAGGTCCAGGCGGTCCGCAAGAAGGACCTCGCCGAAGAGGAGCGCCGGCTGCCCACACTGGGTGAGGGGATCGAGGTGGCGGTCACCTCCGCGCAGGCCGAGGGTCACACGACCAACCCGCCACCGCGATACACCGAGGCCACCTTGGTCAAGGCGATGGAGGAGCGCGGCATCGGGCGGCCGTCCACCTACGCCGCCACGGTCGGGACGATCCAGGACCGCGGCTACGTGCAGTCCAAGGGCAACGCGTTGGTGCCGACCTGGCTCGCCTTCGCCGTGACCCGGCTGCTCGAGGAGCACTTCGCCACGCTCGTCGACTACGACTTCACCGCGTCGATGGAGGAGGACCTCGACCGGATCGCCAGCGGCCAGGAGCATCGCTCGGATTGGCTGCGCAGGTTCTACTTCGGTGACGAGGCGACCTCGCTCGAGGGCCTGCGGCACCTGGTCGACGACCTCGGGGAGATCGACGCGAGGGAGATCTCCACGATCCCCATCGGTGAGGGCATCGTCGTGCGCGTCGGGCGGTATGGCCCCTATGTCGAGGAGGTGGCCGATGCCGACGGTGTTGTCCTCGCGGAGCCCCGCCGGGCCACGATCGGGGACGACATCGCACCGGATGAGCTCACCGCGGCCCGGGCCCGGGAGGCCCTCGCGGCCGCGGCGGACGACGGCCGCGAGCTCGGTCGCCATCCCGACACCGGGCTGCTGATCGTCGCCAAGGCCGGTCGGTACGGCCCTTATGTCACCGAGGTCCTCGACGACTCCGCCAAGTTCAAGGCCCGCAGCGCGTCGCTGTTCAAGGACATGGAGCTGTCGACGGTGGATCTCGAGACGGCGGTTCGGCTGCTGTCCTTGCCGCGGGTGGTGGGCGCCGACCCGGCGACCGGCGAGGAGATCACCGCCCAGAACGGGCGCTATGGGCCGTATCTGAAGAAGGGCACCGACTCCCGGTCGCTCACCGCCGAGGCGCAGCTCTTCGACGTCACGCTCGAGGAGGCGCTGGCCATCTACGCCCAGCCGAAAACCCGCGGACGTGGGGCGTCGGCGGCAGCCGCACCGCTGCGCGAGCTCGGCGCCGACCCGGTGTCCGGAAAGCCGGTCGTCGTCAAGGACGGTCGCTTCGGCCCGTACGTCACCGATGGTGAGACCAACGCGACGCTGCGCAAGGACGACGACCCGGCGTCGATCACGCCGGATCGGGCCTTCGAGCTCATCGCGGAGAAGCGGGCCCGTGGCCCGGTGACTCGCAAGCGCACCGCGGCCAAGAAGTCGACGTCCCGGTCGACCACCCGGGCCACCACCCGAACAGGCACCGCCAAGCGGGCCGCCCCGCGTCGCTCGTCGTGATGCTGGCAGATTCCACCCGTCGGGCGCTGAGTCACTGGGTCACCCAGACCCAGGCCGCGGCCCGCCAGCCCTCGCTCGTCGCGGCTGCTGCTCGGGATGGTGAGGTGGTGTGGTGGCACGGCGCCGGGTCGGTGGATGGCCGCGGCGGTGCCACCCCTACGGCTGGCACGGCATACCGGATCGCGTCGATCACCAAGACGTTCGTTGCGGTGGCGGTGCTGCGGCTCGTCGAGTCAGGACGACTCGACCTCGGCGACGCGGTCGGGACGGTGGTGCCGGACGCGCCAGGTGCGGAGGCGACCATCGCGCAGGTGCTGAGCCACACCTCCGGGCTGCAGGCCGAGACCGATGGCGCGTGGTGGGAGCGTAGCGATGGCCGGACCTGGGACGAGCTCACCGCTGCGGGCATGACGCGCCGGCTACCGGCCGGGCGCGCCTACCACTACAGCAACGTCGGGTATGCCGTCCTGGGCCGCCTGCTCGAGACGGTTCATGGGCGGCCCTGGGACGAGGTGCTCGCCCGCGAGGTGATCCGCCCGCTCGGGCTCCGCGGCACCGGGAGGGTGCCTGACTCCTCGATGGCGGCGGTGGGCTGGGCGGTGCACCCGCATGCCGACCTGCTGCACCGCGAACCAGTGCCCGACTACCGGGCGATGGGGGCCGCGGGTGAGCTGTGGTCCACGGTCGCCGATCTGGCGGTCTGGGGCTCGTTCCTGGCCGGCCGGCGCGACGGGCCGCTCAGCCGAGAGCTGCTGACCCAGATGCGCAGCCCGTGGGCGGTCGCGGACCACCCCGGGCAGCCGTGGACCGGTGGCCACGGCCTGGGTCTGCAGGTCGTCAATCTCGGCGGGCGTCGATATGCGGGGCATACCGGGTCGGTGCCCGGCTTCACCAGCGAGCTGCGCTTCTGCGCCGACACCGGCGACGTGGTCGTGGCCCTCGGCTCGGGCACCGGTGGTTTCGGCGGCGTGGCCGCGCTCGTCGAGGTGTTGGAGTCGCGCGAGCCGGCACCACCGGCGCCATTTGCGGCCGATCCGTCGCACGCTGCGGTGCTCGATCTGGTCGGTACGTGGTACTGGGGCACCATGACCTATCTCATCTCGGCGGCATCCGGCGGTGCGCTCGACCTGACTGTCGTCGGCAACGGCCGGGTGACCCGGTTCGTCCCGGACGGGCCGGATCGCTGGATCGGGCAGTCGGGGTATTTCTTCGGGGAGCCGCTCCAGGCGGTCCGCGACGGCGCGGCTATCTGGCTCGACCTCGCCTCTTTCCGGGTCACGCGCACGCCCTACGACCCGCTGGCCGACCTGCCCGGGGGAGCGGACCACCAGAGCTGGCACTAGCCCCCCGCGGACGCGGTGGCAGCACCATCGGCCACCAGTGCTACGACCATCGCCCAATAGTGGCTGCCCTCGGTTCTCCCGCAGGCTGTCGTGACAAGAGGCCGCCCCCGACCTCGGCATACGACACCGACAAGGAGAACGTCATGAACCGCATTCGTACCCTCACCGCCGGAACCACCCTTGCTGCGCTGGCCGCCACCGGCCTGCTTCTCGCCCCGGCCAGCTCGGCCAAGGGGGTCGAGGTGCGCACCTCGGGCAAGTGCTCGATCGCGTCGACGTGGAAGCTCAAGGCCAAGGCCGACAACGGGCGCATCGAGGTCGAGTACGAGGTCGACTCCAACCGGGTCGGGCAGACCTGGTCGGTGCGCCTGAACAACGACGGTGTCCGGGTCGCCTCCGGCAGCGCCACCACGACGGCGCCGAGCGGCTCGTTCACCTTCGCCCGTCGGATCACCAACACCGCCGGAAGCGACACCATCACCGCGGTGGCGACCTACACCCCGACCGGCGAGGTGTGCCGCGGGTCCGTCGTCTTCCCCGGCTGACCTCACCGACTGCCACAATTCCTTCGAACGAGAGGCCGAACGATGAAGAAGCTGACCTGGTCCCTGGTGGCCGTGGGTGCCTTGGTGCCCGCCGCCCTCGGGCTTCTCGGCAATCAGTCCCTCGCCCAGAACATCCCCGTGACATCGCCGACGTCCTCGGCCACGGCCCCCACGTCGTCGGCGACGGCGCCCCGGCCGTCGGCCACTGCCCCCACGTCGTCGGCGACGGCCGGCATGCCCACCGCTGATGACCCGGCAACGCACGATGCCGGTGACGACCACGGCTCGGGCGGACATGGTGCGGATGACCCGGCGACGCACGATGCCGGTGACGACCACGGCTCGAGCGGGTCGGGCTCGGACGACGACAGCAGCCGGTCCGGCTCGGATGACGACGGCAGCGGTTCCGGCTCGCGCCACGGTGGCGACGACCGCAGCGGGCGCGGCTGACGCCCCACGAGATGACGGGCAGACCACTGGACACCCACGCCCCCACCCCGGCCGCTGCCCCCGAGCCCCACACGGCGGCACCGGGTGGGTTGCCCGAGTTCGTCCGGCTCACCGGAACCACCGCGACCTCGGCGGCGACGCACGTCCCGTCGATGCGCCGGGTGGTCGCGCAACTGCTCGCGGTGGCCGCTGTTCTGGTGGGCGTGGTCACCGTCGGAGGCGCTTACGCCTCGAGCCAGCTGGCCGAGCGAGAGGCGGTCAACGACGCCGCCAACACCGCCAACATGCTGGCCCAGTTCGTCGTGCAGCCGGTCCTGGACAACAGGATCGTCCGCTCCGACCCGGCGTCGGTGGCCCGACTCGACGAGGTGGTCCGCCGTTCGGTGTTGCCCAACCACATCGTCAGGGTCAAGCTGTGGCGCCCGGACGGGACGATCGTCTACGCGGATGACCCGCAGCTCATCGGGCGCACGTTCACGCTCGACGACGAGCAGCGAGAGGTGCTCGCGAGCCCGCAGACCCGGGCCGAGGTGTCCGACCTGTCCAAGGCAGAGAACGAGCTCGAGCGCCTGGAGGGTCGCCTCCTGGAGGTCTACCGCCCGATCTGGACGCCGAACGGTGACCAGCTGATGTTCGAGGTGTATGGCGACTACGCGCCGGTAGCAGCCCGGGCCGCCGAACTGCGCAAGGGTCTGACCGGCCTGCTGGTGACCACCGTGCTGCTCCTCGTGACCCTCCTGGCGCCGCTGGCCTACCATCTCGTGAGTCGACTTCGGGCCGGTTCCAAACAACGCGAGACGCTCATGCAGCGGGCTGTGGACGCCTCAGAGGAAGAGCGGCAACGCATCGCCTTGCACCTTCATGACGGCCCGGTCCAGGAGCTCGTCGCCAGCGCCTACGCCGTGGCCGGGGCGGCCGAGCGAGCCGGCTCAGCGGGACAGCCCGACCTCGCGCACTCGATCCGGGGGGCGGAGCAGGCGGTGCGATCCACCGTGGGCACACTGCGGTCTCTGCTCGTCGATCTCTACCCGGCGAGCCTGACCGCCGCTGGTCTGAACGCCGCTCTGACCGATCTGAGCGCCCCGTTGCGTTCCCGCGGGGTCGATGTGGAGCTGCGTCTCGACGAGCGGGCTGCGGCCGAGTTGGACCCCTCCGACGGCCGACTGGTCTACCGGACCGCCCGGGAGTGCCTGCGGAACGTCGCGGCGCACGCCGAGGCCACCTGGGTCAGCCTGACCCTGTCCATCACCGGGGCCTCGGTCGTGCTGGACGTCGTCGACGACGGGGTTGGTTTCGATGTCCCTTCCGTGCTCAGCTCACCCGCCAGCGGACACCTCGGGCTGCGCAGCCTCGTCGACACGGCTGCCGCGCGCGGAGCCGCGCTCTACGTCGCTTCGGCACCCGACGCCGGGACGGCCTGGCGTTTGACCATCCCACCCAGCGAAGGAACCGCCACATGATCACCGTCGCGATCATCGACGACCACCAGCTCGTCCGGGCCGGGATGCGGGCGCTGCTGGAGGCCGTCGGCGATGTCGCCGTCGTCGCCGAGGCCGCCGACGGGGACAGCGCGGTCGCCGTCGTCCTGGACGCCGCGCCTGATGTGACCTTGATGGATCTGTCGATGCCCAAGACGGACGGCGTCGAGGCCACTCGCCGGCTGCGCGCTCGGGGCTCCAGCACCCGGGTCGTCGTGCTCACCTCGTTCGCCGACCCGGTGCGGGTTCAGGCCGCGGTCGCCGCGGGGGCGGTGGGCTACCTGCTCAAGGACAGTGACCCGCGAGACGTCGTGGCGGCGGTGCGACAGGCCGCGGCCGGTCACGTGCCGCTGGACCCGCGGGTTGCCCAGGCATTGCTGCCCGGCTCTGGGCACAGCTCGGGCAGTTCGCCTCACGAACCGCTCAGCCCCCGCGAGAGTGAAGTCCTGGCGCTGGTGGCCAAGGGGATGGCCAACAAGCAGATCGCCCGGCAGCTGGGCATCAGCGAGCGCACCGTCAAGGCTCACCTGGGCAAGGTCTTCCGCCAGATCGGCGTGGCCGACCGCACCAGCGCCGCCCTGTGGGCGCGAGAACACCTGACCGGCGAAGGCTAAGACCGCTCAGCCGCGTGGCTCACCCGAAGGTCCGCCGCGTGAAGGGGCAGCGCCTGCGCCAGATCGGCCATGAGGTCGGCGGGGTCCTCGAGGCCGACCGAGAGGCGCAGGATCCCTGCGTCCGGCTTGGCCTCGGCAGCCACCGGACGGTGTGTCAACGCCGCCGGGTGCTGGATGAGTGAGTCGACACCGCCGAGCGAGACCGCGTGGGTGATGAGCCGGCACCGCTGCGCCGCCGCGGCGGCCGCGTCATACCCGCCGACGACCGAGAAGGCGAGGATGGCCCCGGGCCCGGACATCTGGCGCCCGACCAACCCGGTCGGGTCGTCCACGCCCGGATAGTAGACGCGCTCGACGCCTGGGTGCGCCGCGAGCCACTCGACGACCCGCGCGGCGCCGGCCTGTTGGGCGGTGACCCGCACCGGCAAGGTCTGCAGCCCGCGGTGGAACTGGTATGCCGTGACCGGCGCCATCAGCGCACCGGTCAGGGCCCGGACCTGACGCAGCCGCGAGGCCCACTGCGGTGTGGTGGCGACGACGCCGCCGAGGAGGTCGCCGTGGCCGCCGATGAACTTCGTCGCCGAGTGGAGCACCAGCGTGGCGCCGAACTCTCGGGGCCGCTGGAGGATCGGCGTCGCGAAGGTGTTGTCGACGAGCACCGGCACGTCCCCGGCCTGGGCCACGACGTCGGCGATGTCGACCAGGTCCAGGGTCGGGTTGGCGGGGGTCTCGATGATGACCAGGCCGGTGTCCGGTCGCAGCATCTGCGCCACCGTGCTCGGCGTCGCCCAGCTGACACTCGTCCCGAGCAGCCCGGTGGCCAGGAGGTGGTCGGTGCCGCCATACAACGGACGGACCGCGACGACGTGCGGGCGCCCGGCGCAGACCGTGGCGAGCAGGCACGCGGTCATGGCGGCCATGCCTGAGGCGTACGCCACGGCCTCGTCGCAGCCTTCGAGCGCCGCCAGGGCGTCCTCGAACCGCGCGACGTTGGGGTTCCACAGACGTTGGTAGACCAGGGAGTCGTCCGGACGCGGTCGGCCACCGGTGGCCATCTGCTCGTAGGCCGCACCGCCGGCACCCACGCTGGGCAGCGGGTACGTGCTCGACGCGTCGAGCGGGGGGACATGGCAGCCGAGGGCGGGCAGGTCCTCGCGACCAGCGTGCACGGCGAGAGTGGCGATCATCAACGACTCCTTCACTTGTCGGCACCAGAGTCGGATCTCCTGCGGCCTGTGTGCAATAGTCCCGAAGAATATTCAGAACGAGGAGCACCGCGAGGGCTGCCGGTCAGTGCGGGGCCGCCTCCGGGCAGCCTGGTCGAGCATCCTGCGGCCATCGGTACTAGCCCACGTGTCGTATGGTGTCGGCTCGCGGGCCGCGAGACAGTAGCCCTGGCGTGTGTCAGGAGGGAGGCTCGATGAGACGGTCCATCGTCGCCGCGGCCGCCGTTCTCGCCCTGGTGCCGGCGGTCGCCGGGGTCTGGGGAAACGAGTCGTTCTCGCAGGACGTGCCGGTCCGGGTGCCCCAAGGCCCCGTCGAGATCGTCGCGGAGGACAGCGACGACAAACCGACGCCGATACCCTCGACCAGCCACGAACAGGACGACGGCGACGACCGTGCCACCCCCTCGTCGGCCGGGCACGACGATGCCTCGGCGCAGAGTGAGGGCGACGAGCGGGACGACGACGCGGTGCCGGCGCAGCGGCCAAGCCCCTCGCCGACCGATACGGGTTCCCACCAGCAGCCCGACGACAGCCCTGAGGATCAGCCCTCCGAGGACGACGACAAGGACGACGACGAGCAGGAGCGCCCGCGTCCGACCTCGTCGGAGGACCCCGGAGGTCACGACGACTCATCGCCGGCCCCGACCAAGGGATCGTCCACTGACACCTGACCTGCCCTGGACCAGGGTCTGGGAATCGGGACGCGGTGCCCCGCTGCCGATCGCCGAGGTGCCTGCTCCGCGTCGCATCATCGCCCAGATGGCCCTGACCGCGGTGGTCGTCCTGCTGCTCGTGGGTCTGGGCGGCGCCTATGCCGCTGGTCGGTTGGCCGAGCGCGACGCGATCCACTCGGGGGCGAACAGCGTCGACCTGCTCGCTGACGCCGTCGTCCAACCGGTGCTCACCGATGCTGTCGTCGCCGGTGACCCGGACGCGCTGGCTCGCCTCGACGCCGCCGTGCGCACCTCGGTGCTCCCGCACGATGTCGTCCGGGTCAAGTTGTGGACCCCGGAAGGCCGGATCGTCTACGCCGACGAACCCCGCCTCATCGGGCAGGTCTTTCCGTTGGGCCCGGACAAACGGGCCGCGCTCGCGCGCCCCTCGACTCGAGCGCTGGTCACCGACGCCGCGGCCTCGGAGAACGAGTTCGAACGGGCTATGGGACCGCTTCTGGAGGCCTACCGGCCGGTCTGGACCGACACCGGGCGTCAGCTCCTCTTCGAGGTCTACAGCCGCTACGGACCGATCGCCGAACGCGCCGGGCAACTATGGCGTGCCATCGCCGGTCTGCTGACCACCTCGATGGTGCTCTTCGGGGTGCTGCTCGCACCGATCCTGTGGCGCCTGGTGCGACAGCTGCGGACGGCGGCCACCCAACGCGAGTTCTTGCTCCACCGCGCGGTCACCTCCTCGGAGGAGGAACGCCGTCGCCTGGCCGGAACACTGCACGACGGCCCGGTGCAGGAGTTGGTCGCCACGTCCTACAAGGTGTCCCGGACCGCCCAACTGGCCGCCGCAGACGGCCGGGAGGACCTCGCGGCGGAGATTCGGGACGCCGTGGGAACCGTCCGTGCGACGGTGGGCAGCCTGCGCTCGCTGCTGGTCGACCTCTACCCGTCGTCGTTGGCGCGAGCCGGCCTGGCCGCCGCACTGGCCGACCTGGCCACCTCGATGACCGCCCGCGGGGTGCCCGTCGACCTCGAGCTCGACCCGGCGGCGGTGGCGCAGCTCGACGAGGGGGGCGAACGATTCGCCTACCGCCTGGTGCAGGAGACCCTCCGAAACACGGCGAACCACGCCCAGGCGAGCCGGGTCGACGTGGTCGTGCGGCAGGCCGAGGGCGCCGTGGTGGTCGAGGTGCGCGACGACGGCATCGGCTTCGACCCGGCCGAAGTCCTCGCCACGCCGGAGGAGGGCCACTTCGGGCTGCACGTGCTGCGGGATCTCGCGGCGCAGGTCGGTGCGGATCTGGCCGTCGCCTCCGCTGCCGGGCGTGGGACCTGGTGGCGCGCGACGGTGTCACACCAGCGAGAGGATCAGGTATGACGATCAGGGTCTTCCTCGTCGATGACCACCAGCTGGTCCGCGCCGGCCTGCGGGCCCTGCTCGACCTGGCTGCCGACATCGACGTCGTCGGGGAGGCGAGCAACGGCGCGGACGCGGTGCCCGCGGTCGTCGCGGCACAGCCGGATGTCGTGCTCATGGACCTGTCGATGCCGGTGATGGACGGCGTCGAGGCCACCGCTCGTCTGGCCGACCAGGCGCCGGCGGTCAACGTCGTGGCGCTGACGTCATACCTGGAGGAGGAACGGTTCACGGCGGCGCTGGCCGCCGGTGCCGTGGGATATCTCATCAAGGACAGCGACCCTGACGACGTGGTCGCAGCGGTCCGTGCCGCGGCCGCCGGCCACGCCCCCATCGATCCGCGGATGGCGCGCAGCCTGCTGCCCGGCCGCAGTGGGGCTGTCGCGGGCTCCGCCCAGCCCCCACGTCCCGACGCGGCTGGGGCAGTTGGCGCACCGACGACGTCGGCGCTGAGCTCGCGGGAACGCGAAGTGCTGGCGCTGGTCGCTCAGGGGCTGGCGAACAAGCAGATCGCGCGGGCCTTGGGGATCAGCGACCGGACGGTCAAGACGCACCTGGCCAACATCTTCCGCAACATCGGTGTCGCCGATCGCACCAGCGCTGCCATGTGGGCCCGGGACCACGGTCTGGTGTGATCCTGGCGCGCGGTCGGCTAGGGCCGATCGTGCCGGTCGGCGTTCGCGTGGATCGCGTCCCGGGTGTATTGCGCCAGGCCGGGGGCGATCTTCTCGTAGGTCGCCGTGAAGCGTGGGTCGGCGAGGTACATGTCTGCCAGCCCGCGGTGCATGGCGTACGAACAGTCGTAGAACCGGTCATGGATGTGCCGGCGATGCGCCTCGGCAGCCGCCATGGCCGCCAGGCTCGTCGGCGGCTCACCTGCCGCCATCGCGTCGGCCATCGCGGTCGTGGCCGCCGCCGCCTCGGCCTTGACGGCAACCCAATCCGCGCGGGTGTAGCGCGCCGTGCGCCGCGCCGACTGGCGCCAGGCGTCGGTCTTGCCCCACCGCTGCTCGGCCTCGGCGGCGTAGGACTCGTCCCAGCCCTCGCCGAAGATCTCCTTCAGCTCATCTGGGGTGGTGGGTGAACTGCTCATGGCGTTCTCCAATGCTCGATCGATTGCGCCGACGAGCTCGGACAGCTCGCCCAGCCGGGCGGTGACCGCTTCTCGTTGCCGACGCAGGTGCTCGACCACCGACACCTCGCCGGACAGCAGGTCGGCCACCTCGTCCAGCGGCAGGCCCAGGCGGCGGTAGCCGACGATCGAGGCCAGTCGCTGCAGATCGGTGGCGTCATACAGCCGGTAGCCCGCCCCGGTCCGTTCGCTGGGTCGGAGCAACCCGATCTCGTCGTAGTGGTGCAACGTCCGCACGGTCACGCCGTACTGTTCGGCGACCTGCCCAACGGTGAGGTGTCCCACCGTGGCAGTGTGCGGTGTCGTCGCGGTCATGTCACCTAGCGTGACCCCTCCCGTGGCGTGAGGGTCAAGTCGGTCGGTCGTTCCGCGGCGCAGGGCCAGCGCCTAGAGTTCCTCACGTGGCACACCTGGGCGCGCAACCCCACGACGCGGACGGATCCAGCGAGCATCGCCCGCTGTGGTGGTCGATCACGGCCGGCGCTGCGACCCGCCTGCTGCTCGTCCTGCTCGGCGCAGCGGTCATCTTCAGCGCAGGTGGGTGGGCCTTCAGTGCGTTGAGTTCGTTCCTCTCGCTCATCATGCTCGCCTGGCTGCTGTCCATCGCCATGGAGCCCATGGTGCTGTGGCTCGGTCGTCACGGCATCCGGCGGGGTGGGGCCGCCGCCATCACCCTGGGCGCCCTCCTGGCAGTGTCGGCCGGCCTGGCCGTCCTGTTCGGCGGTGTCTTCGTCTCCCAGGCCCTGCAGTTGAAGGACGACTTCCCGTCGGTGGCCAGCCAGGCGGTGACGTGGATCAACGAACGGTTCGGGACGTCGTTCAACACCGACCAGATCTCCGCGGCCCTGGAGTTGACACCGGAGAAGCTGGCCAGCCTGGTCCAGCAGTTCGGTGGGGGCCTGCTGGGCACCTTCGGTGCGGTGATGACCTTCATCTTCGGTGTGGTGACGATCCTGGTCTTCGCCTACTACTTGTCGGCGGACAGCATCAAACTGCGCCAGACGATCGGCTCGTTCCTGCCGCCGCGCTTCCAGCCCGTGCTCGTCACGGTGTGGGGGGTCGCGGTGGAGAAGACCGGCGGGTATGTCGTGTCCAAGATCGTCCTGGCCTCGATCTCCTCGCTGTGTTACGCGACCTTCTTCCGGATCATCGACATTGCCTTCTGGCTGCCGCTCGGGCTGCTCGTGGGGATCATCGGCCAGTTCATCCCCATCGTCGGCACCTACATCGGTGTCGCGGTCCCGGCGCTCTTCGCCGTCGTCCGGGACCCCCTTGACGCCGTGTGGGTCGTCGTCTTTGCCACGGTCTACCAGCAGATCGAGAGCTACTGGCTGACCCCCAAGGTGAGCAACCGGACGATGGACGTCCACCCCGCGGTGGCGCTCGGCTCGGTCTTCGTCGGAGTTGGCTTGTTCGGGCCGATCGGTGCGCTCATCGGGATTCCGGTCGCCGCGGCGGCTCTGACGATCATCGACACCTTCCGGCATCGACACGAGCTGCTGCCCGAGCTGGAGGCCCTCGACGACGCGGCGGGCGACCCCACGGAGCGGGCTCCAGCCGACTGACCGGACCCCGATCGGCGCTTGGCGCTACGGCTGGGCCACCCGGCCGAGGAACAGCACCGCACCGGTCTCGGTGTCGCGCAGGACGACAAGGAACGGTCGATCGACGGTGAGCGTCACCTGCGACGTGGGCGCCGAGGTGCCGGCCATCATCACCGCGGTCGCCGCTGCGGCCTCGGTGCCGTCCTCGTCGACGGTCATGGTGGCCTGATGCACCACATCGGAGATGAGGAAGCGCTCGGCGGTCGTCATACCGGAGAAGTCCGCGTCGTCGGTGAAGGCCGTCGGCATCCCCAGCGCCTTGAGGGCGGCGGTCAGACCGACCGAGGTCTTGGCCTTCCACTTCGGCAGGGTCAGGACCACCGGGCGCTGCTGCAGGGCGCCGACCATGGCGTCGAGGCGGTCGGCGCGCAGGCCCTTCTCGAAAGCGGCCAACGTGCCGGCGTCCGGGACGAGGATGTCCATCTCTAGCCCACCACCGGCGAACGGCAACCCCACCGCCTGCCAGCCCTTCCCCGAGGCATAGGGGATCGACTCGCCCAGGTGCATCATCGGCACGGTGTCCGTGCTGCCCGTCGCATCGGTGAACGGCCCTGGAGTGGTGAGCTCCTTGGCGAACGGGAACTGCCATGGCGCCTTGAGATAGATGGCGTTGACCAGGGTCAGGCGGGTCGCCGTGTCGATGGTGCCGGGGGCGAGCAGGTCGGTGATCTTGTCCTTCGTCTGCTCCGCCACCCAGGCGTTGATCGCCGCGCGGGCCGGCTCGGGGGCTTGCTGGTAGTCGACCGTGCGCACCCCGGCTCCGTAGGCCGAGGCCAGGGTCTTGAGGAAGCCCTGGTCGAAGGCCAGCCCCTGCTGCGCCCACAGCGAGTTCGCCGTCGACACGAGGATCTCCACGGTCGAGTCCCCGAACGGGAAGGACCCCGAGCGGCCGGCCAACACCTGGTCCAGCGCGTTCATGCTCTGCGGCAGCGCGGTCGGGTCGGCCACGTGGAGGACCTGATCCATCTCGGTGGCCGTCGCGCCCCGGGCGCCGACTCGGGTCATGGCCAAGGCGGTGGCGATGCTGCTGGGGGAGAAGACGAGGTTTCCCGTGGGGTCTGCGGCCGCGAGCCGCCGGTAGAGGTCGGCGCCGAGCCCGTTGACGCTGGCCACGGCAGCGGCGGCCTCGGCCGGTCTAGCCGCGGCCCGTCCGACGTCGGCGCGGACCAGCTCGATGCCACCGGTCGACTCGGGCGACGGAGGGACCGGGTCTGCCGAACCACAGGCGGCCAGGACACCCAGCGCGGCCGTGACAGTGGCGGTGGCGACAAGGGCTCGGGGCCGGGCGCGCCGGCGAGGCTGGGTCGACATACCCCTTGGACGGCGCGATCACCGCGCCGGTTCCATCACCTGCCCGGTTGCGTCCCACGCCGGTCCCATCACCGGCCGCAGATCCAGCCCCTGGTTCCATCCCCCGCCGGTTCCAGCCCGCGCACCGGTCTGAGGCTCGCGGCCGCTGCGACGTCCTACCCCTGGCCTAGAGTTCGGGTGTGACCTCACCGCCGCCCGCTGCGCATGAGCGCGGGCTGTTTGTCGCCTTCGAGGGCGGGGACGGGGCCGGCAAGACGACGCAGGTCACCGCGCTGCGGGATTGGCTCACGGCGCAGGGGTATGACGTCCTGGTCACGCGGCAGCCCGGTGGCACCGAGCTGGGCCGGGCGATCCGAGACCTCGTGCTGCATGGCGACCATGTCTCGCCGCGGGCCGAGGCATTGCTCTTCGCCGCCGACAAGGCCCACCATGCCGACACTCTCGTGCGGCCCGCCCTCGATTCGGGGCGGATGGTCATCACCGATCGATACACCGACTCCTCCATCGCCTACCAAGGCGCCGGTCGCGACCTCGGCGTCGCGGAGATCACCCGGTTGCAGCATTGGGCCGTGGCCGACCTGCTCCCCGATCTCACCGTGGTGCTCGATGTGTCCCCCGAGGTGGGTCGGTTGCGGCGCGGTTCGGTCCATGACCGGCTGGAACGCGAGCGCGACGAGTTCCATGCGCGGGTGCGACAGCACTTCCTCGACATCGCCGCCGGTGACCCGTCGCGCTACCTCGTCCTGGACGCTGGGGCACCGCCGGAGGAGCTGGCCGCCGCGGTGCGCGAGCGCATGATCCGGCTGCTGACCGGCGCCACGGCGGAGTCGGCGCCATGAGCGTGTGGGACGACCTGGTCGGGCAGGAGGCCACGCTGGCGCCGCTGCGGCGGGCGGTGCGCGAGCCGGCCGCGATGACCCACGCCTGGCTCTTCACCGGCCCTCCAGGCTCGGGGCGCTCGACGGCTGCGCGCGCCTTCGCTGCGGCGCTGCTCTGTCCCGACGGCGGGTGCGGCACCTGCCGGGAATGCCGCACCGCCGTGGACGGCACTCACGCCGACGTCCGCGTCCTGGCGACCGAGGGGTTGTCCATCAAGGTCGACCAGGCCCGAGACCTGGTCCAGGAAGCCGGGCTGCGCCCCTCGGTCGGGCGGTGGCGGGTCATGCTCGTCGAGGACGCCGACCGATTGACCGAGCGGGCCGCCGATGCCCTGCTCAAGGCCTTGGAAGAGCCGACGCCACGCACCGTCTGGTTGCTCTGCGCCCCGAGCATCGAGGACGTCATCGTCACGATCCGCTCCCGCACGCGCAGCGTCCGGCTCCGCACGCCGCCCGTCGAGGCGGTCGCGGACCTGCTCGTGCGGCGCGACGGCATCGAGCCCCCGATGGCGATGTATGCCGCTCGTGTCGCGCAGAGCCATGTCGGGCTGGCCCGTCGGCTGGCCCGCGACGAAGGGGCGCGGATAAGGCGTCGGGACGTCGTCGTCATGGCCGGCCAGATCCGTTCGGTCGGCGACGCCATCGGTGCCGCCCACGACCTGATGACGATCGCCGACGAGGAGACCGCGGCCGCATCGACCGAGCGAGACGCCGCCGAGCGCAGTCGGCTCGTGCAGACCCTGGGGGCCGACCCCTCGGCCCGCACCCAGCCGCCGCACGTCCGGGCTCAGCTCAGCGCGCTGGAGCGCGAGCAGAAGGCGCGCGCGACCCGGTTCGGTCGCGACGTCATCGACCGTGCGCTGCTCGACCTGCTGTCGGTCTACCGCGATGCCCTCGTCATGCACGTCGGCACGCCCGTCGCGCTGGTCAACCAGGACGTCCTCGAGCCGGTCCGGGCCGTCGCGCAGGCGTTCCGGCCGCAGGAGTTGCTCGGCTGCATCGACGCGATCGGCACCGCGCGGGAACGCATCAACGCCAACGTGGCTCCGTTGCTCGCTCTGGAGGCGATGTCGTTGTCGCTGCGGCTGCCGACCCGCTCCTCGGGGTAACCTCCGGGTCATGACGGCATGGAGGTCGAGGCGTGCGCTGCGTCAGGCGTTCGCCGCAACGGGGGCGACCCTTCTCATCGCGGGCTGCACCTTCCCGTGGAGCGGTGCCGGCGGCGATGCGACCGGCCGTTCGGCCGACCGCACCCCGCTTGGGGTGCCGACCGGTCAGGAAGCCCTGGCGTCCTTCTATACCCAGGCGTTGTCGTGGCAGAAGTGCAGCGGTGGGGAGTGTGCGTCCTACCGCGTGCCGCTCGACTACGCCGACCCGGCCGGGACGACGATCTCCATCGGCGTCCTGCGGATCGCCGCGCGTGGGTCGGCCAAGGGCTCGTTGCTGCTCAACCCGGGCGGCCCGGGCGCCTCTGGCGTCGACTACGCGAGGTACGCGAACTCGATCCTCGGCCGCGACCTGCAGACCTCGTTCGACATCATCGGTTTTGATCCTCGCGGCGTGGGCCGCAGTGCCCCCGTCAACTGCTACGACGACGCCGCGATGGACGCCTTCATGGGGGCCGAGCCCACTCCGGACACCGCGGCCGAGGAGAGCGCGTTCGTCGAGCGTGCGCGCGCGTTTGCGCAGGCCTGCGTCGCCGAGCAGCCCGAGGTCATCAAGCACATCTCGACGATCGAGACCGCCAAGGACATGGACATCCTGCGCTCGCTGCTCGGCGACGAGAAGATGAACTACCTCGGCGCGTCCTATGGGACCTTGCTCGGTGCCACGTATGCCGACCTGTTCCCCCAGCGGGTCGGCCGGTTCGTCCTCGACGGGGCACTGCCGCCGGACGTCTCCTACGACGACCTGTCCAAGGGGCAGGCCAAGGGCTTCCAGGAGGCGACCCGGCAGTTCGTCGGCTGGTGCGTCGACGAGGGCGACTGCCCGCTGGGTGACACCGAAGAGGCCGCCCTGGCGAGAATCTCGTCGTTCCTCGACGAGGTCGATGCGGTGCCGCTGCCGGTGCGCGGCCAAGGTGACGTCACCGAGCTCACCGAGGGGTGGGCGCAGCTGGGCTTCACGATCGCCATGTATGACGAGAACTCCTGGCCGATGCTCGAGAAGGCGGTGCGCGCGGCCCTCGACGGGGACGGCTCCGACCTGGTGGGCCTGGCGAACTACTACGTCGACCGTGACTCGGCCGGGCGCTACGAGTCGAACATGATGGAGGCGTTCCCGGCCATCAGCTGCCTGGACCAGCCCTCGTCGGCTGATCTCGACGTCATCCGGCGCAACATCACCGAATTCTCCGCGGTCTCACCGACCTGGGGCCGCTCGATGGCGTGGGGCTCGGTGCTCTGCGGCGTCTGGCCGGTGCACGCGGCGCCGCCCCCGGCACCGGCCCGGGCGACCGGTAGCGATCCCATCGTCGTGGTGGGCACCACCCGGGACCCGGCGACGATCTACGAGTGGGCGGTCCGGCTGCGTGACCAGCTCGACAATGCGGTGCTCATCACCTACGAAGGCGACGGGCACACGGCATACCAGCGCGGTTCCTCGTGCGTGGACGACGCCGTCGACCGGTACTTCGTCGACGGCGTCGTCCCCGCGGACAACCTCACCTGCCAGCCCGGCTAGCCCTTGACGGCACCGGCCATGACACCGGCCACGAGGTGCTTGCCGGTGAAGGCGAACACGACGATGAGCGGCAGCGCGGCGATGGTCACGCCGGCCAGGATGAGCGAGTAGTCCTTGAAGTAGGACGCCTGGAGCAGCTGGATGGCCACGGGCAGCGACGGGTTGGCCGAGCCGAGCACGATGAACGGCCAGAAGAAGCTGGTCCATGAGCCGATGAAGGTGAACAGCCCGAGCATCGCCGCAGCCGGCCGGGATGCCGGGAGCGCGACGTGCCAGAAGGTCCGGATCATCGAACACCCGTCGACCCGGGCCGCCTCGACCAGCTCGAACGGCAGCGCCGTCTCGAGATACTGCGTCATCCAGAACACCCCGAACGCGGTGACCAGGCCCGGGACGATGACCGCCTCGATGCGTCCGGTCCAGCCGATCTTGGACATGAGGATGAACATCGGGACGATGCTCAGCTGGGTCGGCACGGCCATGGTGGCCACGACGAAGACGAGCAGTGGCGCACGACCCTTGAACCGCAGCTTGGAGAACGAGTAGCCGGCCAGGGTCGAGAAGAGGACCACCGACAGTGCGGTGATGATCGCGATGATCGCGCTGTTGAACACGGCCTTCCAGAACTGGATGTCCGAGCTGATGACCCGGCTGACGTTGGTCCCGAAGTTGCCTTGTGGGATGAGCGACGGGATGGGGTTGCGGGCGATGGTGGTCGCGTCCGACGAGCCGAGGAGGAACGAGTAGTACAGCGGGTACGCGGAGGCAAGAAGCACCACGGTGAGGATGGCGTAGGTCACCCATCCGGGGCGCCCGGTCACCGACCGGCGTTTGGTATGGCGGGCCGCGCCCTTGCCGGCGAGGCCTTCGACGAGTGGCGTGGAGCTCATGCCGCCGCTCCTTCCGTGGTCGCGGTCTTGGCGGGGGCGGCCGCCTTGGCCTTCTTGCCGTCCGACGAGGCGATCCGCTGGGTCAGGACGAAGTTGAGGATCCCGACGGCGATGATGATGAGGAAGAGGATCCACGAGGCCGCCGCGGCGCGCCCGAAGCTCTTCTGGGGGCCCCACCCGAGCTCGTAGATGTACATCGTGATCGTCATCCACTGCCGGTCCGAGCCGCCGAGTCCGCTCTGGTCGAACACCCGCGGTTCGTCGAAGATCTGCAGACCACCGATGGTGGCGGTGATGACGACGAAGATGATCGTGGGACGCAGCATCGGCACGGTGATCGACCAGAACTGGCGCCACCGGTTCGCCCCGTCGAGCAGGGCGGCCTCATAGACCTCGCGCGGGATGGCTTGCATCGCGGCCAGGAAGATCAGGGTGACGTAGCCGGTCCACCGGAAGTTGACCATCGTCGCGATGGCGATGTGGCTGGACAGGACGTCGGAGTGCCAACCGATCGGGCCGAGGCCGACCTTGCTGAGGAGGCTGTTGAAGAGCCCGGACTGGTCGGCGAACATCTTGTTGAAGATCACGCCGACGGCGACCGGCGCCACGACATACGGCAGGAGCACACCCATCCGCCAGAAGGTCTTGGCGCGGATGTTCTGGTCGAGGACCGCCGCGAGGATCAGCGCCGCCAGCGTCTGGGTGACCCCGGAGAGCAGGAAGATGCTGAAGGTGTTCCGCAGGCCGGTCCAGAACACCGGTTGGCCCAGGACGTGGGTGTAGTTGCCCAGTCCGACGAACTTGCCCTGGCCACCGATGAGGTTCCAGTCGTGCATCGACACCCAGAAGGTGTAGAGCAGCGGGAAGAGGCCGACCGCCGCGAACAGGAGGAAGAAGGGGGAGATGTAGAGGTAGGGGGAGAGCTTCACGTCCCAGCGGCTGAGCCGCTGGCGGAAGGCGATGCGTCGTGGGGCCGGGCCGTCGGTGGTGCGTTTGGTCGTCCCCGAGTCGGTGCTGACGGACATCGAGACCTCGATCCTGGGAGCAGGGCTAGGAGGGGTTGTGCGACCCGGGGGCGCCGAGTCTGCTGGCGCCCCCGGGTCGCGTCACGGGTCAGCCGAGGGCTTGCACCGCAGAGACGAACTTCTCCCAGGACGCTTCGGGGGAGTCGGTCTTGTCGATGTCCACGCGGGAGATCGCCTGTTGCATCGCGTCGTTGATCCCCGAGTACTTCGGGCCCTTGAACGGTGCGACGGTGACGGCCTTGGCGCGGGTCCCGAAGATCTCGCCGGTGGGAGCATCGGCGAAGAACGGGTCCTTGACGCTGGTCAGGTCGGTGCTGCTCAGGGCCTGGACCTGGCTGGGGAACGTGCCCTTGGCCTTGAACGCCTTGATCTGCTGCTCCGGCGCGGTCAGCCAGGCGGCCAGCGCCTTGGCCTCCTCCGGGTGCGCGGTCTGGGTGGGCACGGTGAGGAACGAGCCGCCCCAGTTGCCGCCGCCACCGGGGAAGGTGTCGGCGATGTCCCAGCCCTTGACGTCGGCCGCGTTGCCCTTGATGACGCCGAGCATCCAGCTCGGGCAGACCATGGTGGCGAAGCCGTCCTTCTGGAACGAGGAGGTCCAGTCGTCCGACCACTGCGCCAGGTGCGCGGATAGGCCGTCCGAGGATGCCTTGAGGACCGTGTCGTAGATGGCCTTGACCTCGGCGTTCGTCGTCGCGATGACGGTGCCGTCGGCCTGCTCGTACGGGTTGGCCACCTGGTTGATCATGGCCTGGTAGATCGCGCCGGAGGACTCCATCCACGGCACCTTGGACTTGGCGGCGAACTGCTTGCCGGCGGCGAAGTAGTCGTCCCACGTCGTCCCGAGGAACTCCTTGACCCCGGCCCGGTCGCTCGGCAGGCCGGCCGCCTTGAACAGGTCGGCGCGGTAGCAGATCGCCTCGGGGCCGATGTCGGTGCCGTAGCCGATGAGCTTGCCGTCGGTGGTCGTCGCCTGCGCCGCCTTCCACGGCAGCCAGCGGTCCTTGACCGCGTCGGAGTTCAGGTCGACGAACTTGTCCGGGTACTGGAGCAACTCGGGCAGCCAGTCGACCTCGACCGCCTCGATGTCGGACAGCCCGGCGCCGGCGGCGAGTCGGGTGTTCATGTTCTCGCGCGCCTCGTTCGAGGTCGCGGCCTTCTTCTGGGTGACGGTGACGTTCGGGTTGGCCGTCATGTACTCCTTGATGAGGTCCTCATAGCCGAACTCGTTGAACGTCGCCACGGTGAGGGTGACCTTGCCACCCCCGTCCGCTCCGCCTGAGGGGGTCGCCGCCGGGGTGCTCGATGAGCACCCCGCCAGGGCGAGACCGATGATGACGGCGCCGACGGCGCCGGTCCTACGACTGTTCATGGTGTCCTCCGACTAGTCCGCTGTGCCGGTATGCCCTGGCCACGAGCGGAGAGGCCGCCATGGCTGAGAGAGCGCTCTCTCAGAGTGGCAGATGGCTGGGTGGTCGTGTCAAGGTTCCGTTGCCGAAACGTGATCGAGACCGCAGTCCACCGCCAGCGCGGGTCGGGCGCTCGCCTTGCTTCCGCGGGCAAAGCCCTGCACTCTTGCGGAGAAAGCGCTCTCTGAGACCTCAGAAGGATGACCTCGTGCCGCCCGAACAACCCGACGCCACGACGCTGTCGCCCGGTGCGCCGTTTGGTGACCTTGCCGGGCGCCGGTGCTACCGGCTCGACGCGGTCTCGTCGATGGCGCCGTTCCTGATGTCCCTCACCAGCGCGACCGACGTATGGGCCTTCTTCACGAGCACCGGCGGGGTGACCGCTGGCCGCCGGCACCCCGACGCGGCGATCTTTCCCTACGTGACCGAGGACAAGCTGGTCGACACCGCGCACGCGTCGGGGTCGCGCTCCGTGGTGCGGGTCCGCTCGGCGGCTGGGGTCGTCGTGTGGGAGCCGCTGCACTGGGGGATGGGGTTCCCGGAGGAGGGCGCCGGCGCGGCATTGGTCAAGAGCGACCTCGGCGATCTGATCGTCTTCGAGGAAACCCACGCCGACCTGGGGCTGCGCTGGCGCGAGGCGTGGCGGGCGTCCCAACGCTTCGGGCTGGTCCGTGAGGTCAGCGTGGAGAACCTCACCAGTGCCCGCCTGGAGCTCGATGTGCTCGATGGGTGTCACAACATCCTTCCCAGCGGGGCCTCGTCGACCGTCCAGGGCCGCCTCAGCCCGCTGCTCGATGCCTACAAGCAGGTCGAGTATGTCGGCCAGGCCGGTGTGAGTGTCCACTCGATGAGTGCTGGCTTGACCGATCTCGCCGAGGCCAACGAAAGCCTGCGGGCCACCGTGGCCTGGCATGCCGGGCTGGCGACCCAGGCAGTGCTCATCGGCGATCGCGAGGTCGACCGGTTCCGCCGGGGCGTGCCGATCGTCGCACCGTCTCGGGTGCGTGGCGAGCGCGGGGCGCACCTGGCCCTGGCCACCGTTGCGGTCGAGCCCGGCGCCACCAGCCGGTGGGTCACCGTGCTCGACACGGGTCTGGACGGTGGTCAGGTCGCAGACCTGATCGCCGAGCGCGCCGATCGTGGTGACGCGGTCCTCGCCGAGGTGGACCGCGACGCTCTCGCGAGTGCCGAGGAACTGCGTGCCGTCGTCGGGTCCAGCGACGGGCTGCAACGCGGCGGCGACGAAGTGGCGACCACCCATCACGCCGCCAACGTGTTGTTCAACGTCATGCGCGGGGGGATGCCCGCTTGTGGCTACGCCGTGCAGAAGCGCGAAGTGCTGCGCTTCGTGGGCCTGCGCAACCAGCCCCTCCTGCAGCGACACCGCGCCGAGCTGGAGGCGCTCCCGGAGTCGGTGTCCATCCCACAGTTGCGGGCGCTGGCCGATGCCCAGGTCGACCCCGATCTGCGCCGCCTCCTGCGCCAGGTGCTCCCGCTGACCTTCAGCCGACGACACGGCGATCCGAGCCGGCCGTGGAACCGGTTCGACATCCGGGTCACCGACGAGCAGGGGCAGCGACTCGTCGACTACCAGGGCAACTGGCGGGACATCTTCCAGAACTGGGAAGCCCTCGCCTGGTCCTTCCCGGCGTACACCGAGAGCTTCGTGCGCACCTTCCTCAACGCCACCACCCGGGACGGCTACAACCCCTACCGGATCTCTCGTTCTGGGGTGGACTGGGAGGTCCCCGAGCCGGAGAACCCCTGGTCCAACATCGGCTACTGGAGCGACCACCAGATCGTCTACCTCGGCCGGCTGCTCGAGTTGCTGGTCCATCAGCACCCGCAGCGCCTCGCGGAGATGGCCCGCTCCGAGCAGTTCGTCCACGTTGACGTGCCCTACTCCCTCGCGACGTATGCCGAACTGCTCGTCGACCCGCAGGACTCGGTCACCTTCGACGAGCCGCGGCACGCACGGGCCATGGAACGGGTGGCAGAGCTCGGCGGGGACGGTCGGCTGGTCACCGACGATGGCGGAGAACTCGTGCGGTCCAGCCTGACCGAGAAGCTGCTCATCCTGCTCGCGGCCAAACTCTTCATCTTCGTCCCCGACGGTGGCATCTGGATGAACACCCAGCGGCCCGAATGGAACGACGCCAACACCGCTCTCGTCGGACGCGGCCTGTCGGTGGTCACCGTGGGCCAACTGCATCGTTTCCTGCAACTCCTCCAGAGGGTGGCGCAGGAACTTCCGCT